>JALHND010000029.1 GCA_022843705.1 Burkholderiales bacterium
AGGGAAAAGGCCGCCAACGATTTCGTTTCGGAAGTGGACCGCGAGGCCGAACAGGCGATCATCCGCACCCTGCACGAAGCCTATCCGAATCATTCGATTCTAGCAGAGGAGTCCGGCGCCTCCGGCTCTTCGGAATTCCAGTGGATCATCGATCCGCTCGACGGCACCACCAATTTCCTGCACGGCCTCCCCCAGTATGCGGTGTCGATCGCGCTGGCTCAGAAAGGCGTGATCACCCAGGCGGTGGTCTATGACCCGAACCGCAACGACCTCTACACCGCAACCAAGGGTCGCGGCGCCTTCCTCAACGAAACCCGGCTGCGCGTCAGCAAACACGCCCACCTCAAGCCGAGCCTGATCGGCACCGGCTTCCCCTACCGCCAGCTTGAGCACCTCGAGCCCTATCTCGGCATGATGCGCGACATCATCAAAAACACCGCCGGCCTGCGCCGCCCGGGCTCGGCCTCGCTCGACCTGGCCTGGGTCGCCGCCGGCCGCCTCGACGGCTTCTGGGAACTGGGCCTGAGCAAATGGGACATTGCCGCCGGCAGCCTGCTGATCACCGAGGCCGGCGGCCTGGTCGGCGACCTGCAGGGCAACGACCGTTATCTCGACAGCGGCAACATCGTCGCCGGCAATCCCAAGGTGTTCGCCCAGCTGCTGCCGCTGATCGCGCCGCACCTGACACCGGCGCTGAAGTCCTGACGCTCCGGACCTCCGGTTAGATTCTGCAAGGCCGGATCAGGCACCCAATTTGCCTGCTAATCCGGGGGATTACCTTGCGGCTGCAACGCTACAATGGGTTCAAGGTACCCCATGCAATCCCGACCAAAACGAACAGCCATACGGCGCAAACCGGCCGCACCATCACAAAAAATCCCCCCCGCTGCGTCAGGCATTGCCGCGACCGGTAGCGAACCATTGTTGCTGGCTGCCCAGCGCGCCCTGATCGATTGCCTCCCCGATGTCACCTGGATAAAGGACCATGAGGGCCGGATGACGCTGGTCAACAGGGCATTTGCGGAACGTTATGGCATCTCGCCCGAAGATGCCATCGGGAAAACGGACTTCGATATCTACCCCGCCGACAAGGCAGCCCAGTTGCGCGAAGAAGATCTGCGGGTTATGGCAACCCGGGAACCGCTGCGTTATGAATTGACGCTGACGGTGGAAGGTCGAGAGCGCTGGGTGGAAATCGTCAAAGCACCGATCATGGATGCGACGGGAAAAGTCAGCGGAACCGTGGGCACATCGCGTGACATCTCGGCACGCAAGTCGGCGGAACAGGTATCGGATCGTGCACAGCAGCGCCTTGAGCTTGCCCTTGAGGGCTCCGGCCTGGCGCTGTGGGACACCGATCTGCAGAACGGCACTGTACATCTGTCGGATGGCTGGTCCCGACTGCTCGGCGGCGAACCCGGGGAAACACGCATCAGCGTGGAAAAACTGATGTCACTCGTGCATCCGGACGATCTGCCCGCCGCCCTCGAACTGTCGATGGCATGCCTGCGGGGTGACCGGGACGACTACGCCACGGAACACCGGGTGCTAAGCGCCGGCGGACAATGGAAATGGATTGTCTCGCGCGGCCGGGTAACTGACCGGGATGCCTCCGGACGCGCCCTGCGCATGACCGGCACCAATCTGGATATCACCCGCCGCAAGTCAATGGAAGAATCCCTGCGGCAGGCACTGGAGCAGAGCGACACCCTTCTGGAAACCACGCCAACTGCGATCGCCGTGGCACACGACGGCGTGATCAACCGCTGCAATGCCGCGATGAACCGCATGTTCGGCTTCAGCAGCCAGCCTGTCCGGCCGATGGCCGCGCTTTTCCCGAGCACCGCAGCATGGGCGCACGCAAAAGAGAGGATCGACGCGGCCCTCTCGGACAAAAAATCCTTCAACGGTGAGCTCGAACTGAAGCGCAGCGACGGCACGCGGTTCTGGGTCGTAGCCGCCGCCCGCCCGGTTCAGGCGGGCGCCTCCGAAATTTTGCTCGCACTGACGGATGTCACCGAGCAGCGCATGCTTGCGAAAGAACTCGAGTCGGCAAAAGAGGCGGCCGACGCCGCCAATCGCGCCAAGAGCGGATTCCTGGCGACGATGAGCCACGAAATCCGGACCCCGATGAATGGCGTTCTGGGCATGCTCGAACTGCTGGAATTGACCCGCCTCAACCCCGAACAGCGCGAATCACTGTCACTGGCCCGCAGTTCAGCGGTATCACTGCTGCGGCTGATCGATGACATCCTCGATTTTTCCAAGATTGAAGCGGGCCAGCTTGAAATCAAACCGGAACCGGTCTTCCTGCAGACCCTGGCCAACCGGGCCATAAACGTTCATCACGAACTTGCGATACGCAAAGGCCTTGAACTGAAATGCCTCGTCGATCCGGATCTCTCCACAGCGCACATTGGCGACGGCCTGCGTATCACCCAGATACTGAACAACCTGTTGTCCAACGCAATCAAGTTCACTGAAAAAGGAAGCGTCCGGCTGTCGGTGGAATGCATTCGTCACGAGGAGGTGCATGACCTGCTCCGCATCAGCGTTCGCGACACCGGCATCGGAATTCCCCCGGAGCAGCAGTCCCGCCTTTTCCAGCCCTTTGTCCAGGGCGACTCTGAAACCACGCGCCGATTCGGCGGCACCGGACTCGGTTTGTCGATTTGCCGTCGCCTCGCCCTGCTGATGGGCGGCGACGTAACTCTGGACAGCATTCCCGGGATCGGCACGGAGGTTTCCACCACCCTTAAACTGGTCGTTGCCCGCCCCGATCAACTTAAACGGCAACAGGATCTGGCCCCCGGAAACATCAGGGAAGCCACGGAAAGCACGGGGGGTTCGGATACGCGAATACTGGTGGTCGAAGACCATGCGGTCAACAGACTGTTGCTCGAGCGGCAGATATCGGTTCTTGGTTACCGCGTCGAACTCGCGGTGGACGGCTGCGAGGCGCTGGAAAAACTGCGCAACAACCGGTATGACCTGATGCTTACCGACTGCCACATGCCGAACATGGATGGCTACCAGCTCACCCGGGAAGTCCGCTCAATGGAATCGACCCGAAAATCCGTCTCCATGCCGATCATCGCCTGCACCGCCAACGCACTGCCGGCCGACGCCGCGCTGTGTCTTGAAACCGGCATGAACGACTATCTTTCCAAGCCGGTCACCATCGGCGAGTTGCGGCAGAAGATCGTTCGCTGGCTGAAACCGACGGAATCCGCCAATGGCGGGCAACCGCCGACAGGCGCGCAATCACCGCCGAAACCCGGACAATCCGGAGAGCCGCTTGATCCGGATGCCCTGCTGCCTTACACCGGCGGTGATCCCGGATTGCGTGACGACATACTCCGCCAGTTCCTCGCAGCCCACATCGACGACATGTCCGAACTTTCACCGGTTGCCGATTTCATGGATGCGGAAAAAATCGCGCGTGCCACGCATCGCATCAAGGGGGCTGCCCGAATGATCGGCGCATTGCCGCTCGCCACGGCCGCCGAAGAGGTGGAAAAGGCCGCACGCTCCGGACTCGTCGATGCCGCCTGCGGATTGCTGCCGAAACTCTCCGTGGAAACGACCCGCCTTGAACATTTCATCAAAAAATCCGCAGGAACAGGCTGACCCATGCCGCACCCCCTGACTGTCGATTGCCGCAGTGCAAAGGCTTCAAACCGATGATCCGCGTCGCACTTTGTGACGACCACGAACTCGTCCGGCGGGGTCTGTCGCTGCTGCTCGCGCAGAGCGGCGACATCGAAGTGGCGGTCGAAGCCGCCAACTTCGGCGCCCTGCACCGGCAACTGCAGGCCATCCACTGCGACGTGCTGGTCATCGATATTGAAATGCCCGGCAGGAACGGCATCGAAGCCATCAGCCTGCTCCGCAAGGAAATGCCGTCGATGCCGTCACTGGTGCTGAGCAGCCACCCGGAAAGCGTCTTTGCAGTGCGCGCCCTGCGCGCGGGCGCAGCGGGCTATCTCAACAAGGCGGTTGCACCCGGGCAACTGGTCGCCGCAGTGCGCCGGGTTGCCGCCGGCCGCAAGTTCATCAGCCCCGAGGTTTCCGAAGCACTGGTTGCCGTGGTGGCAAACGAATCCCCGGAGCGCCCCCACGAAACACTGTCCGAACGCGAGTTCCAGGTATTCAGGCTCATTGCCGAAGGCAGCAAGCTGTCTCTGATCGCCGAAACCCTGTCGCTGAGCCCGAAAACCGTCAGCGTCTACCGCTCACGGGTTCTGCAGAAGCTGCAACTGGCCAACAACGTCGAAATCGCGCAATACGCGATCCGGCACGGCCTGACCGGCAACCTGGAATGACCCCGCACCCCGAACTGCCGGAAGCCGGCAACCCATTCGGACAACACATGCCATGAACCCGGGAAACACAACGGTCGCGGAAGCGGAAGGTCAATTCCCGCCCTCCAAGGCGGCAAACTCCGCGTATTCGGTTGTTGCCATCGCGGCCCTGATGATCCTCAGCCTCTGGGCCGGACTGCGCTACTACATCGATTTTGAACGACAGCAAACGGTGCGCGAAGCGGAGCAGGGTCTGGCCAACTATTCAAGGGCCTTCGGCGAACACACCGTGCGCACCGCGCGCGTGCTCGACCAGACCACGATGTTCGTGAAACGCGAATACGAGTCGAGCGGCGGCCGTCTGGATCTGGAACGGTACGGCAGCGACGGCGTATTTCTCGATCAGTTCTACAACCTGATCGTGGTCGTCGACAAGGACGGATGGGTCAAACTGGCTAACCGGCCGCTGCCGAAATCCAACGTCAAGGACCGCGAACACTTTCAGGTGCATGTCGCTGCCGACACTGGGCAGGTCTTCATTTCCAAACCAGTTCTCGGCCGCTCCAGCGGCAAGTGGTCGGTACAGTTCACCCGCCGCATCAACAACCCCGACGGGAGTTTCGGCGGCATCGTGGTCACCAGCCTCGACCCGTACTATTTCACCGAATTCTACAAGGCTGTGGAGTTCGGCGCACACAGCGTCGTGGCCCTGGTCGGCACCGACGGCATCGTGCGCGCGAGGCACTCCGCCACATCCAGCGAAATCGGGCAGGACGTCAGCAAGGCTGTCGTATTCAGCAAACTCGCTGAAGCCGGCCAGGGCACGTACACCGCCACAAGTCCGGTGGACGGAATCCGCCGCGTCTACGCCTACCGCAGGCTGAAGGAGTATCCGCTGGTCGTCCTCGTCGGCCGCGCCGAATCGGAAATCCTCGCCGAGATCGAGGGCCATATCAACCTGCTGCACATGCTGGGCGGCGCCATCACCCTGCTGATCATGCTGGCCTCGGCCGCAGTGCTGACCCTTCTCCGCAACCAGGCGAAGGTGGAGGCCTCGCTGCGGCGTAGCGAGCAGGAAGCGCTATCGTCAAGCCGGATGAAGTCGGAATTTCTCGCCCGCATGTCCCACGAATTGCGCACTCCGCTCAATGGAATACTCGGATTTTCGGAATACCTGAGGGACAATTCACACGAACCGGAGCACCGGGAATTTGCAGGGACCATCCACCAGGCCGGCAACCACCTGCTGTCGCTGGTCAACGCGACCCTGGATCTGGCCAAGATTGAAGCCGGAAAAATGGAAATCTCGAGAAAGCCGGTACCACTGGAACACCTGGTCCGCAGTACGATCGCAATACACCAGCCTTACGCCGAGAAAAAAGGCCTCGGCCTTGTGGCCGAATTCGAATCGGGGTTGCCGGAAATGTTCCACTGCGACGAGACAAAGATGGCGCAGGTCCTGAACAACCTGATCCACAATGCCATCAAATTCGCGGAACAGGGCCGTGTCACGGTCGCTGTCGCAAAATCAGGCTCCGGCATCCGTTTCTCCGTGACCGACACGGGCCCGGGGATTCCTCCGGAACAACAGCCCCTGCTGTTCGACGGATTCAGGCAACTGGACTCGTTCAACACCCGCAACCATGAGGGGAACGGCCTCGGGCTGGCACTGGCAAAGGAACTGGTCGAACTGATGGGCGGGCAGATCGGATTCAAGTCAGTCCCGGGCACAGGCAGTTCCTTTCATTTCGCCCTTCCGGACGGACATTCATGACAGACCGGCATGTGCTGATCGTGGATGACCATCCGATCAATCGCCGGCTGCCGGAGGTCATCCTGCGCGACGCGGGATGGCTGACCGACGAAGCGGAAAACGGGGAACAGGCGCTGGCCAAACTCGCGGCCGGCAGTTTTGAAGTCGTGTTGCTCGATATCAGCATGCCGGGCATGTCGGGTGAGGAAGTCTGCCGGCGCATCCGCGCCGACGAACACCTTAAACATCTGCGGGTGATTGCCTACACGGCCCATGCGATCGAGGAGTCGCGGCCGGCGCTGGTGCAGGCGGGCTTTGACTGGCTGCTGATCAAGCCGATATCACGGCAGTCGCTGCTCGAGGCTATTGATCCCCCGAACACAACTGGTGACAGGCCAAGACCATGACGCCCCACGGAATCCCCGGAAGCCGGGAAAACACCCTGACCGACCTTGGCGGCCTCAGCGTGCTGGTCGCTGAAGACCACGACTTCCAGCGGCAGATGCTGGTGCAGGCGTTGCGCAGCCTGCGCGTGGGCCTGATTTCCGAGGCCCGGGACGGCATGGAGGCACTTGACCATCTGAAACGGCCGGATACGCGGACCGACATCACCATTTGCGATCTGGACATGCCCAACATGGACGGCATGGAATTGATACGCCGCATCTCCGAAACCGGAACCCGTTCCTCGCTGATTCTGACCAGTGCGCTGGACCGGACGCTGATCGCCACGGTCGGCACCATGGCACGCGACTACGGCATCCGTCTGCTGGGTGCAATCGAAAAACCCGTTACACCGCAAAAACTGCAGACGCTGATCGCACAGCACCTCAGCATCCCTCAGGTACTGGAGGAGCCCCGGGGACCGAGACTGTCCAGCGACGAAATCCTGGCAGCAATCGAGGAAGAACGCTTCGAGGCTTTTTTCCAGCCCAAGGTCGACCTGCACACCGGATTGCTGGTGGGCGCCGAAGCGCTCGCCCGTATGCGGCATCCGCAGCGGGGAATCGTGGGGCCGTCGGAATTCATCGGCCTCCTCGAAGAACATGGATTGATCGACCGTCTGACCTGGATCATTCTGCGCCAGGCGTCGAGCGCCTGCGCCGACTGGCTGAGGAACGGCCTCGAAATCACGGTTTCGGTCAACCTGTCGCTGAAATCGCTGCATGACCCCACTCTCGCCGACCAGGTGACGCAGATAGTGCGCACCTCCGGCCTCGACACCGTACATGTCGTCCTGGAAATCACCGAATCGGCGGCAATGGCCGACGTCGGCCATGCATTGGAAAACCTGGCCCGTCTGCGTATGAAGGGGTTCGGTCTGTCGATTGACGACTTCGGCACCGGCTACGCCTCGCTGCAGCAGTTGGCTCGAGCACCGTTCACGGAACTTAAAATCGACCGCTCTTTTGTCGCCAATGCCAGTCAGAATCCGCGCCGCAACGTAATGCTGGAATCAAGCAACGAACTCGCGCGGCGACTGGGACTCAAGTCAGTGGCGGAAGGCGTCGAAACCCGTTCCGACTGGGATCACCTCAGGGAGATCGACTGTTCAGTCGCACAGGGTTATTTCATTGCCAAACCCATGCCTGCTGCGGATTTCCTTGGCTGGGCCCGGACCTGGCGCCCGCCCTCACCAAAACCCTGAACCGGCACAGCCGGATCACTGCCCGGCAATGAGGGCGTCCAGCCTTTCCGCCAGAGGGGAGCCGGCCTGACGCAGGACACGCGCGGCCCCCCGGGCATCATCCAGCCGGCCTGCACGCACGCTCGCAGCGCCGTACCCCCACAGGGCCGGCACCATAAGCGGATCAATCTCCAATGCGCGGCGGTATGCGGTGATGGCTTCGGCATCACTGCCCAGGTCAGCATAGGCGTTGCCGAGAATGCCGTAGGTGGTTGGCGATTCCCGCCCGATGCGCATTGCGCGCTCAAGGGTCAATACCGCGCGTCGTGGCTCGCCGCCTGCGCGCTGTGCTTCCGCAAGGAACTCATAGCCGGCAACGTCGTGCGGCGCCAGCCTGACCATTTCCCCGAAATAGTGAGCGGCGCTCCGGAAATCCCGCTGCCGGGCATGGGCATAACCGCCGATCAGCCGCCACTCGGGACTGACCGGATCAATGACAATGTTTGAGTCGGCGAACCGGACCAGCCCAGCCCAGTCACCCAGCTGCTCCAGTTCGGCAATGCGCCGCCGGTTGCCATCCTCGACACCCTGCAGGTGGCCGAGCAGCACCGAGGCCGTGCCGTCGGGTATCAAAGCCGAGATCAGCGCCTGCTGCGGCGTGCAGGCAACACTGCTGACGAGGAACAGCAGGAATATCGCGCGCGCCGTCACGACGGCGGCACATTGAGCACCGTCCAGAACAGTTCGATCTGGCCGGCGACCGTGCGGAACTTGTCGAAATCCACCGGTTTGACGATGTAGGAATTGGCGCCGTGGCGGTAGGCGGCATCGATGTCATGGCTGGTCGACGACGTCGTAAGCACCACCACCGGCAGCAGCCGCGACACCGGATGCGCGCGCAGCGCCTGCAGAACCTCGAGTCCGTTGACCCGCGGCATGTTGATGTCGAGCAGGATGACCACCGGGGTCGGTTCGCCGGCCTCCCAGCGCGGAATCCAGGCCAGCGCCTCCTCGCCATCGCGGGCAACCTCGATCGGATTGGTCAGCTTGCTCTTGCGGAAAGCCAGCTGGGTCAGCTCGACATCCATCGGATTGTCGTCGACCAGCAGGATGGGGCGATTCATGCCGAAGGCCTCACTTGGGTATCTCCAGGTAAAACGTCGCGCCCTGCCCGGGCGCACTTTCCGCCCAGACCCTGCCCCCCATGCGCGCCATCGCCTTCTGCACGATGGCAAGACCGACGCCGGTGCCCGGATAGTCCTCGGTCCGGTGAAGGCGCTCGAAAATCCCGAATATGCGGTCATGGTATTTCATGTCGAAGCCGGGGCCGTTGTCACGCACCCAAAGAATACAGGAGCCATCGCCGTCGCGCCCGCCGGCCTCGATCCGCGCCTGCGGCGTGCGGACCGTGAACTTGACCGCATTGTCGAGCAGGTTGCGCACCGCCAGCGTCAGCCCCTCGCGATCGGCGGTTGCCCGCAACACGGGCACACTGCTGTCCACGCGGCAATGGCCCGCCGCAGGATCCGCCGCCAGTTCCGCGACCAGTGCCTGAACCAGGGGCTTCAGTTCCAGCAACTCCGCCGCCCGGCCGCCACGCTCGATCCGCGAATAGGCCAGCAGGTCCTCGATCAGCTCGTTCATGTTGCGTGCGCCCTGCCGGACATTGTGCAGGAAACGCTGTCCCTCTTCGCCCAGCGCCGCCGCATGATCCTCCAGCAGCAGGCGGCTGTAACCGTCAATGCCGCGCAGCGGCGCCTTCAGATCATGGGACACCGAATAGGCAAAGGTTTCCAGCTCGCGGTTTGCCGCGGCAAGTTCCGCCGTGCGCTCCGTCACCCGCCGCTCCAGTTCGGCATTGAGCACGCGCAACTCCTCCTCGGCGCATTTCCTCGCGGTGATGTCCTGCGCCACCGCCAGCCGCATCACCGGCCGGCGCTCCTCGTCATGAACCACCGAGGCCCAGAAATCGACCCAGATCACGCGGCCATCCTTGGCGACATAACGTTTCTCGTGCTGGTAGGACTCGAGCTCCCCTTGCGACAGAGCGCGCAGCCGCTCCGCCGCCGCGTCGTGGTCCTCCGGGTGATTGATGCGCACCCCTGCCTCCAGGTCGTCCAGGGTATATCCCAGCATTTTTCCAAACACTTCGTTGATCGCGATCCAGTGGCCGTCCAGCGCACGCAGCGTCATGCCCACCGCCGCCTGTTCGAACACCGAGCGGAACCGGGCTTCGCTGCCGCGCAGCGCCTGCTCCGCCCGCTTGCGCTCCGAAACATCGACATCCATGCACACAAAAACCGGATTCTCCGGTGCGCCGGGAAGCTTGAACATCGTGTACAACACGGTGGCCTCGACGCCATTGATACTGCGGATTTCGATTTCCTCGGGGCCGACCGGAGTCCCGCTCGCCTCGATGCCGGCAATCATCTCCACGAATCCGCGGTACTGCTCCGGAGTGTGCAGCAGTTCCAGCATGGTCCTGCCGACCGCATGCGCCGCGGCGATGCCATAGAGCCTTTCCGAGGCCGGATTCCAGTAGAGCACCCGGCCCTCGCGGTCAAACCACTGCACCGCCACGCCGGGGGTGTTGTCGAGCGTCGCGCGCAGGCGCTCCTCGCTGGTGCGGCGCGCCGCATCCGCCTGGCGGGCAGCCGTGATGTCCTTGCCCACTCCCCGGTACCCGGTGAAATCACCGCGTTCGTTGAATATCGGCCCACCGCTGATGCACACCCAGCGCTGCGTGCCGTCCGCCGCAACACGCATGAACTCGAAATCACGGAAGGACTCGTGCCGCTCCAGCAGCGCGCGGTGTTCAGCCCATTGCGCCGGACTCAGGTTGGTATTGTCCAGTTCCCAGCGGGCCTTGCCGACAGGATTGCGCGCATGCAGGTCGACCCTCAGCCCGGCATCGCCGAGTTCCCTGAAACGGAACTGCTCATCCTGCTCCCAGTACCAATCCGAGGACAGGTCGGTCAGGCTGCGGAAACGCGCTTCGCTGTTGCGCAACTGCTCCTCGGCCTGCGCCTGTTCGGTGATGTCCTGGAGCAGCACGAAAGCGCCCTGCATCACGCCGCCGGCCGGCACATAGGGCACCAGAGTCACGTCGAGGAATACCTGCCTGCCGTCCGCAGCCGCACGACGGGTGCGGTACCTGGTGGTCTCGCCGGACTGGAGCAGCGGCAGGCGCGCCCTGAACTCCCGCCAGCTTTCGCCGGAAATGATTTCCTGCATGGGTTTGCCGATCACGGCATCGGCGGACAGGCCGCGGAACCCGGCGTAGGCCCGGTTCGAGAAGCGGCAATTCAGCGCGGCATCATAAAAAGCGATCATCATCGGCGCGTTGTCGACAACCAGGCGCAGGGTCGCCTCGCTGTCGGCAAGCTGCTGCTGGGCCTGCTTCCAGTCCGTGATATCCCTGCCGACGCCACGATATCCGGCAAAACGCCCGGCACCGTCGAACACCGGTGCCCCGCTGATGCTGGCCCAGCGCAGTTTCCCGTCGGTGCCTGCGCGCTGGTATTCGAAGTTGTGGAATACCTCGTGACGCTCGATGACCGCGCGGTGCTCGGCCCATTGCCCGGGTGTCAGGTTGACCCCCTCGAGTTCCCAGCGCCGCATCCCCACGAAGGCCTGTGCGCGCCGGCGCGGCGCAATGCCGGGATCGTCGAGCTGGATGAAGCGGTATTCGGCGTCCTGTTCCCAGTACCAGTCCGAGGACAGCTCGGCAAGGGTACGGAACCGCTCCTCGTTGGCGGCAAGCTGTTGCTGTTTGCCGGCCAGTCGCAGCAGCAGCAGCATGACCACCACGCCGCCCACCATCACCAGCACCGCCAGCGCGGCGCTGGTGCCGCGGGTCAGCGACAACCCGGAGGCCAGCGGCGCAAACACCGCTTCGTCATCAAGTCCGATCGCCACCACCAGGCCGTATTCGCGCGCCAGGTGCCAGCCATAGGTGCGCTCGGTGCCGTCGAGCAGCCCGGCAACGCGGAAAATGCCGGAATCCGGGGCATCGGGTCTGAGGAACGGCCGGTCCTTCGGCACACCGGTGCCCATCGCCTTGCGGTTGTCGCGGCTGCGCGCCATGAAGGTGCCGTCATCGGCATAGGCGAGTGCCACCACGTCCCTTGTTGACAGCTCCAGTCCCGCCAGCTTCGCCGCCATGTAGTCCGACGACACCAGCAGCTGGACCGTGCCCTCGAAACGGCCATCGCGCAGGATCGGACGCCCCACGACAAAAGCCCACTGGCCGGAAATCCGCGACAGCACCGGTTTGCCGATCACCAGGCGATCTTCTTCCGAGCGCATGACCTTGAAATGGTCACGGTCACCGACATACATCCGGTCATTGCCGCCCCGGCTGTCATACACCAGATAACCGTCGGCACCGGTCACCGAAAAAAGGCTGGCCGAACCCTCCGGAAAGGAGCCGAGCACTGCGCGGACTATTTCATCAAGACGCGCGCGATCCTCGATCCACACGCTGCGCAGGCGCTGCAGCGACTGGTCCGCATTCGCAAAAAAGCCGGCCACCTGGCCGGCCATCGCATCGGCAAGCTGCACACTGCGCTGTTCGGCCTGCGCCAGGATCTGGGCACGCAGCTGATCCTGCGCGCGATCCGCCTGCCACCACAGCAGGCCGGCCGCAGAGGCCGTCAGCAGGCCGACGGCCACGGCAAGAACGCGCAGCGGCGATTTCAGGCTCATGCCGAGAACAGGGCGGACAGGCCCGCGAGCCCGTCCACGCTCCGGCAAACCGACGCTCCCCTGTCACCATACCCCTGCATGCTGGCTGCGACTCCCGCGCAAATTTCCTGAGTTCCGGGCGGCTGCCGGAATGCTCCGGCTGTACTCAAGGGCATGGTATATCAGAATAATTTGATGTATTGGCGAAAATGCCGACACGCGGCACCCGGCGCCTGCGGCCCGTCCCCTGCAACGGCAGACACGCTGCAATCTTGAGTCCGACGCCGATGATGTCCAGAACAATCGCGTCCGGGCGGTCTTCCCCCATCTCGTAAAATAGCCGCATGAAACCGGAAAACCCGCCCGCCATCCACACCCCGATGATGCAGCAGTACCTGCGGATCAAGTCCGAACATCCGGACCTGCTGGTGTTCTACCGCATGGGCGATTTCTACGAGCTGTTTTTCGAGGACGCCGAAAAGGCGGCGCGGCTGCTCGACATCACGCTGACCTCGCGCGGCGAATCCGCGGGCACGCCGATCAAGATGGCCGGCGTGCCTTTCCATGCCGTCGACCAGTACCTCGCCAAACTGGTGAAGCTCGGCGAATCGGTGGCGATCTGCGAGCAGATCGGCGACCCGGCCACTTCGAAGGGGCCGGTCGAGCGCAAGGTGGTGCGCATCGTCACCCCGGGCACGCTGACCGAGTCGGCACTGCTCGATGAAAAAAGCGAGAACCTGCTGCTCGCCGCGCACCGTTCCGGCAACACACTGGGGCTCGCCTGGCTGTCGCTGGCCTCGGGACGGTTCTGTGTCATGGAAACCGCGCCGGCCAATTTCGCCGCTGAAATCGAGCGCCTGCGCCCGGCCGAAATCCTGCTCGCGGAAGGCGCGGCGCTGGAGCGTGCCGACGACGGCACCGCGCTGCGCCGCCTGCCACCCTGGCGCTTTGATGCCGACAGCGCGCGCCGCACGCTCTGCGCGCAGTTCGGCACCCAGGACCTCGGCGGCTTCGGCGCGCAGGACATGGCTGTCGCAGTGGCGGCTGCCGGTGCGCTGTTCGACTATGCAAAATCGACCCAGGGCACTGCCATCGCCCATATCCTCGCGCTGAACGTCGAGACCGAGGGCAGCTTCCTGCGCATGGACCCGGCGACGCGGCGCAACCTCGAAATCAGCGAAACCATCCGCGGCGAACCGGCGCCGACGCTGCTGTCACTGCTCGACAGCTGCGCCACCGGCATGGGCAGCCGCCGGCTGCGCCACGCGCTGCATCACCCGCTGACCGACCGCGCGCAGGTGCAGGCGATGCACCGGGCAGTCGCCGAACTGCTCGACGGCGACCGCCATGCCGCACTGCGCGGCGCGCTGAAAAATTTTGCCGACGTCGAACGCATCGCCGCGCGCATCGCGCTGGCCAGCGCGCGCCCGCGCGACCTGTCCGGACTGCGCGGATCACTGCAGCGCCTGCCGGAACTGGCACAGGTGCTGCGCGGGGCAGCCGCCGAACAGCTGCAGGCGCTGGCCGGAGACCTTGCGCCGCAGCCGGAACTGGCCGCGCTGCTGGCTGCGGCGATCAAACCCGAACCGGCCTCGGTGATCCGCGAAGGCGGCGTCATCGCCGACGGGTACGACGCCGAGCTCGACGAACTGCGCGGCATCCAGGACAACTGCGGCGCCTTCCTTGCCGAACTGGAAACCCGCGAACGCTCGCGCACCGGCATCACCACGCTGAAAGTGGAATTCAACCGCGTCCACGGTTTCTACATCGAGGTCACCCGCGCGCAGTCGGACAAGGTGCCCGATGATTACCGCCGCCGCCAGACGCTGAAGAATGCCGAGCGCTACATCACGCCGGAACTGAAAACCTTCGAGGACAAGGCGCTGTCGGCGCAGGAACGCGCGCTGGCCCGGGAAAAGCTGTTATACGAACAGCTGCTGCAGAAACTCGCGCCGCAGGTGCCGGCGCTGCAGAAAGTGGCGAACGCCCTCGCCCTGCTCGACATGCTCGCCACCTTCGCCGAACGCGCCGCGGCGCTCGACTGGACGGCGCCGGAATTCATCGACGAAGCGGTGATCGACATCGCGGGCGGCCGCCATCCCGTGGTCGAGGCGCAGGTGAATCCCTTCATTGCCAATGACGCCAGACTGTCCGCGGCACGGCGCATGCTGCTGATCACCGGCCCCAACATGGGCGGCAAGTCGACCTACATGCGGCAGACCGCGCTGATCGCCCTGCTTGCCCATTGCGGCTCCTTCGTTCCGGCCACCCGCGCCAGGCTCGGACCGCTGGACCGCATCTTCACCCGCATCGGCGCCGCCGACGACCTCGCCGGCGGACGCTCGACCTTCATGGTGGAGATGACCGAAGCCGCCTTCATCCTCCACCACGCGACGCCGCAGAGCCTGGTGCTGATGGATGAAATCGGCCGCGGCACCTCGACCTACGACGGCCTCGCGCTGGCCTGGGCGATCGCGCGCCACCTGATCGAAAGAAATGCCTGCTACACGCTGTTCGCCACCCACTATTTCGAACTGACCGCGCTCGCCGCGGAATTCCGCCAGGTTGCCAACGTGCACCTCGACGCGGTCGAGCACAAGGATCACATCGTGTTCCTGCACAGCGTCGAGGAAGGCCCGGCCAGCCGCAGTTACGGATTGCAGGTCGCGCAACTCGCCGGCGTACCCGGCGCGGTGATCCGCAGCGCGCGCAAACACCTCGCAGGTCTCGAAGCTGCCGCGGCGGCACAGGTGCCGCAGGGTGACCTGTTCGCGGCAAACACCGCCGTCAGTGAAGTCGCGGTACCGGAACCGCATCCGGCCGTGGACGCGCTGCGCGACTGCGATCCCGATGCGCTGACACCGCGTGATGCGCTGGACCTGCTCTACCGCCTGCGGGCGCTGGCACAGGATGGCGCCAGCGATAAATCATAAGTACTTGATTTTATTGATATTTTTAAAACGACGGGAGTGCGGCTTTCACCACACCCCCTCACACCTGACTCCTCATTCCTTACCACTCACCAGGCCATCAGTGATGATGCCCATGCGCGCCATGAACATGGCCGTGCTCCAGTTCCTCACCGCTCGCCGCCCGCACCTCGGTCACCGTGCAGTGGAAATTCAGCGTCTGCCCGGCCAGCGGATGATTGCCGTCGACGACCACCTTGTTTTCGGCAACATCGGTGACGGTATAGATCACGGTATGGCCCGACTGGTCGCCACGCCCCTCGAACTGCATGCCGACCGCGACTTCCGGCGGAAACTTGTCGCGCGATTCGACCTGCACCAGCTTGGCGTCGTATTCGCCGAAGGCATCATCCGGCGCGAGCCGCACCTTGCAGCTGTCGCCGGCCTTCTTGCCGTCGAGCGCCTGCTCGACCAGCGGAAAAATGCCGTGGTATCCGCCGTGCAGATAGGCAATCGGTGCATCCGCCTTCTCGATCATGTTGCCGTCGGCATCAAGCAATTCGAAGGTCAGCGTCACCACGGTGTTTTTTGCAATCTGCATCGTCTTTCCTTGTTGATGGGCGGCAGGGGATGACGGCGGGCCCGCGCCGCACGGCGCCCATCGCGATCAGCGGCGCCGGCAGGGCACCCGATACCCGATTCTGTGAACAAAGCGCGCGCCGGTCAAGCACGCCGCGCAGCGGCCCCTCTATAATTCCGCCTCATGCGCAACCCGATGCTCAACGGCCTGACGCCGGCACAGTTCCTGCTGCGGCACTGGCAGAAAAAACCGCTGCTGGCGCGCGCCAGCCTGCCGCAGTTCACAGCGCTGGCAAACCGCCGCGACCTGATCGAACTCGCGCAGGACGCGCAGGCCGAATCGCGGCTGGTGATCCGCAACGGCCGGCGCTGGCAGGTGCGCCATGGCCCGCTCTCGCGCCGCGACTTCAGCGCGTTGCCGGCGCGCAACTGGACACTGCTGGTGCAGGGCGTGAACCACCTGCTGCCGCAGGCGCAGGAACTGCTCGACCGTTTCGCCTTCATCCCCCATGCGCGACTCGACGACCTGATGGTGAGTTACGCGCCGCCGGGTGGCGGCGTCGGCCCGCATTTCGACAGTTACGACGTGTTCCTGCTGCAGGGCGAGGGCCGGCG
Source organism: Burkholderiales bacterium (assembly GCA_022843705.1). Taxonomy (GTDB): domain Bacteria; phylum Pseudomonadota; class Gammaproteobacteria; order Burkholderiales; family SG8-41. Next base: position 16,474 of record JALHND010000029.1, read on the forward strand.
GCGATGGCAGGTCAGCAGCCAGCGCGACCTCGCGCTGGTCGACGACGCACCGCTGAAAATACTGCGCAGCTTCCGCGCCGGCCGGGAATGGACATTGTCCGGCGGTGACATGCTTTACCTGCCGCCGCGGTACGCCCATGACGGTGTCGCGCTTGATGACTGCATCACCTATTCGGTGGGTTTCCGCGCGCCTTCGGCGCAGGACCTGTGCAGCCGTTTTCTCGATTTCCTGCAGGACCGCCTCATGGTGCCCGGCATCTATGCCGACCCCGGACTGAAACCCGCAAAAAATCCGGGGCACATCGACCGTCGCCTGACACGGGAACTTCTGCGGCTGCTCGGCGGCCTGCGCTGGACACGCAGCGACCTGCTGCAGTTCATCGGCGAGGACCTCAGCACGCCCAAGCCGCATGTCGTGTTCGCGCCGCCGCAGCGCGCGCTGACTTCATCCGCCTTCACCAGACGCGTCGCCACCGCGGGCCTGCGCCTGCTGCCGCAAACCATCCTGCTCTACGATGACAGCGCGTTCTACATCAACGGCGAGCGCTGCGTCGTGTCCGCAGGCGCCGGCAAGCGCATCCGCCGGCTCGCCGACCGGCGCGGCCTGCCGCCCTCGGTCCTGCCCGCCGCCGCGGCCGGCACGCTGTACGCCTGGTACCGCGCGGGATACCTCGCGCCCGGAGGCCCGCAGTGAAACCGACGGGCAATCCGCCGAATGCCGAATACCGGCGCTTTGAAAGCAATCGCGAATACGAGGAAATCGTCGACCGCCTGATCCCGCTGACCCAGCGCATCATCCGCGTTTTCGACAAAACCCCGGGCCCGGCCTGGAACAGCAGTGCGCGCATCGAACTGCTGCGGCAATTCCTGCTCGAGCATCGTTCGAACCGGCTGCTGATCGTGCTCCACGACACGCGGGCACTGATCACCGGCTGCCCCCGGCTGCTCGGCCTTGCCCGGCAGTTCTCGCACGCCTGCGTGATCCGCGAAACCCTGCGCAGCGCGAAACACGCGAGTGATCCCTTCGTGATTTTTGACGCCAGCCACTACGTCCACCGCTTCCACTACGACCACATGCGCGCCGCCGAGGGCAGGCACGATGCCGCCGGCGCCCAGCAGTTGATCGAGCGTTTCGGAGAAATCGAGGAAGCCTGCGGTCCGCCGCTGGCCACCAGCGTCACGGGGCTGTGACCCGGAGTCTCCCCCCCCTCTCTTTCCGCACCGAACACTGATAGAATCCGCGCCGGCGTCGCCGCCTGCGTCATCCGCAATGCGGATTTCACGACTGTGATGCCAACCAAATTTGGATAAACCAAACAATCTACCTTCGAAGGATAGTCATCATCATGAACCGCTCCCTCCTCGTTGCCGCCCTGTTCGCGGTTGGCCTGACCGCCTGCGGCGAAAAACCTGCTCCGGCGCCCGCTCCGGCACCCGCTCCCGCCCCGGCGCCCGCACCGGCTCCGGCACCGGCTCCTGAAGCCCCGAAAGCCGATGCTGCCGCCCCGGCCGCTGACGCGCCGAAGGCTGACGCCGCCGCTCCGGCAGCCCCGGCTGCCGCCGTCGACGCCGCCAAGGACGCCGTCAAAGGTGCTGCCGACGCAGCCAAAGACGCCGTCAAGAAGTAATCCAGCGTCTGCCGTAAAAAAAGCCGGCCTTCGGGCCGGCTTTTTCTTTTTCCGCAGGTGCAGCGATCAGACAATCATGCGCCAGCCGAAACCCTCGGCCTGGGTGGCCACGCCGATCCACTCCGCAGCACAGCCCAGCGCGGCAGACAGCGCCGCGCAGGCCAGTTCCGGCCGGTTGTTCCGCTGCGACAGATGGGCCGCCACCACATGCTGCAGTGATTTCTTGTCGATGTTTGCAAGAATGCCGGCAGCCTGTCCGTTGTCGAGGTGGCCGTAACGGCCGGCGATGCGCCGCTTGAGGCGTTCCGGGTAGTTGCCGCCAAGCAGCAGCTCCCGGTCGTGATTGCATTCGATAACCAGCGCATCCAGCCCGGACAGCATGTGCTCGATATGCGGCGTTGACGATCCGGCATCGGTCAGCACGCCCAGCCGCCGCGCGCCGTCGCCAAACACGAACTGGGTCGGCTCCCGCGCGTCATGCGGCACCGGGTACGGAAAAATCTCGAGGTCACCCACGGCAAAGGGGGTATGGCTGTCGATGATCGTCGCAACGGAAAAAACATCGCCGCCGCCTGCCGCGGCAACGCGGGTGCCATGCGACAGGTATACCGGAATCCCGAAACGGCGCGCAAAACGGTCGGCGCCACCGACATGGTCGTCATGCTCATGGGTCACCAGCACCGCGTTTATCGCCGCAGGCTCAAGGCCCAGCCGGCCGAGGCGGCGCACGGTCTCGGTGGCGCTGAAACCGCAGTCGAGGAGGACCCGGGAATTTCCGGCCTCGACCACCAGCGCATTGCCCTCGCTGCCGCTGCCTAGCGAGGCAAAACGCATGGCAGGCAGGGCCGGTGCAGGGCCGGCCGGAGAGGCGGCGCGCCGGTCACTTCAACTGGTCGTAGAGCAGTGTCAGGATGCGGTTGGCCGTATCCGACTGCTCGCGCGCACCTTCCTTGTCGAGCACGCGGACTTCGGCGCCGGCATTGTCGCCTTGAACCTGGATGCGGTACTGCTCCTTGCTCTGCACCTTCGGGCTGCTGCTCCAGAATTTCAGGCGGGAAAGCCAGCCCTTGTCTTCCGTGGTCTTGGCATCGGTGTTGGGGTCGATGTAGCGCACGAAGTAGAGTCCCTTCGAGCGGTCGCGGTCCTCGACGGTGAAGCCGATGCGGTCGAGCGCCAGGCCGACGCGGCGCCATGCCCGGTCGAACTGGTCATTCAACGCCAGTGTGCCACCACCCAGTTTGGCCTGGGGCTCGACCCTGGCGCTCGCAATCTGCGTCTTTGCCCGTTCATTGTCGGTGCCGAAACGCACCATCAGGCGTCGCAGCATCTCCGCCTCGAGATCGGGATCCGCCTTGCGCGGCTGCCAGCGCAACTGGTCCTGGCCTTCGGTGATGTACACTTCCTCCATGCCGCGGTGGCTGACATAGATCTCGGTGGTGCCGGGCTGCTGGCCGGGCTCAAGCCGGGTGCGGAATTTGTCGCGCTCCGAAGTCGAGTAGAGGCTGTTCAGCGCCTTGCCGAGGAAGCCGCGGAGTCCGGATTCGGGGATGTTGGCCCGGTTTTCCGACCAGTCGGTCTCCATCACGCCGGCCGCGGGAATCTCGAGGTTGACGACGAAGCCGGTTTCCTGCCAGAACTCCTTGACCACCGGCCACAGCTTGTCCGGCGTGCCGGGCACCACCAGCCAGCGCTGGTTTCCGGCGCGCTCGACACGCACGTCGCCGACACCGGGCAGCACCGCCTGCTGTGCCGACGACAGCTGCGGACGGGCGCTGCGGTCCCTGCTGAAATCGGAAAAGGTCGCCGAACCCTTGGGCGCATCAGGCACGACAAAACGTTCATCAGTACCGGGACGGGTCAGGTCCGGCGGAATTTCCAGCGGCGGAAGCTTGGTCGACGATTTGTAATCGACCTTCTTGGTGGGAATTTCGATGGAGCCGCATGCGCCAAGCGCAAATCCCGCAACAATCGCCGCTGCCGCCACTGCCGGTTTATGCCACTGCATGACGCCTGACCTCCGTAAGCTTCACCGCGCCGGCCTGCTGCATGGCCTCGCGTACCTGTTCATGAAATTGCGGTGCCAGCGGCGTCAGCGGCAGGCGGATGCCGCCGCCGATCAGCCCCAGCTGCTGCACGGCCCATTTGACCGGAATCGGATTCGCTTCGCAGAACAAATGGCGATGCAGGCCGAGCAGCCGGTTGTTGATCGCCACGGCCTGCCGCGCATCGCCGCCCAGCGCAGCCACGCACATCTCGTGCATCAGCCGCGGCGCGACATTGGTGGTCACCGAGATCACGCCTTCGCAGCCGAGCAGCATCAGTGCGACCCCGGTGGCATCGTCACCGCTGTAAACGGAAAATCCCGCCGGCCTGCGCCGCAGCAGGTCGGTGCCGCGTTCAAGATTGCCGGTGGCGTCCTTGATGCCGACGATGCCCGGCACTTCGGCAAGCCGCAGCACGGTATCGTTGGCAAGATCGGCAACGGTGCGGCCCGGCACGTTGTAGAGGATCTGCGGAATGTCCACTGCTTCCGCAATCGCGCGGAAATGGCGGTAGAGGCCTTCCTGGGTCGGCTTGTTGTAATACGGCACCACCGACAGGCTCATGTCCGCGCCCGCATTCTTCGCGTACTGCGACAGCTCGATGGCTTCCTTGGTCGAATTCGCGCCGGTGCCGGCGATCACCGGCACCCGTCCCGCGACATGCTGCACGGCGGTTTCGATCAGCAGCCGGTGCTCGTCGAAGTCGACCGTGGGCGACTCACCGGTGGTCCCCACCACGACAATGCCGTCGGTGCCTTCGGCGATATGCCAGTCGAGCAAGGCCCGGAATGCCGCCAGATCGAGGGTGCCGTCTTCGGCCATCGGCGTGACGATGGCGACCAGACTGCCGCGAACCCCCATTAACCCGTTGATTTTCATCAAAAAACCTAAGCTCCGTAGACAATCCGGCTATTGTACCCGAAGCCTGTAGTACCCGGATACCTGTGCAGGCTCGCGATTTGCGCGCATCACAGACCTCTGATCAGGGACAGCAGCAGGCCGATCCGGTTCGGGAGGCCGGAGGCTGTCTCAATCCTGTCATATTCGATCCCTATAGTCGCGCAATAATTCAATTGAAATTGAAACATTCATCGACGAAAGGGCATCAGGGATGAAGGTCGGCATCAACGGCATGGGCAGGATCGGGCGCCTCGCATTACGCGCCGCCATGGGCGCGGCGGAACGGCCCGCAGACGATCCCCGGGCCGGCAACCGCCTGGAAGTGGTGCATCTCAATGAAATCAAGGGCGGCGCCGCCGCCATCGCCCACCTGCTCGCCTTCGACAGCACCCAGGGCAAATGGCGTGCCGACATCACCGCAACGGACGAACAGGGCATCCGCATCAACGACCGCCAGATCTCCTTCAGTTCGCATGCCAGCGCCGCCGAAATACCCTGGGGTGATCTCGGCGTCGACCTCGTGCTCGAATGCACCGGCAAATTCCTCACGCCGGAAACCCTTGAAGGCCATCTGCAGCGCGGCGCCAAACGGGTCATCGTCGCCGCGCCGGTCAAGACCGGCGGCATCCTCAACATCGTGGTCGGCATCAATCACCAGCACTACGATCCCGCGCGCGACCGCATCGTCACCGCCGCCTCCTGCACCACCAACTGCCTGGCGCCGGTGGTACAGGTCGTGCATGACAGCCTCGGCATCCGCCACGGCCAGATCACCACCATCCACGACCCGACCAACACCAATCTGGTCGTGGATGCGCCTCACAAGGACCTGCGCCGCGCGCGCAGCGCGATGCTGAGCCTCGCGCCGACAACAACCGGCAGCGCCACCGCGATCGCGCTGATCTATCCCGAACTCAAGGGCAAGCTCAACGGCCATGCCGTGCGCGCACCCGTACTGAATGCCTCGCTCACCGATTGCGTGTTTGAACTGCAACGCGCAACCTCCGCGGAAGAGGTCAATGCGCTGTTCGCGGCCGCGGCAAAAGGCCCTCTCGCCGGCATCCTCGGCTACGAAACCCGGCCGCTGGTCAGCGCCGACTATGCGCGCGACACCCGCAGCAGCATCGTCGATGCACCGTCGACGATGGTCACCGACGGCACCCTGCTCAAGATCTACGCCTGGTACGACAACGAAATGGGCTACGCCTGCCGCATGGTCGACCTCGCCTGCCACATGAAGGCCGCGGGCATCTGAAATGCAGCACGCCGTGCGCAACTACGCCATCGTCACCGCCGCGTACTGGGGCTTCACGCTGACCGACGGCGCGCTGCGCATGCTGGTGCTGCTGCATTTCTACCGTCTCGGCTACACCCCCTTCACCCTCGCCTTCCTGTTCCTGCTCTACGAAGCCGCCGGGGTGGTCGCCAACCTCGTCGGCGGCTGGCTGGCGACGCGCTTCGGCATTGCGCGGATGCTGATGGTGGGCCTGGTCACCCAGATCATCGGCTTCCTGCTGCTCTCCCTGCTCAACCCGGAATGGACCGCCGCGCTGTCCGTGGCCTGGGTGCTGGTGGCGCAGGGCATCTGCGGCGTCGCCAAGGACCTGACCAAGACCGCCAGCAAGTCGGCGATCAAGGTCACCTCGGAGCAGGTCGACAAGCGCGAGGCCGGACAGCTGTTCAAATGGGTGGCCTGGTTCACCGGCAGCAAGAACGCGATGAAGGGCGTCGGCTTTTTCCTCGGCGGCCTGATGCTGGAACTGCTGGGATTCCGCGGCTCCCTGTGGGTCATGGCAGGGCTGCTCGGACTGGTGCTGCTGGGTGTGCTGCTGTCCCTGCCGCCGATGATGGGCAAAAGCCGCGCCTCGAAATCGGCGAAGGAGTTGTTCGCGAAAAACCCGGGCATCAACGCGCTGGCGGCTGCGCGCATTTTCCTGTTCGGCGCGCGTGATGTCTGGTTCGTGGTCGGCGTGCCGGTGTTCCTCTATTCGGCGGGCTGGACTTTCACCATGGTCGGCGGCTTCCTCGCCGCCTGGACCATCGGTTACGGCCTGGTGCAGGCCATCGCGCCGCGTCTGGTACGGCGCAGCAGCGACGGCCTGAGCCACGAAGTGCCGGCGGCGAGGACCTGGTCCGCAGTGCTGGCACTGATTCCCGCAGCACTTGCCGTGGCGGTCTATCTCGAACTGCCTCAGCTGCAGTGGATCGTGGTCGGCGGGCTTGCCGTGTTCGGCTTCGTGTTTGCCGTGAACTCTTCGGTGCACAGCTATCTGGTGCTGGCCTATGCCGGATCGGAAAAAGCCGCCGAGGATGTCGGCTTCTACTATGCCGCCAATGCGGCGGGGCGTTTCGGCGGTACCCTGCTGTCAGGGCTGCTCTACCAGTGGGCGGGACTCGGCTGCACCCTGCTCGGCTCGGCACTGATGCTTTTCATCTGCTGGCTGGTCACCTTGCGGCTGCCCAACGGCTTGCCGGCAGCCGAGGGCCTGCGCGCATGAACGACCGCTTCCAGCCTGCCGGCGAGGCCCGGGCACTGGACGTGTTGTCGGCGCTCGCCCAGCCCTCGCGCCTGCGCATATTCCGTGCACTGGTCGGCGCCGGCCCCGCCGGGCTGTATCCGGGCCAGATCGGCGACACGCTGCGCATTCCGGCCAATGCCCTGTCATTCCATCTCAGGGCACTGCATGGCAGCGGACTGGTTTCGCTGCAGCGGGAGGGCCGCTTCCTGCGCTACCGCGCAAATCTCGGCGCAATGCAGGGGCTGCTGGAATTCCTGACGGCCAACTGCTGCGGGGGCGCACCCTGCGCAGGCATGCCCGCGCTTGCCTGCCCTGAACCCGGGCAAAAACCGCATGCGGACACCGTGCCTCCGCAATGATCACCCCGGCCACGGCTGCAATCATTCACTCCCAGGGAAAACAAGGCCATGAGCGAACGCGTCTATAACGTACTGTTCCTGTGCACCGCCAACTCGGCACGCAGCCTGATGGCCGAGTCCATCCTCAACCAGCTGGGCCGTGGCCGCTTCGCCGCCTACAGCGCCGGCAGCCATCCGGCGCCCGAACCCAATCCCGATGCGCTGGCCTATCTGCGGCGCAACAACATCGAGACGCGGAATCTGCGCAGCAAGGACTGGACCGAGTTTGCGCAGCCGGGGGCGCCGAAAATGGACTTCGTGATCACCGTCTGCGACAAGGCCGCCGGCGAGGTCTGCCCGGTATGGCCCGGCCAGCCGATAAGCGCACACTGGGGCGTGGAGGATCCGGTACCGGTGCGGGGCAGCGATGAGCTGCGTCAGCGCGCCTTCTCCGAGGCCTACCACATCCTCAACCGGCGCATCTCCATCTTCCTGAGCCTGCCGCTGGAGAAACTGGACCGGCTGGCGCTGCAGCGGGAGCTTTCCGGAATCGGCAAAATCAGCGCCTGATCCGGATGGGGCTCTTCGAGCGTTTCCTGACCCTCTGGGTCGGAATGTCCATGGCCGCAGGCGTTGTGCTGGGCATGGCTGCGCCCGGCATTTTCACCGCGGTGGCGCGAATCGAATACGCCCACGTCAATCTGGCGGTAGCGGCCCTGATCTGGCTGATGATCTATCCGATGATGATCCAGATCGACTGGAGCGCGGTCAGGCGGGTGCATCGCCAGCCGCGCGGCCTGGCGCTGACGCTGCTGATCAACTGGCTGATCAAGCCGTTCACGATGGCGGCGCTGGCGGTGCTGTTTTTCGACCACCTGTTCGCGCCCTGGGTCGACCCGCAATCGGCGAGCGAATACATCGCCGGCATGATCCTGCTCGGCGTGGCGCCCTGCACCGCCATGGTTTTTGTCTGGAGCCAGCTGGTCAAGGGGGATCCCGCCTATACGCTGGTGCAGGTCGCCGTCAACGACCTGATCATGGTCGTGGCGTTTGCGCCGATCGCCGCCCTGCTGCTCGGCGTCACCGACATCACCGTGCCCTGGTCCACGCTGCTGCTGTCCACCCTGCTCTATGTCGCGCTGCCCCTGCTGGCCGGCCTGGCCACCCGCAGGCTGCTGGAAAAACGTTCACCCCGCGCCGTCGGCGATTTTGTCCGCGCGCTCAAACCCTGGGCCATGGGCGGCCTGCTCGGTACCGTGCTGCTGCTGTTCGGCTTCCAGGCGGAAACCCTGATCAGGCAACCTGCCATCATCGTCATGATCGCCCTGCCGCTGATGCTGCAGACCTACGGCATCTTTTTCCTCGGCTGGTGGATGGCGGGAAGGCTGCGGCTGCCGGACAACATCGCCGGACCGGCCTGCCTGATCGGCACGTCGAATTTTTTCGAGCTGGCAGTGGCCGTGGCCATTTCACTGTTCGGCCTCCAGTCCGGTGCCGCACTCGCCACGGTTGTCGGCGTGCTGGTCGAGGTGCCGGTGATGCTGACCCTGGTTGCGATCATCAATACCCGCCGGAAGCGCCCGGCTTGAAAACCCGGGGATATTTTTACAAGTATTTGTTTTTATTTATAAAAATTGATTACTGCATTGTCATTCAACTGCAACAATCGACCAGTACAGTGCCGGTGTTGGTTGAACACCCGGCTTTTCGTCAACTGGCACCGATAATTACGAGGAAGAACACATGAAATCAATGATCAGGAATTTTGCAGTCGCCGCAGCCTCCGCCCTGGCGATGGTCTCGGCAGCGCAGGCCGCCGACATCACCGGCGCAGGCGCGACTTTCCCCTACCCGATTTACGCGAAGTGGGCTGAAGCCTACAAAAAAGCCACCAACGTCGGCCTCAACTACCAGTCGATCGGCTCTTCCGGCGGCATCCGCCAGATCCGCGCAAAAACCGTCACTTTCGGCGGCACCGATGCCCCGCTCAGCGGCGCCGACCTCGACAAGGACGGCATGGTGCAGTTCCCGACGGTGCTCGGCGGCGTGGTCCCGGTGATCAATCTCGAGGGTTTCAAACCCGGTGAGCTGAAAGTGACCGGCGAAGTCCTCGCTGAAATCTTCATGGGCTCGATCCCGAAATGGAACGACCCGAAAATCGCCGCACTGAACCCCGGCAAGAAGCTGCCTGACCAGACCATCACCGTCGTGCACCGCTCTGACGGTTCGGGAACCACCTTCATCTTCACCGACTACCTGAACGAAGTCAGCGCTGCCTGGAAAGACAAGGTCGGCAAGGGCGCCGCGGTCAAATGGCCGGCAGCGACCTCGGTCGGCGGCAAGGGCAACGAGGGTGTGGCCGCCAACGTCAACCGCGTCAAGGGCGCCATCGGCTACGTCGAATACGCCTATGCCAAGCGCAACAAGATCCCGCATCTGCAACTGCGCAACCGCGACGGCAAATTCGTCGATCCGGAAGACACGACCTTCGCCGCCGCCGCAGCGGGCGCCGACTGGTTCAGCGTGCCGGGCATGGGCTTGTCGCTGGTCAACCAGCGGGGAGCCGATGCCTGGCCGATCTCCGGCGCGACCTTCGTGCTGATGTACAAGCAGCCGGTGGACAAGGCCAACGCCCAGGAAGCCCTCAAGTTCTTCGACTGGGCCTTCAAGAATGGCAAACAGATGGCGCTGGAACTGGATTACGTTCCGCTGCCGGACGCCCTGACCAAGGCGATCACCGAGAAAGTCTGGACACAGATCGCGCGCTGAGCGCGCCTGCCTGAGACATGGAGTGTCTGCGGACACTCCATGTTTTTTTCCGCAGTCGTTTTTTGCCAGTCATGAACTGATGCATATCCTGGAACGAGCATGAATACTTCAACTTCGGGCAGCGGTATACTTGACCGGAAAAGTCCGGAAGTCATGGGGAATCAGAGTGGGGAATTCATGAACAGCTCA
>JALHND010000030.1 GCA_022843705.1 Burkholderiales bacterium
ATGATCGACTCGATGGATTTTTCCGCTTCCAGCGGATGGAAATCGATCATGCCGCGGCCTGGCACCGAACCCACCGGCAGCGTGTCGACGAGGAACAGGATCTTTTCCTTCGGCAGGCGCATCGCGATGGTGCTGTCGGAGTGGTTGAGCCCGTGATAGCTCAGCTCGAGCTCGGTGCCGCCGAGCTTGATCACGCGTTTTTTGTCGAATACCTCGTCGGGCAGCGGCGTGTGCGGATCCTTGATCACCGCGAGCCTTTCCTTGGCGCGTTTGTGGGCGATGATTTTTGCGCCGGCATCCTTGAACGGCTGGCCGCCGGCGATATGGTCATAGTGGTGGTGGCTGTAGATCAGGTATTTGACCGGCTTGTCGGTGACTTTCCTGATCTCGTCGATGTAGGTGGTGACCGCCTGCGGCCGGCCGTAACCGATCGGGTCGGTGGCGATCACGCCGGCGGAGGTGACGACGAACATCGCCTGGTGGTTGCCGTAGCGGAAGACGTAGACGTTGTCTGTGCCTTCGACCTTGGTCGTGGCGTAGAGCGGCGGTTTTTCCGCCGGCGTGGCGGCGGGTTTGTCCTGGGCGATGGCGCCGCAGGAAACGGCGATGGCGAGTGCTGCAGACAGGATGCGCAACATGGTGACTCCTCCAGATTGGTTACCGGTGCGCCTCCCCACCGAGGCCCGAATATTATGCCCGCAGAAAAAACAAAAAGGCCGGCAAAAATTTGCCGGCCTTGTGGAATAGGCCGCAGGGGCCGCCTGTTGCGCTGCGTCAGCGGTGGATCACCGGCGCCAGGCTGTTCTGGTCAATCATCACGTCGATCACCGCAGGTTTGCCGCTGGCGAAAGCGCGTTTGATCGCGCCTTCGAGTTCCTGCGGTTGGGTGACCCTTTCACCGTGGGCGCCGAAGACTTTGGCCAGCGCGCCGAAATCCGGGTTCTTGTAGTCGACCGCGAAATAACGCCCGCCGAAGTGTTCGTTCTGGAAGGCGCGTTCGTTGCCAAGGCCCTCGTCGTTGAACACGACATAGACCACGGGGATGTTCTCGCGCACCGCGGTTTCGAGTTCGCCGATGTTGCACATCGCGCCCATGTCGCCGCCGGTGCACAGCACCGGGCGGTCGGGCCGCGCGAGCTTGACGCCCATCGCGATCGGCAGCGCGCCGCCGACGGAGGCCCAGTCATCCATGCAAAGGAAGGTGTCGGGCTCGTAACTCTTGAAATAGCTGCGCACGTGTTTGCCGCCGTTGCCGGCATCAACGACGAGGATGCCGTTCTCCGGCAGCGCCTTGCGGATGATGTGGGCGACGAACTGCGGCTGGATCGGCTCGGCTTCGGGCTTGAGCACTTTCTGCAGCTCGGCTTCACCTTCGGCGCGCAGTTTCGCGACATCGACCCAGGGTTTGCGCGCGCCGGCCTTCGCGGCACGGGCGGCGAGGCCGTCGATGAAACTGGTGGCGGAACCGGCGATACCCAGGGCCACCGGGAACACGATGCCGATCTGGCCGGCGGCGGCGGTCTGGTGAATGATTTTCGCGTTTTCGCTGAAGATGCCGTACTTGTAGAGCGTCGAGAACACGTCGAAATGGGCGCCGACGGCGATGATGACGTCGGCCTGCGGCGCGGCGCGGTTGGCACTGGCGAAACCGTTGCGGCCCAGCGGGCCCAGCGCCATCGGATGCGCCGCGGGGAAGGCGTCGGGCGAGTACTGCAGCGCGGCGGCCGGGATGCCGGTGGTTTCGGTCAGTTTTTGCATCGCGGCGACGGCGCGCTCTTTCATCACGCCGCGGCCGATCACGAACAGCGGGCGCTGCGCTTTGCCGATCATCTCCCAGGCGGCGTCGATCTGCGTCGGGTCGCAGACCGCGGGCACGGTGTGGCGGTAGGCCGCGGGCGCGGCGGTTTCCGGCGCGATCGGCTGCAGCAGGACTTCGCTCGCGGCTTCGATGTGGGCGGGGCCCTGGGGTTCGGTCAGCGCGACGCGGAAGGCCTTGCGCACGGCTTCCTGCACCTTGTCGACGTAGGGGATGCTGTAGGCCCATTTGGTGATCGGGCGCATGAAGGGGATCTGGTCCATGTCCTGGGTCGCATCGCGCTCGCGCATGATGCTTTCCTGCACGCCGGTGATGCTGATCACCGGCACGTTGCCCTTGAAGGCCGCGCCGATGCCGGTGACCATGTTGGTGACGCCGGGGCCTTCGGTGACGGTGACCACCGAGGGTTTGTTCGCGGCGCGCGCGAAACCGTACGACATGAAGGCGGCACCCTGTTCGTGGCGGGTGAGGATGAAGCGGATCTGCGGCGTCGCGCGCAGTTCGTCGAGGATCGCGAGGTTCTGCGTGCCGGGGATGCCGAAGACATGGTCAATGCCTTCGCGCAGCAGGCCGTCGACGAGGGCGCGGGCGCCGGTGACGGTCTTGACGGGTTTGCGTTCGGTGCTGTCCATGGGAGTTCCTTTGCGGGACGGGTTGATGCGAAGGCCGGATGTTAGCCCAAAACCGCAAAATGACGGCAGACCCGCGTGCAACTTTTGCAGCGGTCCACAATGGGCAATTTTCCGCTGCAGCATTCCACAATGGGCAACAGCAGGGTGGTTTCCGATTGTATTTGACGGCCCGTGGTGCTCAAATCGGGACGACGGCAAAAAAAGATTCTGCAGTCGCAACCGAGAGGAGAGATACCAATGAAGATGATACGCATGCTGGCCGGCGCCGCATTGGCCGCAGCGGCCGCCGCTACCGCGATTCCCGCACAGGCGCAGACTTTCCCGACGCGCCCGGTGCGCATGGTGGTGCCTTATCCGCCGGGCGGCGCCAACGACATCATCGGCCGCCTGCTGGCGCCGGTGATGACCCAGGAACTGGGACAGAATGTCATCGTTGACAACCGCGGCGGCGGCAACACGCTGATCGGTTCCCAGATTGTTGCCTCTGCCGTCCCCGACGGTTACACGCTGCTGGTGGTTGCCGCGGGCCACGCGGTGAACCCGGCGCTGTACAAGAAACTGCCGTACGACACCGCGCGCGACTTCGTGCCGGTGTCACTGTTCGGCGATGGCGCCTACGTGCTGGTCGCGCATCCCTCGGCCGGCGTGTCGAGCAGCGCGGAGCTGATCGCGAAGGCGAAGGCGGACCCGGGCAAGGTGGCCTATGCCTCGTCGAGCACCGGCAACCTGACCCACCTCGCGGCGGAACTGTTCAATTCGCTGGCCGGTGTGAAGATGCTGCATGTGCCGTACAAGGGCGGCGGTCCGGCGATGACCGATCTGCTCGGCGGCCGCGTGCAGGTGTTTTTCTCGACGGTGGCGGTGGCGCGGCCGCATCTGCAGTCGGGCAAGATCCGCGGGCTCGGGGTGACCACGCCGAAACGCACGCCGGCACTGCCGAACGTGCCGACGATTGCCGAGTCGGGACTGCCGGGCTATGCGGTGAGCGGCTGGTACGGCGCAGTGGCGCCGAAGGGCACGCCAAAGGCGGTGATCGACCGGCTGCACGGCGCGGTGCAGGTCGCGCTGCGGCTGCCGGAGGTCAAGGAGCGGCTGCTTGGCGTCGGTGTCGAGGCGACGGAGATGTCGCCGGCTGCCTTCGGCAAGCTGATCGACGACGACATCGCGAAGTGGATCAAGGTCGCGCGGCCGCTCAACATCAGCATGGATTGAGCCGCGCCGGCTGCAAACAAAAAACCCCGCCTCGGCGGGGTTTTTTATCGGGTGCTTCGGGGCTCAGGCGGCTTTTTTCTGCAGTGCCTGCAGCTGTTTCGCAATGAAGTCCATCACCATCCGGTGCGAACGGTCGGCCGCGGGGCTGGGCACCGCGGTCCATTCGTGTTCGCAGCCTTCGAAGATCTCGAGCTGGCAGTCGCCGCCGGCGGCACGGTAACTCGCGGCGAATTTTTCCTGGATCGGCGGGATCACGTTGTCGTCGAGTCCGCCCTGCATGATCAGCATCGGCAGAAGGTTGACCTTTTCCTTGCGGTCGAGGATTTCCTGCGGGTTGCCTTCGTGGATGCTGTCCGGCGTGCTGAAGAAGGTGTCGGACTTCTTCATCATTTCCTTGTTGCCTTTTTTCTCGGCCTGGGCGCGGCGCGCGACAGGATTGCTGATCGGCGAGCGGGTGGCGACATAGGAGAAGGTGGCGTCGAGCTGGGGCGCTTCGGGCAGCGGCACCGCGGCGTATTTCGGCTCATGCGGTTTCATCGCCAGCAACTGAGCGATGTGGCCGCCGCTGGAGCTGCCGAGCACGCCGAAGTGGGCCGGATCGCCGTTCAGTTCCTTGGCCTTGTGTTTCAGCCAGCGGATCGCGTAGTGCGCGTCCTGCACCGCGGCCGGGTACGGCGCTTCGCTGGAGATGCGCAGGTCGGGCGAGACCACCAGCATGCCGGCGGCGGCGACGGCGCGTGCCATCGGTTCGTTGGCATAACGGTCCTTGCGGCTCCACGCGCCGCCATGCAGGTCGAGCAACACCGGGAACGGTCCCGTGCCCTGCGGCTGGTAGATGCGCGCGATCAGCGTGCGTTGTTCGGTCTTGCGGTATTCGACTTCCCAGACCTTGACGGCAAACAGGTTCGAGGGATTGTAGGGGACAGTCATGGCACTCCTCCATGCATTGCGGTTCGCGGAAAGGCGCTTATGATAAGCCCTCTTTGTCGCGGTCGCCCGGCCGTCCGCGATTTTCATGGCGCAGTCCATATTGAGGAGCTTGATCATGCTTTGGGCCATTTCCTGCATCGACAAACCGGACACCGCGGCAATCCGTGAATCGGTGCTGATTCCCCACCGCGAATATCTCGGCAGCCAGAAAAACATCCTGGTGCTTGCCGGCGCAACGCAGAACGATGAAGGCACCGAGGCCATCGGCAGCCTGTTCATCGTCAACGTCAACAGCCGCGCCGACGCGAAAAAATTCTCCGACGGCGATCCCTTCACGCAGAAGGGCGTGTTTCAGAGCATCACCATCACCCGCATGCGCAAGGGGCAGTGGAATCCGGCCGCTGCCGAGGGCGCCTGAAGATTCTGCGGCAGTCAATTATGGGTGTTCACAAGTATTTGTTTTTAAAAACTTTTTTATGATATTTCGGGGGGTGCTATGCCGCGCCCTGCGGCGCACGTATCGTGTGGACAAGAACAATCCGGACATTGATCCGTTGCCACCAGGGAGGATGCGCCATGACGTTGCTGTCAAAGCTGCTGTTGCTGGTCGTTGCACTGCTTCCGTTGCAGGCTGCCGCGCAGGAATACCCGACACGTCCCATCCGCGTCGTCGTGCCGTTTCCACCGGGTGGCGCGGCGGACACGATGGCGCGGCTGGTCGCGCCGTCGATGTCGAAGGCGTTCGGCCAGAACCTGACGATCGAGAACCGGCCGGGAGCCAACACGGTGATCGCCACCGAGATTGTCGCGCGCGCGCCGGCCGACGGTTACACGATGCTGGTGATGGCGACGAGTTTCACGGTCAACCCCTTCGCCTATTCGAAGCTGCCCTACGACACGCTGCGCGACTTCCACGGTGTCACGCGCATGGTCTACAACCCGCTGATCTTCTGCGCCCACCCCTCGCTGCCGGTGAAGAACATGAAGGAACTGGTGGCGCTGGCGAAGAAGCGGCCGGGCGAGCTGTCCTGGGGTGTGTCGAGCATCATCGGCGGCGGGCGCATCGCCGGGGAACTCTTCAACGACGTAGCCGGCATCAACATGGTCAACGTGCCCTTCGGCGGCGGCGCCCCTGCGACCACGGCCATCCTCGGCGGCCACATCACGCTGCTGGTCGGCAACGTGCTTGACTGCTCGCAGTACATTCCCTCCGGGCGGCTGCGCGGACTGGCGGTGACCTCGGCGCAGCGCGCGTCGAACCTGCCGCAGGTTCCGACGATTGCCGAGTCGGGCTGGCCCGGTTACGAGTCGCTGAACTGGTTCGGCACGATGGTGCGCGCCGGCACGCCGCGCCCGGTCGTCGAGCGGCTGTCGGCCGAGGTCGCGAAGGCGCTGAAGACGCCGGAGGCCGGCGCGACCCTCGCGCGGCAGGGATTCTCGGAGGGAACGATGAACCCGGCGGATTACGATGCCTACATCCGCAACGAGATGCAGCGCAACGAGAAAATCCTGAAGAAGCTCAACCTCAAGCTCGGCTGAGCCTGCGTGCGGCGCGGGTCGGGCCCGCGCCGCCGCGGTTTCTCCCGCTCACTGCATTTTCTGCAGCACTTCCAGCAGTTCGTCGTTGGGCATGATCCCGCGCGGATCGTTGACGTTGGCGTAACGCACGACGCCTTCGCGGTCGATGATGAACCAGGCGCGTTTCGCGCGCAGATAGGCGGCGATGCGCTTGGCGTCCTTCGCCAGCGCGGGATCGTCATTGAGCACGCCGTAGGCGCGGGTCATCTCGCGGCGGGTATCGCTCAGCAGCGGGAACTTCAGCCCGAGCTTGGTGGCGAACTCGGTGTTGGCGGCGTTGAAATCGACACTGATGCCCAGGACCTGGGCATTGGCGGCCTCGAACTTGGGGAGATCAAGCTGGAAGGCCACGACTTCGGTCGTTCACGTGTCGGTGAAGGCGGCGATGTAGAAGAAAAGCACGACGTTCTTTTTGCCCAGGTAGTCCGCGAGCGCCACCGGCTTGCCGGTGGTGGAGTTCACGGAAAACGCGGGCGCCTTGTCGCCGGGCTTCGGCATCTGCGCCTGCACGGGCGCGGCGAACAGTGTTGCGGCGCCGAGCAGGCCGGCGGCGATCCAGCGGTGCAGCAGGGACGGCTTCGACATCGTGATCCTCCGGTGGGGTTTTACTTGACGCGGGCGAGGTCGCGCGCGTAGTTGCGCAGTACCTTGCCATCGAAATCGACATGGCCGAGGCCGCGTGCATTGATCAGGCCTTTTTTGTCGACGATGACCGTGGACGGCACGCCGCGCACGCCGAAACCGCGGGCGACGTTCATGTCCTGGTCGAGCAGTGCGGGCATGGTGTAGCCGCCCTTGGTGAATATCGGCTTGACCGCAGCTTCGCCGGTGCCGTCGATCGAGATGGTAATGACCTGAATACCGTCCTTCTTCAACTCGTCATGCGCCCTCTGCACGGAGGGCAGCTCGCGTACGCAGGAGCTTCACCACGAGGCCCAGAAGCGGATGATGGTGACCTTGTTGCGCAGGTTGGCATCGCTGCCGCTGCTGCCGTTGATGCCCGGGATCTTGAACGAAGGCATCGGTGTCGGTTGCGGCACCGGCACGAGGCTGTCGGCGGTCGCCGGGGCGGCCAGCGCGAAACCCAGGGCAAACGCGCCGGCGGTGATGAAGGATCGCAGGGAATGCATGTCGTCTCCGGAAAGGGCGAACTGGACTGGAATGGCGGTATGCGCAGCCATTCTAGCCGGAGCAGGCCGCCTGCGCAGCGAACACGAGGCGCGACGCGGTTATTCCGGCGTTGCGAGAGGCGGATTCGTCCGCCTTGTCGTGGACATGCCGCCGGCAGTCCCTTGTCTGCGACTGCCGGCGGCGGATGCCCCGCTTACTGCGGCTCTATGCCGGCGGCCTTGGCAATGGCTGCGAATTTCTTGACGTCTTCACGGAACTGTTTGGCCCAGATCTCCGGCGGGTCGCCGTTGGGCTCGTAACCGTTGTCGACGAAATGTGCATTGATCTTCGGTTCCTGCAGTGACTTGTGGATGGCCTGCTGCAGCCTGCGCGCGATCGGCATCGGCAGTTTTGCAGGGCCGAATACGCCATGCCAGCCGGCGTCGGAAACATAACCGTTGACGGTTTCACCGACGGTCGGGATGTCCGGCAGGGAGCCCAGGCGTTTGGCGCCGGTGAAGGCAATGGCGCGCAGGCGCCCGGCCTTGTGGTGGGGCACGCCGACCGAACCCGCGGGGAAGTGCACCTGCACCTCGCCGCTGATAGCGGCGGCGGCGGCAGGGCCGCCGCCCTTGTAGGGGACGTGCAGCATGTTGATCTTGGCCATGCTTGCCAGCAGCGCGCCGGCAAGATGCTGGCCGTTGCCGATGCCGGCCGTGCTGTAGCGCAGGGGCTGCTTTTTCGCCTCCGCGATCAGTTCGGCGGTGTTTTTCACCGGCAGCTTGGGGTTGACCACGACGAGGTAGCCGAGCCCGGTGGCAACATTGGTGACCGGCGTGAAATCACGGATCACGTCGAAGGGCATTTTTTTCAGGATCGCCGGGTTCACCGCGAAGCCGAAGGAGGTGTTCATGATGGTGTAACCGTCGGGCGTGGCGTTCCTGACCATGTCCGAGCCGACGATGGCGTTGGCACCGCCGCGGTTGTCGATGACGAAGTGGGTGCCAAGTTCTGCTTCGACCTGGCGGAACAGCACGCGCGAGAACACGTCGACGTTGCCGCCGGCCGGGAAGGGGATGATCAGCCGGATCGGGCGGCTGGGGTACTGCTGGGCGACGGCCTGGCCGGCCAGTGCGAGGGCCAGGGCGCCGAGTACCAGGGATACGCAGCGTTGCTTCATTTTTCTCCTCCAATGTGTGGTGACATGGATGCCGGGCGCGCGGTTTGTGTAATGGTGCGCGTCACCGACGTCCACATTCTAGTGGCAACCGCGGCTTCGATGTGAACAAGTTTCTGCGGGGTGGCGGCAATCGGGTAATCTGCGCGCTTCATTGGAGAAATCACTCCCGGAAAGGAAAAAAGACGTGAGCAAACCGGTCGTCCTTGTCACCGCCGCCACCGTGTCCGACCTCGCGCAGGGCCTGCTGCGCGAAGGCGGTGCGGAGATCGAGTTCATGCCGGAGAACATCGACGAGGAGGCACTCGTCAAGGCACTGTCGGCGGGGCGGATTGCCGCGGTGCTGCTGCGCGGTTCTCCGCCGCTGACGGCGCGCGTGTTTGACGCGGCGCGCGGTCTGAAGATCGTCGCCAAACACGGCGCCGGCGTTGATTCGGTGGACGTGGCGGCCGCCACCCGGCGGGGCATCGCGGTGATGGTCGCCGGCGGCGCCAATGCCGATGCGGTGGCGGAACACGCGCTGGCGATGATGCTTGCGCTGGTGCGCGAACTGCCGCGTTTCGACCGCGGCACCCGGCAGGGCGAATGGCGCGACCTCAACCATTTCACGCGCGATTTCCGCGAACGCACGGTCGGCATCGTCGGTTTTGGCCAGATCGGGGAACGCACGGCGCGGCTGGCGCAGGCCTGCGGCGCGCAGGTGCTGGTGCACACCCGCTCGGCGGTTGCGCTGCCGGAAGGCATGGTGCGGGAGGCGGATCTCGAGCGGCTGCTGGAGCGCGCGGACATCATCAGCCTGCACTGTCCGCTGACGGAAAAAACGCGCGGCCTGATCGGTGCCGCGCAGTTCGCGCGGATGAAACCGGGCGCGATACTGATCAATACCGCGCGCGGTCCTGTGGTCGACGAGGCGGCGCTGGTCGCCGCGCTGACCGGCGGCCGGCTGGCCGCGGCCGGACTCGATACCTTTGCGGTGGAGCCGCCGGATCCGGCGAATCCGCTGTTTGCGCTGCCCAACGTGATCGTCACGCCGCACATTGCCGCGGCGACCACGCAGGCGATGGTGCGCATGGGCACGATTGCGGCGAACAACATCATCAGCTGGCTGCGCGGCGAGGTGTACGACCGGCGCAACCTGCTCAATCCGGCAGTCGCCGATAACCTTCTTCATCCGGGAGCGAATGCATGACCACTGAAAAAATACTGGCCAACCGGGAGGGGCCGGTCGGCTTCCTCGTATTCAACAATCCGGAGCGCCGCAACGCGGTGTCGCTGGACATGTGGCAGCGCGCCGGCGAGGTCATCACCGAATTTTCGCAGGATGACAGCGTGCGCGTGATCGTGCTCACCGGCGCCGGCGACAAGTCCTTCGTGTCCGGCGCCGACATCTCGAAATTCGAGGATGAGCGCGCCAACGCCGAGGCCCAGGAAAAATATTCGAAAACCTCCTCGGGCATGCGCGCGCTGCTGCGCGGGACCGGCAAGCCGACGATCGCGATGATCCGCGGCTATTGCATCGGCGGCGGCATGTCGCTGGCGCTGAGCTGCGACCTGCGCATCTGTTCCGATGATGCGCAGTTCGGCATTCCGGCGGCGCGGCTGGGCATCGGTTACGGCATGGAGGGATTGCGCCGGCTGGTGGAGCTGGTTGGTCCCTCGGCGGCAAAGGAGTTCATCTACACCGCGCGCCGTTACACCGCGGCGGAGGCGCTGCGCATGGGAATTGTCAACCAGATGCTGCCTGCGCAGTCGCTGGAGGCCGCGGTGCGCGAACTCGCCGGCAACATCGCGGTCAATGCGCCGCTGTCCATCCTGACCGCCAAACGCGTGGTCGACGAGCTGATGAAGGATCCGGCGGAGCGCGACCTCGCGCTGTGTGATGACCTGGTCAAGCGCTGCGGCGCGAGTGAGGATTTCATCGAGGGGCGGCGCGCGTTCATGGAGAAACGCAAGCCGGTGTTCAAGGGGTGCTGATCATGACAATCAATCTTTCGTTCGCAAGGAATTGCGCGGTCCTGGCGCTGTCCGCGGTGTCCTTCGCCGCAGTGGCGGCGCAACCGGCCGGCAACTATCCGAACCGTCCGGTTCGTTTTGTCGTGGCCCAGGCCGCCGGCGGCAACGCCGATTTTGTAGCGCGCCTGGTGGCCAGCGAGCTGGTGAAGCGGCTGGGCCAGCAGTTCGTCGTCGACAACCGCTCCGGTGGCGGTGGCGGCGTGCTGGCCGCCGAGCTGGTGGCCAAGGCCAATCCCGACGGTTACACGATGCTGCTGGTGGGCAGCTCCTTTGGCGTCAACCCGAGCCTCTACAAAAAGCTGCCCTACGATTCAGAGCGCGACCTCGCACCGGTTACCCTGGCTTCCACTGCTTCGCAGATTCTCGTGGTGAACCCCGCCTTGCCGGTGCAGACGGTGCCGGATCTGATCCGGCTTGCGCAGGCGAAGCCGGGCGAGCTGAATTTCGGTTCTTCCGGCAACGGCGGCGGCCCGCACCTCGCCGGCGAACTGTTCAACCTGATGGCGAAGACCCGCATGACGCACATTCCCTACAAGGGGGCATCGGGATCGATCCTCGACCTGCTGTCGGGGCGCATCCATGTGGTGTTCGCCACCATGCCGTCAGTGATGCATCACATCCGCCCCGGCAAGCTGCGCGGCGTGGCCGTGACCAGCCTTGAACGATCGGCACTGCTGCCCGACGTGCCGACGATTTCCGAGGCGGGCCTGAGGGGGTTCCAGTCCGGCACCTGGCAGGGGATTTTTGTTCCGCGCGGAACGCCGGAGCCCGTCGTGCGCCTGCTCAACCGCGAGATTGTCGATATCGTGAAAACGCCGGAAGTGCGCAAACGTTTTGAACTCGAGGGTGGTGTACCGGTCGGCAATTCGCCGCAGGAGTTTGCGGTCTGGCTGCGTGCAGAGATTGCAAAATGGGCCAAGGTTGTGAAGGCGGCCGGCATTGCGCTGGAATAGCGGTGGCTGTGGCAGGTGTCGCCATTCGGCGTCAGTTACAGATTGTTACTGCCCGCGCGTGATGTACTTCACTGAAACGGCGGCGCGCCGGAACTAACATGCGGGCAGGCGTTTCCGCTTGAAACGGCGCCACGTAAAAAATAAGGACTCACATGAACATGATTCTCAGAGATATCCTGCACAAGGCTGCTGTTTCGGCGATGTTGCTGGCGGTCGGCAATCTGGCGGCGCTGCCGGTTCACGCGGAAAAGCCGGACTGGGCAGGCAAGGGCGGAAAACCGCATGCCGAGCGCAGCGCCGGAAACAAGCAGCGCGACCGTGATGATTCCGCACGCGACGGCCGCCGTCATTTCGGCGATCGTCAGCAGGTGATCGTGCGCGACTATTACGCGCAGGAGTATCGTGGCGGGCATTGTCCGCCGGGGCTGGCGAAAAAGAACAACGGCTGCATGCCGCCGGGGCAGGCCAAAAAGTGGAGCAAGGGCAGGCCACTGCCGCGGGATGTCGTGTATTACGATGTTCCGGCGCAACTCGTGGTGCGGTTGGGCGCTCCGCCCGCCGGGCACAAGTACGTGCGGGTTGCAGCGGATATCCTGCTGATTGCGGTCGGCACGTCGATGGTGGTCGACGCGATCACTGATCTCGGCCGCTTGTAGGTTTCCGTGTTGCGGTCGGCAGGCGGGTCGCATTGCGACCCGCTTTTTTTTGCGGCAAGGTTGAGCCTGTGAAACCCCGGAGACCTGAAACATGACCCCACGCACGCTGCAGCAGGTGATGCCCGCGATGGAGACTTCCGATGGCGCCGGCGTGAAGCTGCGCCGGAGCATCGGCCAGTCGCCGCAGGCCCGGCTCGATCCCTTCCTGATGCTCGACGAGTTCGGCACCGACAATCCGCAGGATTACATCTCCGGTTTTCCCGCGCATCCGCACCGCGGTTTCGAGACCGTGACCTACATGCTCGACGGCCACATGTTGCACGAGGACCATCTCGGAAACCGCGGTGACCTGAAAAGCGGCGACGTGCAGTGGATGACTGCGGGCCGCGGCATCATCCATTCCGAGATGCCGCAGCAGCTGGAAGGACGCATGCGCGGCTTCCAGCTGTGGATCAACCTGCCGGCGCGGGAGAAGATGAAGCCGGCGGGTTACCGCGACATTCCGGCGGCGTCGATTCCGGAGACGGTCCTGTCCGGCGGCGGCAGTGCGAAGGTGATCGCGGGCACGCTGCGGCTGGGTGAGCGCGACATCGCCGGACCGATGCAGGGGCTCAGCACCGAACCGGTTTATTTCGATGTCCGGCTGGAGGCCGGCGGCGTGTTCGAGCAGTCATTGCCGGCCGGGCACAATGCTTTTCTGTACGTCTATGAAGGGGATGCCGCAGTCGGGCCGGCGGGCGCTGCCCGCGCGTTGCCGCGGCGCTCGGCGGGCATTCTTTCCGCCGGCGATTCGGTCCGTGTCGCTGCGGCCGGCGAGGGTGCGCGCTTCATCCTGCTGGCGGCAAAACCGCTGCGCGAGCCTGTTGTGCAGTACGGGCCTTTCGTGATGAATACGCGCGAGGAGATCGAGCAGGCGGTCCGCGATTATCAGGCGTCCCGCCTGACTGCCTGAGCGGACGAAAAAAAGCGCCGGCACGGGGGCCGGCGCTGGATGCTGCGGAATTGAAGCTGCGGCTTATTGCGGCTGGATGCCGGCAAGCTGTGCGGCTTTTTTGTAGCGCGCGATTTCCTTCGGCAGCAGGTCGGCCAGCTGGTTCAGCGGGAGCTGCCAGGCTTCCGCGCCCTGCGTGTCGAGGAATTTTTTCATGTCGGGGCTGACGACGATTTTCTGGATTTCGTTGTACAGGAACTTGAGGCGGTCGGGTGCCATGCCGGCCGGCGCGAAGGTGCCCCACCACAGTTCGTACTCGTAGCCGGGGGCGCCCTGGGAGGCGACGGTCGGCAGATCGGGGAACAGCGGCGATTTTTCCGCACTGGTCACGCCGAGGATGCGGATGCGTCCCGAATCCCGCTGCGGCAGCAGGGCCGACGAGCTGGCGATCACGACTTCGACTTCGCCGGAGGCAATGGCGGTGACGGCCAGCGAAATGCCCTTGTACGGCACGTGCTGCATCTTGATGCCGGCGGCCGAGGCGAACAGCGCCCCCGAGAAATGGTTGTTGCCGCCGGTGCCGGATGATCCGTAGTTGAGGAAGTACTTCTTCGGATCCCGCTTGACCAGCGCGATCAGCTCCTTCACCGATTTCGCAGGGACCGACGGGTGGATCGCGAACAGCATCGGCGCGCGCGCGGTCATGCCCACCGGGATGATGGACTTGGCGGGATCAAAGGGCAGCTTGGCGCGCACTGCGGCGGTGGCCGGGTACGACGAGGTGTGGCCGAGCAGGGTATGGCCGTCGGGATCGGCCTTGGTCACCATCTCGGTGCCGATCATGCCGCTGGCGCCGGGACGGTTGTCGACCACGATGTTGCGTCCCAGCGCGGTGCCGAGGCGGGTGGCGATGGCACGGCTCATGGCGTCGGCCGAACCGCCCGGGGTGTAGGGCACGATCATGACCATGGTTTTCGACGGGAACGCGCCTTGTGCAAGGGCGCCCTGAGCGGCGACCAGCGACAGGGCGGCAATCGCGGCTGAGCTTGCGAATGTGCTGACTTTCATTAATTTCCTCCGTATTTTGACTGCTCGAGTGTACTGCGGTGCTGCGGGTTCAATCCCACGCCGGCGCGCGGCCCGCCGGATTGGCAATGCGGCCGTCGGGCCGTGCCAGTGCATGGATGCGTTTCATCTCGTCGGCGGTCAAAGTGAAGTTGAACACGTCGAGGTTCTGCGCAATGCGCTCCGGGTTTGAAGAGCGCGGGATGGGCGCAATGTTGCCCTGTTGGACGAGCCAGCGCAACACGACCTGCGCGATGCTCCGGTTTTTCTCCTGTGCAATCGCGGTCAGCACCGGATCCCCGAACAGCCGGCCGCGGGCCAGCGGGCAGTAGGCGGTGAAGATCATGCCGTGTTCGCGGCAGTAGTCGAGGACCCTGCGCTGGTCGAGATAGGGGTGGTATTCGGCCTGCAGGGTGGCCAGGGGCTCGGGGCAGGTTCTCCGCGCCTCCTCGAGCAGCGCGATGTTGAAGTTGGCGACGCCGATGTGGCGGGTGAGTCCCTCGCGTTTCGCGCGGGCCAGCGCGGCCATCGTTTCCGCCAGCGGCACCCCGTCGGTGCTGGGCCAGTGCACGTGCAGCAGGTCGACATGATCAACCTGCAGGTTTTTCAGGCTTTCATCGACGGAGCGTGCGAAATCGGCGGCACGCAGGTATTCGTGGGAAACCTTGGTGACGAGGAAGATTTCGCTGCGCGGCACGCCGGAGGCACGGATGCCGGCGCCCACGCCTTTTTCCGAGCCGTATTTCCAGGCGGTGTCGATGTGGCGGTAACCCAGCCGGAGGGCGGTGGCGACGAGGTCACCGCAGTCGCCGAGCTGGGAGGTGCCGAAGCCGATCTGCGGCATGCGGCAGCCGTGGGCGGTGAGTGCGGGACAGTTGTCCGGAGTCATGTTTTGGGGTGGCGGACTGTTTCTGGAAAAAACGTAGAATACGCGTTTTGATTTTCCGGATGAAAGATGAACATGGCACAGCCGCTTTTTCACCTTGCGTTTCCCGTTGACGATCTCGCGAAGGCCCGCGCATTTTATGGCGGGTTGCTGGGCTGTTCCGAGGGGCGGTCGTCCCCGGAGTGGGTTGATTTCGATTTTTACGGTCACCAGATTGTCGCGCACCTGGCCCCGGGTGAGGTCGGTCACCGCAGTACCAGTGCCGTGGACGGTGATGACGTGCCGGTGCGCCATTTCGGTGCAATCCTGTCGATGGCCGAATGGCAGGCACTGGCCGACAAACTGGTCAAGGCCGGAACAAAATTCGTCATTGAGCCGCATATCCGGTTCAAGGGGCAGGTCGGTGAACAGGCGACGATGTTTTTCCTGGACCCTTGCGGCAACGCGCTGGAATTCAAGGCTTTCCGGGACATGTCGCAGGTATTCGCCAAATAACCGTTGGCAGCGGGTGAAAGGTTGACCGTCGCGGTGAATGTTCCTAAACTGGCCGTTCCACAGTCTGGATATTCAAGTTCAACCAAAACAGTAGGAGGAGACAGCATGGTTCAAAAATTCCTGATGGCCGCGGTATGTGCGCTGCTCGCACTGCCGGTTACAGCGGCCGAGAGCATCAACCTTTCGATCGCCACCGGCGGTACCGGCGGAGTCTATTACCCGCTCGGTGGCGGCATGGCCAACGTATTTTCGAAGCACATTCCGGGCATGACCGCGACTGCGGAAGTGACGGGTGGTTCGGTCGACAACATGCGCCTGATCGGCACCGGTAAACCCTATATCGCCCTGACCCAGGCCGATGCGGCCAAAGATGCCTACAACGGCGAAGGCAAGTTCAAGGGCACCAAGATCCCGGTGCGCGCGATGATGATGCTCTATACCAACCTGATGCAGGCTGTTACGGTTGAAGGCACCGGCGTAAACACCATCGCGGATCTGAAGGGCAAGCGCGTGTCCACCGGTTCGCCGGGCAGCGCCACGGAAGTATTTGCTTTCCGCCTGCTGCAGGCAGCCGGCATTGATCCGGACAAGGACATCCGCAAGGAGCGTCTGGGTGCCGCGGAATCCGCGAATGCGCTGAAGGACAAGAAGATTGATGCATTCTTTTTCGTGGCTGGCCTGCCCACTTCGGCGGTGACGGACGTGGCCGCAACGCCCGGCCTGAAAATCAAGTTCCTCGACTCGGCGCACCTGCTGCCGGCGATGAACAAGGCTTCTGGCAATATCTATGTTGCTGACGATATTCCGAAGACCACCTATCCGGGCATGACCGTCGACAACAAGGCAACCGCAGTGGCGAACCTGCTGGTGGCCAATGCCAACATGAGCGAGCAGACGGTGTACAACATCGTGAAGACGATTTTCGACAAACACGCCGATCTCGTTGCCGTGCACAAGGCGGCAAACGACATCAAGCTGGAGCGTCAGAAACCCGAAGCCTCGCCGGTGCCCTGGCACCCGGGCGCCCTGAAGTACTTCAAGGAAAAAGGGCTGAAGTTCTGATTTGAGCCGCTCGTATTGACCCCGTCCAGGACTGGACGGGGTTTTTCTTTTCAGGATCGCCCTTTCGCGTTACCGTGAGCCTTTCTGCCGCACGAATACTATAAAACCTATGGTTGGGGGAGTACATGACTGAAGCGTCAACCACGAACTCGACGCAGGATGAGGCTGCATTCAACGACGATGCGCGCAGGCGCGTCGAGGAGCTGATCGAGGAAGAAGAAGGCATTCACAACCGTTATGCCGGCATGCTTGCCGCCTTCGTGACCGCGGCTGCAGTGATCATGTCCTTGTTTCATCTGTATGCCGCCGTGGAAATTGTTCCGGCGTTCAGGCTTCGCCCGATACACGTGGCGTTCACGCTGGCGCTGGTGTTCCTGGTATTTCCTGCGGCGAAACGGTTTCGTCACCGGTTGATGTGGTGGGATGTCATTTTTGCCTTGCTGACGCTGGCCATTGCCGGTTACATCCTCTACTGGGGCGATCTGCTCGGAGACCGGGCAACGATACCTACCACGCTCGACCAGGTTGTCGGCGTTGCCCTGATTCTTTTGATACTTGAAGCGAACCGCCGCAGTTCGACCTGGATATTGCCGTTCATCGTGGCGCTTTTTCTGGCCTATGCGCTGTTCGGCCCTTATCTGCCGGAGCCGTGGACGCACAAAGGTTATGAGATTTCGCGGCTGACCGGCGCCCTGTACATGACGCTGGAGGGTATCTTCGGCGTTGCGATCGATGTGTCGTCGACGCTGATCATACTGTTCACCATCTTCGGCGCATTCCTGCAGTATTCGGGGGCGGGGCGTTTTTTCCTTGATTTTTCCTTTGCCGCCATGGGCGGAAAGCCGTCGAGTTCGGGGCGCGCGGTGGTGATGTCATCGTTCCTGCTGGGCGGGCCTTCGGGGTCCGGCGTCGCCACCACGGTGACGATCGGTGCGGTGGCTTATCCCCTGCTCGCCAAGGCCGGTTACGGCAAGGAGGCTGCAGGCGGGCTGCTCGCCGCAGGCGGTCTCGGCGCGATCATTTCGCCGCCGGTGCTTGGCGCTGCGGCGTTCCTGATCGCCGAATTTCTCAGGATTTCTTACCTTGACGTGATCCTGATGGCGGCGATCCCGACGCTGCTGTTTTATCTCGGGATTTTCATCATGGTCGAGATCGATGCGCGCAAGTTCGCGATGCATGCCGTCAAACTGGAGAAACACCAGCGTGCGCTCGATCTGGCCAAACGGTATTGGTATCACTTCATTTCGCTGGTCTCGATCGTCTTTTTCATGTTGCTGGGTTATTCGCCCATCCTGTCGGTGTTTTATGCCACCCTGGTGACGGCGCTGGTTTCTTTCCTGCAGAGCGATTCGGCGTTGATTCCATATGACTGGTTCCGCGGCCGCATGCCGTGGATCAAGGGGTTCTGGGAATCGGGTTTCATCAAGGCGCTGGAGGGCGGCTCCATCGGCGTGCTCAATGTTGCAGCGACATGCGCTTCGGCCGGCATCATTGTCGGTGTGGTCACCCTGACCGGACTGGGTCTGAAATTCAGTTCGATCGTGCTCGACTATGCGAATTCCGGTGCGCAGTCCCTGGCCAGCCTCTGGGTCATGTTCGGTGCGGACAGGACTCCTGAACTGCTGCATGCCATGAAGCTCCTGCTGACCGCTTTTTACACTTCGCTGATTGTCTGGATCGTGGGGCTGGCCGTGCCGGTGACGGCCTCATACATCATCTGTGCCGTCATCGCCGCGCCGGCGCTTATCAAGCTGGGTGTGCCTGACTTTGCCGCGCACATGTTCATTTTCTACTATGCGGTGCTGTCGGAGGTGTCTCCGCCTACTGCGTTGTCGCCGTTCGCGGCGGCGGCGATTACCGGCGGTGGCCCGTACCGGACTACTTTGCAATGCTGGAAATACTGTGCCCCGGCGTTCCTGGTGCCGTTCATGTTCGTGCTGGACCCGTCAGGTACAGGCTTGTTGCTTGGGGGTTCTCTCAAGAATCTCGCGCAAGCTGACTGGGGGGCGATCGCACTCATTTCGGTGACCGCGGTTATAGGCATTCTTGCTCTGGCCGGAGGATTGCAGGGCTGGTTGCTGCGCAGGACCAATATCCCGGAACGCTGGATGCTGATAGTCGCCGGGCTGGCGCTGGTTTATCCGACAACGACTTCGGACGTGATCGGAATTTCCCTGGTTACGCTGGTGCTGCTGATGCAGAAACTGCGTCCGGAGAAGTCAACCGCGGCGGCATGAGCGGGCACGGTCCGGCGGCGGGGCAGAAGGAAACGCGGTATGCCGTGCCGTTTGCCGTGCTCGGAATCGTCAGCAACGGCGATGTGCTGACCAGTGTGCGTTATCTGCCGCCCGGCACGGCGCCGGTAGCGCCCCTGGATCGTGTGGCAGAGCGTGCCTGTCGCGAAATTGACCGTTATCTCGCAGATCCCGGTTATCTTTTCACGGTACCCTATCGCCTTGATGGCACACCGTTTCAGCGCCGGGTATGGCACGAGATTGAATGCTTGCGCGGAGTAAGTTATCAATTAAAAACAAATACTTATGGAGAAATAGCGGCTCGCCTGCGGAGCAGTGCGAGAGCCGTGGGCGGCGCCTGCGGTGCCAACCCGGTGCCGCTGATCGTGCCTTGCCACCGCGTGCTCGCTGCCGGCGGGAGGCTGGGCGGCTTCATGGGCGGCCGCGAGGATTTTCCGCTGACCGTCAAACGCTGGCTGCTGCGACATGAAGGCCTCCTCGCTGCAGCTGATTGACGAGTTCTGCGATGCGCTGTGGCTGGAGGACGGCCTTGCCCGCAATACGCTGGACAGTTACCGCCGTGACCTGAAGCAGTTCGCCGGCTGGCTGGAACCGCAGGGCATGGACCTGCTGGCGGTCGACCAGGCCGCCATCCAGGGTTATCTCGCGCATCGTTTCAAGACGAAGGCGCGGGCCTCCACCGCCGCGCGACTGCTGTCGGCGCTGAAACGCTTTTACCGCAACGCGATCCGCCAGAACACGATCAAGGCTGATCCGACGCTGCGCATCGATACTCCGAAACTGCCGCGCCCGCTGCCGAAAACGCTGACCGAGGCGGACGTCGAGAACCTGCTGGCCGCGCCTGCGCTGGAGCAACCGCTGGGCCTGCGTGACCGCGCGATGCTGGAAGTGCTCTACGCGAGCGGCCTGCGCGTGTCCGAACTGGTGACGCTGAAAGTGCCTCAGGTCAGCCGCGACATGGGCGTGGTGCGGGTGCTCGGCAAGGGTTCCAAGGAGCGGCTGGTGCCGCTGGGCGAGGAGGCGCTGTCCTGGCTGGAGCGGTACCTGCGGGAAGCGCGACCGCTGCTGCTGGGCGGACGGACCAGCGATGCTCTGTTTGTCACCAGCCGCGCGGATGCGATGACACGCCAGGCGTTCTGGCACCTGCTGCGGCGCTACGCCGTGCAGGCGGGAATCGGCAAGCCGGTTTCGCCGCACACGCTGCGCCATGCTTTCGCCACCCATCTGCTGAACCACGGTGCCGACCTGCGCGTGGTGCAGCTGCTGCTCGGGCATTCCGACATCTCGACCACGCAGATCTACACCCATGTCGCGCGGGAGCGCATGAAGCAGCTGCATGCGAAACACCACCCGCGCGGCTGAGGCGGCGCGGCGCTCAGTGCTTCTTGCCGCGCTCGATGCTGACGCCGAGTCTTTTCACGCCGGGCAGCGGCGACAGCTTGGCGATGGTGACACGCAGCCACGGCGCCTTGAAGTCTCCGATCACCAGCTGTGCGATCGATTCCGCGGCGTGTTCGAGCAGGTCAAAGTGCCTGTCCGCGAAGAGCCGTCGTATGTCGGCGACAACTTCGGCGTAATCAATGGTGTCCTCGATGCGATCGCTGTGCGAGGCATGTTCGCCGCGCAGCCCGATCTCGAGGTCGAGCTGGATGGTCTGCGGCACCTGTTTTTCCTGCGCGTAGATGCCGATGCGGGTTTCGATGCGCAGTTCGCTGATGAATATGGTGTCCATGTGCCGGGCGGCGTGCCGCGTTGGGCTAAAATGTCCGGCGCCATTCTAGGGGAAATCACTTGGCTCTACTAATCGCCGCTGTCGCGGCCTATCTGATCGGTTCGGTTTCCTTTGCAGTGATCGTCAGCAGGGCCTTCCGTCTGCCCGATCCGCGCGAATACGGTTCGGGCAATCCCGGCGCAACCAATGTGTTGCGCAGCGGCCGGAAGTCGGCGGCCGCACTGACGCTGCTGGGTGACTGTGCCAAGGGTTGGATTGCGGTCTATGCCGCCGGGCAGGCCTTGCCCGAAGTTGCGGCGATGGCGGCAGCCGTTGCGGCGGTGGCGGTGATCCTCGGCCACATGTATCCGGTGTTTCATGCCTTTCGCGGAGGCAAGGGCGTGGCCACCGCGCTCGGGGTGCTGCTGGCGCTGAACTGGATCCTTGCTTTGGGCACGCTGGCGACCTGGATCACCATTGCCGTGTTTTTCCGTTATTCGTCGCTGGCAGCGTTGCTGTCGGCCTTGTTCGCGGTGTTTTTTGCGCTGATCCTGTTCAACGCCGCCCATCCTTTTTTCGCGGCAGTCGCGGTCATTGCGGTGCTGCTGGTCTGGCGCCACCGGTCGAACATTCGCAATCTGATGGCCGGCAAGGAAAGCCGGCTGGGCGCGAAGGCGGGAAACTAGGCCTTTGACAGGCTGCCGAGGTCCCAGCGTGGCCGCACGGTGAAGCCGGGCGTGGCCGGAGGCTGGTTTCCCTGCTGGAGGCGCAGGGCGCCGGCAAAGGCGATCATGGCGCCGTTGTCGGTGCAAAACTCGAACGGCGGGTAGTACACCGTGCAGCCCAGGCGTCGGGCGGCAGCAGTCAGCTGTTCGCGCAGCCGGCGATTGGCGCCGACGCCGCCGGCCACCACCAGTCGCGTGACGCCGGTCTGTTCGACCGCCGCGATCGATTTTCCGACCAGCACGTCAACAATGGCCGCCTGCAGTTCGGCGGCAAGATCCGCCCGGGCCTGATCGCCGGCCGGCAGGTCGCGGACGGCGGTCAGCACTGCAGTTTTCAGGCCGCTGAAGCTGAAATCAAGGTTGTCGCTGCGTAACATCGGCCGTGGCAGTGCAAATTGCCCGGCCCGGCCGGATGCAGCGAGTGCGGCTACTGCCGGGCCGCCGGGATAACCCAGTCCGAGCAGCTTGGCGGACTTGTCGAAGGCCTCTCCGGCGGCATCATCCAGCGTTTCGCCAAGAAGTGAGTAATCACCAACTCCTTTAACCTGCATCAACTGGGTATGACCACCGGACACCAGCAGGGCGATGAAGGGGAACTGCGGTGACGGTTTGGCCAACAGGGGGGACAGCAGGTGGCCTTCAAGATGGTGTATCGGCAGTGCCGGAATGCCCAGGGCGTGGGCGAGGCTCGTGCCGATGCCGGCCCCGACCAGCAGTGCGCCGGCGAGCCCCGGGCCCGCGGTGTAGGCGACCGCATCAAGGTCCGCCAGCCTGGCGCCCGCATCACGCAATACTGCGCGGGTCAGCGGCAACACCCGCCGGATATGGTCGCGGGAGGCCAGTTCCGGGACTACCCCGCCGTAGTCGGCATGCAGTGCGACCTGCGAGTGCAGGGCATGGGCGAGCAGGCCCCGGTCCGTGTCATACAGCGCGATGCCGGTTTCGTCGCAGGAGGTTTCGATGCCGAGTACGAGCACTGGGAGCCGGGCGGGAAAGGCTGGAGCGGTCCGGAGGAATTCCCGGGGGTATATCCGTTCCTGCGCCCGCCCCTGTGATTATTGCGGGGATGTGTTTATAATACGCGTTTTTCCGAATTCAGCCCCGAGGTTTCATGACCACCGTACGTGTTAAGGAAAACGAGCCGTTTGAAGTGGCCCTGCGCCGTTTCAAGCGCACTGTCGAAAAGACCGGCCTTCTGACCGAGCTGCGCGCCCGCGAGTTCTACGAGAAGCCCACCGCCGAGCGCAAGCGCAAGCTGGCCGCCGCCGTGAAGCGCACGCACAAGCGCCTGCGTTCGCAGTTGCTGCCGCCGAAACTGTACTGAATTTCAGTTCTGTTTCGCCAAAGGGTGCCGGGGCCAGTCCTCGCACCCTTTTGTCGTTTCTGGAGAGCACACCATGGGATTGCGTGACCAGATCAATGATGACCTCAAGGCCGCGATGCGTGGCGGTGAAGCCGCGCGCCGCGACACCATCCGCCTGCTGACCGCAGCGCTGAAACAGCGCGAAGTCGATGAGCGCAAGACCTTGACCGACGCCGATGTGCTCGGTGTCATCGAAAAGATGATCAAGCAACGCCGTGATTCGATCAGCCAGTTCGAGCAGGGCGGACGTCAGGATCTGGCAGACAAGGAAAAGCAGGAACTCGTATTGCTCCAGGCCTACATGCCGCAGGCCTTGGGGGATGACGAGATTGCCGCCGCGGTTGCGGCGGCGGTTGCCGATTCCGGAGCCGCTGGTCCGGCCGACATGGGCAAGGTGATGGCACTGCTGAAACCGAAGCTGGCGGGTCGTGCCGACATGGGCAAGGTGTCCGCGGCGGTCAAGGCGCAGCTCACAAAATCGTAATCTGCTGTTTTTATTGCGGATTTTCCCGGTGCGGCAGGTTCCCTGCGCTACCCTATAATTCCGTGGTTGCCGTGGCCCGTTGCGGGCTGCGGATTCCGGAATGGAGCCATCTGCAGCGCGCATGATTCCGCAGTCGTTCATCCAGGACCTGCTCGGCCGCGTCGATATCGTCGAGGTCATCGACCGCTACGTGAAACTCAAGCGCACCGGTTCGAATTACGCAGCCTGCTGTCCGTTCCACACTGAAAAATCCCCCTCGTTCACGGTCAGCCCGACCAAGCAGTTCTACCATTGCTTTGGCTGCGGTGCCCATGGCACCGCCATCGGTTTCATGATGGAGTACGGCGGTCTCGGGTTTGTCGATGCGGTGAAGGATCTGGCCCAGGGCGTCGGCATGCAGGTGCCGGAAGAAGCGCGTTCGGAGCACTCGCAGCGCCGCGCCGAGGAGGGGCCCGATTTGATAGGCGTGCTGCTGCAGGCGGCGCAGTATTACCGGAACCAGTTGAAAGATGCGCCCCGCGCCATCGACTACCTGAAAAAACGCGGACTCTCTGGCGAAATCGCCAAACGTTTCGGCATCGGTTATGCACCCGACGGCTGGCAGAATCTGGAGCAGGTGTTCCCGGACTATGCCGACAAGGCACTGAATGCCGCCGGACTGGTCAAACAGAACGACGAGGGCCGGCGATACGACGTGTTCCGAGACCGCATCATGTTCCCGATCGTTGATGTCAAGGGCAACATCATCGGTTTTGGCGGGCGGGTGCTCGGTGAGGGTGAACCGAAGTATCTGAATTCCCCGGAAACGCCGGTGTTCGAGAAGGGGCGCGAGCTCTACGGCCTGTTCCAGGCGCGGCGTGCGATCCGTGATGCCGGATGCGTGATCGTGGTCGAAGGCTATATGGATGTGGTGGCGCTGGCGCAGGCCGGCATCGAATACGCGGTGGCGACCCTGGGCACGGCGACGACGCCGGTGCATGTGCAGAAACTGCTGCGCCAGACCGATGAAGTGGTGTTCTGTTTTGATGGTGATGCCGCAGGCCGGCGCGCAGCCTGGCGCGCCCTTGAAAACAGTCTCGCGCACCTGGCCGACGGCAAGCAACTGCGCTTCCTGTTTTTGCCCGACGGTGAGGATCCCGACACCTATGTCCGCAAACACGGCAAGGCGGCTTTCGAGGCGCTGCTGGGCAGGGCTGATCCGCTGTCGAGATTCCTGATCGACGAATTGAGGTCCCGGGTTGATGTGCAAACGTCCGAAGGCCGTGCCAGGCTGATGCAGCAGGCGAAGCCGCTGGTGAAGCAGATCGCCGCGCCGATGCTGTCGCTGCTGATCCGCAAGGAACTGGCGCAGCTGGCTGGCGTGATGCAGCAGGAACTCGATGCGCAGTTTGAAATCCGCGGACAACCGGCCCAGGCCCCGGCGCCGCAGAGGCGCCCGACAGCTGTCAGGCCGTCCATCCTGCGCACAATGCTGGACCTGATCGTCTGCGATCCGTGCCTTGGCAAGTTGATTGACCGCACCGAATTGGCGAGCGGTATCGAACTGTCGATTCCGGAACTGGACCGGGAAGACTGGAAAGTCCTCGATGCCCTGCTGCAGGCATCCGGTCAGCAGGCGGAGGGTGCGAACCTGGGGGAGATCTTCCGCGGGACGCCGCTGGAATCCGCGATGCAGCTGGCAGAAGCCCGCGCGCTGAAGATCATGGAACAGTTGCCGTCTGCCGCAGAGCGCGAGGCCGAATTCCAGGATGCATGGCAGCAGGTGCTGGCCCGAATCCGCAGATTCCAGGCAGCCCGTTCTGCCGGACCCGCCGTCAAGGCCTGATCCGCGGCTCCGGCTGATGATGAAAGTTGTTATAAAACAGAAGCTTGGCTTGTAATTTTGCGGGTGTCAGTGAGTGCTGTTTAAGGTATAATTTGCGGTTTTTCACCGAACCGTTGTCCGGCGGAGCCTAATCCATGGCCAAGCAATCCAAAGCCCCCAAATCCAAGGCAAAAAACGCCAAGGCAAAATCAGCCAAAGCGAAAAACGCCGTGCGCGCAAAAGCCGGTTCCGCAAAGGCTGCTGCCAGAGCCAAATCGCGTCCTGCACCGAAAACCAAGGCGGTGAAGGCCAAGGCGCCGCAGCGTGCCGCGAAGCCGCGTGTTGCGGCCAAGGCCAAGGGGAAACCGGCGCCCAAGTCGGCGGCCAAATCCAAGGCGGTGCTGCGCAAGGAGCAGCGGCTCGCGAATTTCAAGGCGGTGGCCAAGGAAGCCCTGGCCAAGGTCAAGGCCGCGGCGCAGAAACTCGACAAGGCGGTTCCGCAGCCTGCCGCGCCGGTTGCCAGCAAACCCGGCGGCAAGCAGCGTCCGGCCCGCGGCCTGACGGCGCGTGAACGGGCACTGGTCAAGGAATTCGAGCGACGCGAGCTTTCGCCCGCGGACGCAGAGGCCCGGCGCCTGCGGCTGAAAAACCTGGTGGTGCTCGGCAAGGAGCGCGGTTATCTGACCTACGCCGAGATCAACGATCACCTGCCGGATGACATGCTTGATGCGGAAGCCATCGAGAACATCATCGGCATGATCAACGACATGGGCATCCAGGTCTATGACGAGGCGCCGGATGCCGAGACCCTGCTGATGTCGGAATCCACACCGGCGGTCGCCGACGAGGATGCCGTCGAGGAGGCCGAGGCGGCGCTGTCGACCGTGGACTCGGAGTTCGGCCGCACCACCGATCCGGTGCGCATGTACATGCGCGAAATGGGCTCGGTCGAGCTGCTGACCCGCGAGGGCGAGATCGAGATCGCCAAACGCATCGAGGACGGCCTGCGCCACATGATCCTGGCCATCTCCGCCTGCCCGAC
Organism: Burkholderiales bacterium; assembly: GCA_022843705.1. Lineage (GTDB taxonomy): Bacteria > Pseudomonadota > Gammaproteobacteria > Burkholderiales > SG8-41. The sequence goes on from JALHND010000030.1 coordinate 25,901, forward strand.
CACCATCGCCGAAATCCTCGCGCTGGCCGAGAAAATCGAGAAGGAGGAGATCCGCGTCGATGACGTGGTCGATGGCCTGGCCGATCTGGAAATGAAGGAGGCGATCGTCGAGGAGGTGGCCGAAGAGGAGTCTTCCGACGAAGAGGAAGTGGACGGCGAAGAAGACGAGGACGATGACGGCGCCGCGACCGCCGCCGCCGCCGCCGCCGATCTTGCGCGTCTTAAAGAGGCTTCGCTCAAGCACTTTGCCGACATCCGCAACAATTACCAGAAAATGATGCGCGCCCTGCAAAAGCACGGTTCGCGCGGACGCCCGTACATCCAGGCGCGCGAGTCGATTTCGGAAGAGCTGATGAAAATCCGCTTTTCGGCCAAGCAGATCGAGGCGCTTTGCGATGGCGTGCGCAAGCTGGTCGAGGAGGTCCGCACCTACGAGCGCACGATCATGGCGCTCTGCATCGACAAGGCGCGCATGCCGCGCCAGCATTTCATCAAGGAATTCCCGGGCAAGGAAACCAGCTCGCGCTGGATCCGCAGCGAGGTGGAGTCCGGCAAGCCCTGGAGCGAGGCGCTCGCGCGTTTCGAACCGGCGGTGATCGAGCAGCAACAGAAGCTGATCGACCTGCAGGCGCGAATCGGCATCCCGATCAAGGAATTGAAGGAAATCAACCGCCAGATGACCTCGGGCGAAGCACGGGCGCGCCGTGCCAAGCGCGAAATGACCGAGGCCAACCTGCGGCTGGTGATCTCGATCGCCAAGAAGTACACCAACCGCGGCCTGCAGTTCCTCGACCTGATCCAGGAAGGCAACATCGGCCTGATGAAGGCGGTGGACAAGTTCGAATACCGCCGCGGCTACAAGTTCTC
>JALHND010000031.1 GCA_022843705.1 Burkholderiales bacterium
GGCAGGTACAGCAGGTTGCTGCCGCTCTTCTGGTCAACCAGCACCTTGCTGGTATTGCTCATGATCTGCTGCATCGCGTCGATGTAGAGACGGTCACGGGTCACCTGCGGCGCCTTGTTGTATTCGACAACGATCTGGCGGAAGCGTGATGCATCACCCTGGGACTGCTCGATCACCCGGCTGCGATAACCTTCGGCCTCCTGGATCAGCCGTGCCGCCATGCCTCGCGCACGCGGGATCACGTCATTGGCATAGGCTTCGCCCTCGTTTTTCTGGCGCTCGCGATCCTGCCCGGCCTTCACCGCGTCATCGAATGCCGCCTGCACCTGCTCCGGCGGCTGTGCGTTCTGCATGGTCACCTTGCTGATGCTGATGCCGGTGCCATAACGATCAAGGATTTCCTGCATCAGTTTCTGCGCCCGCGCGGCCACTTCCGCGCGCCCCTCGAATATCACGAAGTCCATGCTGCTGCGGCCGACGATCTCGCGGATGGCCGTTTCCGCGGCCTGGAGCACGGAATCGTCCGGCCCCCTGTTATTGAACAGATAGTCATTCGGGCTCTTCAGCACGTACTGGACGGCGAACTGCACGTCAACGATGTTCTCGTCGTCGGTCAGCATCAGCGCCTCTTTCAGCACCTTGCTCTTGACGTTGTTGCGGTAACCGACCTCGACCGTGCGCACCTGCTTCACGTTGACGACCTCGGCCGATTCGACCGGATACGGCAGATGCCAGCGCGGTCCCGGCTGTGTGGTTTCGACGAATTTCCCGAAGCGCAACACCACGCCTTCCTGGCCTTCGTTGACGATGTAGAAGCCGCTGGCGAGCCACACCACGACAACCAGGCCGACCAGCAGTCCGGCACCGCCGCCGACGGCGCCCGGCGAAGGGCCGCCGCCGCCCGCAGCACCACCACCATCATTGCCGCCGCCCTTGCCGCCCAGCAGCCGATTCAGCTTGCGGTTGAGATTGCGCCAGATTTCGTCAAGGTCAGGTGGCCCCTGGTTGCCGCCACCGGGGCGACGCCCCCATTGCGGATCATTCAGGGACAGCAACGGCGCCAGCATTCTGGCCAGGCCGTTCTTCAGGCGTTCACGGAAGCTCAGGGAAGTTTCGGTCATTGGGGCGGACTAGATGATCAGGCAGCTTCAGGTTGTCCCGGACGCGCCGCGTCCAGTGCGTGTTCGCCGATGGCCGCACGCAGCAGGTCGACTCCGTCACCTGTCAGCGCACTCAACCAAAGGCGGGAAATTCTAGCATATTCATCCCTTTCGACCCGCGGTTCCAGGGCGGTGCGATCAATCTTGTTGAAGACCATGATCTGCGGCACCTGATCGGCGCCGATCTCCGAGAGAACAGTGTTCACCGCGGCAATCTGCGCATCGCGGTCGGGGCTTCCGGCGTCCACGACATGCAGCAGCAGGTCGGCATGCACGGTCTCCTCCAGAGTCGCGCGGAACGCGTCGACCAGGGTGTGCGGCAGATGGCGGATAAAGCCGACGGTGTCGGATATCACCACTGACGCCCCTTCGATGCCGCCCAGGCGACGGGTCGTCGTGTCCAGTGTCGCGAACAGCTGGTCGGCGGCATAGGCATCCGCACGGGTCAGCCGGTTGAACAGGGTCGATTTGCCGGCATTGGTGTAACCGACCAGTGAAACCGAAAATACGTGGGCACGCGAGCGTGAACGCCGCTGTGTCGCATGCTGTGCCCGCACCCGCGCCAGCTTCTCCTTCAGCACCTTGACGCGCTTGCCCAGCAGGCGGCGGTCGGTTTCCAGCTGCGTCTCGCCCGGGCCGCGCATGCCGATGCCGCCGCGCTGCCGCTCGAGATGGCTCCAGCCGCGGACCAGCCGCGTCGCGAGGTGTTCGAGCTGCGCCAGTTCGACCTGCAACTTGCCCTCGTGGCTGCGGGCACGCTGGGCAAAAATGTCGAGTATCAGGCTGGTGCGGTCGATGACCCTGCAGGAGAGCTTGCGCTCGAGATTGCGTTCCTGGATCGGGCTCAGGGCGTGGTTGAAAATGACCACCGAGGCGCCGTTTTCACGGGCTGTATTGGCGATTTCCTCAACCTTGCCCTTGCCGGCATAAAGTGCCGGATCCGGCCGGTCGCGGCGCCCGCGCACCACCGCCACCACAGCGACACCGGCGCTGCGCGCCAGCAGTTGCAGTTCCTCGAGGCTTTCGGCGTAGTCCGGATCGCCCAGATCAAGGGCGACGAGCACCGCCGAGGTGCCGCTGCCCGGACGGTCAAACATCAAAAAAATTAAATAAAATCAATTACTTATCTTGTTTCTCATCAGCCTGGAGGCTGACTGCACGTGCCGGCACCACGGTCGAAATGGCATGTTTGTAGACCATCTGGGTCACGGTATTCTTGAGCAGCACCACATACTGGTCAAAGGAATCGACCTGGCCCTGCAGCTTGATGCCGTTGACGAGATAAATAGAGACGGGAATGTGTTCCTTGCGCAATGCATTCAGGAACGGGTCTTGTAGCAGCTGCCCTTTATTACTCATGGCACCCTCTGGGTTGTAGTTATTGGAAAGGTCACTCTAGCCTAATTTTCTGCGTCTGGCCATAGAGTTAGCTGCGTTTTGCATCACCCTTGGCATACGGATTGCGCGCGCTCTTGAACTCTACCCGAAGCGGCGTTCCGGTGAGTTTGAACGCGTCCCTGAAGAATCGTTCCAGGTAACGGCGATAGGTATCGGGCACCCGCTCCAGTGCCGAGCCATGAATGATGATCCGCGGCGGATTATGTCCACCCTGGTGGGCGTAACGCAGTTTGGGCCTGACCATGCCGGCCCGCGGGGGCTGCTGCTGCTGGACCGCCATCTGCAATGCACGGGTCAATCGCGGCGTTGGCAGGCTGGACATGGCAGCAGCGTAGGCGGCGTCTGCCGAGGCCAGCACGGCAGCAATCCCCTGCCCCTGCAGTGCAGAGATGAAGTGGAAACGTGCGAAGTTGAGAAAACCGAGCTTGCGCGCGCCATCCCGTTTCACCTGTTCCCGCTGGGTTTCGGCAAGTCCTTCCCATTTGTTGACTGCCACCACCAGCGCCCGCCCGGCATCCAGGATGAACCCTGCAATATGCGCGTCCTGCTCCGAAATTTCCTGCCGCGCATCGAGCACCAGGATGACGACATTCGCATCCGAGATCGACTGCAGGGTCTTGATCACCGAGAACTTCTCTGCCGCTTCATCGACCCGGCCGCGCTTGCGCATGCCCGCAGTGTCGATCAGGGTGTAGCATTTGCCGCCACGCTCGAAATCGATGTAAATCGAATCCCGCGTGGTACCGGGCTGGTCGAACACGACGACGCGCTCCTCGCCGAGCAGCGCGTTGACCAGGGTCGATTTGCCGACATTCGGCCGGCCGACGATCGCGATTTTCGGATGTTTCTCCGCGGCATCGGCTTCGCGCGCGGGCTCCGGAAAATCCGCGAGTACCAGTTCCATCAGGTCGCTGACATATTCGCCGTGCTCCGCGGATATGGCCAGCGGCTCTCCCAGGCCCAGCGCATGAAAATCGGCGGTCACCGCCGCCCTTGCCATGCCTTCGGCCTTGTTCACCACCAGCCAGATCCTGCGGCCGCTGCGCCGCAGCTCGGCGCCGACCTCACGGTCCTGGGCGGTAAGCCCGACACGCGCATCCACCACGAACAGCACCACATCCGCCTCGTCGACCGCCTGCCTGGCCTGGCGTGCCATTTGATGGAATATGCCATCCTTGGCCACCGGCTCGAAGCCGCCGGTATCGACCACCAGATAGGGTTTGCCGCCCACACGCCCCTCGCCATAGTGGCGGTCGCGGGTGATCCCCGGTGCATCGGCGACAATGGCGTCGCGGCTGCGGGTCAGCCGGTTGAACAACGTCGATTTGCCGACGTTGGGACGGCCGACGATGACTACGGTGGGTTTCATGGCGATGCGGGACTGCCGCGACCGTTCAGCCGCGGCTGGCCCTCACTGAAGATTGATGGCGTAAACCCCGCCATTGCGGGTCTGCACCAGGAAAGTCGACAGGTCCAGGGCGACCGGCGGCACGCGGATCGGGCTGCCGTCCGTGGCAACGCGCGAGACGAAGGCGCCGTCCTCGCGCGACATCACGTGTACGTAACCCTCGAAATCGCCGACGATCACATAACGTCCCAGCGCCAGTGGTGCCGTGGCCCAGCGACCGCGCAGCTTGTCCTGCTTCCACAGGCTGGCGCCTCGGTTGCGGTCCAGTGCCTGGACGGCGTCCTGGTCGTCCGTGACATAGGCGTTGCGGGCATCCAGCCCCATGCCGGCCACGCTCGATGCATCGCGCGCCCACAGGGTTTCACCACGCAGTGCGTCGAAACAGGCCACACGCCCCTGATAAGCCACTGCGCAGATCTGGGTGCCTTCAATCACCGGGGAACTGGTCACATCCGTGACGCGGTCCAGTTCGGTGGCGCCCTTGGGCAGCGCCACGACGGATTCCCAGCCGACATTGCCGTTTGCCAGTGCGATGGCCACCAGCCGCCCGCCGGGAAATCCTGCAAATACGGCTCCGCGATGCACCACCACCCCGGCATGGCTGCGCACGGCCAGCGGCGGCAACGCACGCTGATAGACCCAGCGCTGCTTGCCGTCGGCCGCATTCAGCCCGTAAATGCGGCCGTCACCGGTGCGAACCACCACGATGCCGTCCGCGCCTGCGGGCGGCGCCAGCACTTCACCGGACAACTGGGTTCTCCAGGCCGGTTTTCCCGAGGGTTCAAAAGCCAGCACCTCGCCCTTGGCGGTGCCGGCCAGTATCAGCCCCGCCGCAAAACCGACCCCTCCGGACAATGGAGTGCCTGCCTCAAAACGTCCCTGGCTGCCGCCGGAATTCGCGATGAAACCGGCAATCTGCCCCGAAGCCCCCGCGGCATACACCGTGTTGCCGCTCACAGCCGGATAGAATGCACCGCGTTCGGCAGAGCCGACATTGCCCTGCCAGACGATGCGCGCAGTGGCGCCCGGCGTGAACGACACCAGTGCGGCGGCCTTTTGCTTCGGCGCGCTGCCAAACCAGCTGTCGTAAACGCCCGATACCGTCTGGCACCCCGACAGCAGCGCAAGTGCGGCAGCGGCTAGCCAGCTGCGCATCACCCGGCACCGCCAACGGCATCAAGCTTGAGCTGGATGATCTGGCGCATCGGACTTCCCGCATCGCTTCTGTCCAGTGCCAGCTGGTAGGCCGCACGCGCTTCCTCGCGTTTACCCTGCGCCACCAGCAGATCGCCCTTCAGATCGGCGTAAAGGCCCGCAAAACTGTCCGCATGTTTGGCTTCCAGCAGTTTCAATGCTTCATCCGCCTTTTTCTCGTCGTGCAGTATGCGTGCCAGGCGCAGGCGCGCCACGTCACGCGCCTCCTCCTCCCCGGCCTTGTCGATCACCCATTGCAAGCGTGTTTTTGCTGAGGCCAGATCACCGGTGTCGAAATCGCTTTTTGCCGCGGACAGCGCGGCCAGCGTGGCATACGCGGTGGAACCGTAACGGTTGATGATTTCGGCAGCGATGTCACGAACCTTCTTGTGGTCGCTCGCGCGCTCTGCCGCCTGCTGCTGCGCGAACAGCGTGACTGCCGCGGCGGACTGGGAACCCTGATAGTAGTGCCAACCGCGGATGCCACCGACCGCCAGCAGGCCGCCGACAACCGTGATCATGGCCAGCCGGCCATATTGCGACCACCAGGACTTGATTGCCGAGAGTTGTTCCTGTTCTTCCAGATCCAAAGCCATAGTTTTATCCTGATTTGATAAGTTCACATGCCGCCTGCGGCGGAACCTTGGCCTGTGCCTGCTCCGGCCCGCCACGCAGGGGTTTTACCGATACGAGGCGTGCCAGCGCTTCGTCATCCCCGATGATCACCGCATACCGCGCACCGCTGGCATCGGCCCTTTTCATCTGCGACTTGAAGCTGCCGCCTCCACAGTGCAGTACCGTCTCCAGGCCGGCATCACGCAGCATTTCCGCAACGGATTCGCCCCACTGGAGCGCAGCTTCACCCTGCCGCACCACATACACGTCAGGAACCGCCTCCGGCACCTCCGTGCCGGTTTCGGCAATCAGCGCCAGCAGGCGTTCAACACCCATCGCGAAACCGCAGGCAGGTGCCGGCTTGCCACCGATCTGCCCGATCAGGCCGTCATAACGGCCACCGGCGCAAACCGTGCCCTGGGCACCCAGGCGGTCGGTAATCCACTCGAATACGGTGCCATTGTAATAGTCCAGCCCCCTGACCAGCCGCGGATTGATGCTGAAAGGGATGCCGGCAGCACGCAGGGAGTCCTGCAGCGTGGCAAATGCGGAGGCCGAAGCCTCGTCAAGGTCATCCGACAGACGTGGCGCTCCGGAGATCAGGTCCTGCAGCGCGGGATTCTTGCTGTCCAGCACGCGCAGCGGATTGCTGTGCAACCGGCGCCGCGCGTCTTCATCAAGTTCCCCGGCATGCCGCTCCAGGTAAGCCACAAGCTTCGAGCGGTACGCTGCGCGTGCTTCTGCGGACCCCAGCGAATTCAGCTCAAGGCGGATGTCTTCCAGGCCGAGGGCACGCCACAACCGCACGCACATCACGATGTGTTCAGCGTCGATATCGGGACCCGCAAAACCCAGCGCCTCGACACCAACCTGGTGAAACTGGCGGTAACGCCCCTTCTGCGGGCGTTCATGGCGGAACATCGGCCCCGAGTACCACAGGCGCTGCGGGCCGGGATACAGCAGGTTGTGCTCTATTGCGGCGCGCACGCAGGACGCGGTTCCCTCCGGACGCAGCGTCAGCTGCTCGCCGTTCAGTTCGTCGGTGAAGGTGTACATCTCCTTCTCGACGATGTCCGTCACTTCGCCGATCGATCGCACGAAAAGCTCGGTGCGCTCGAGTATCGGCATGCGGATGGCCTGGTAGCCGTAGCTCCGCACCCAGGATCTCACGGTGTCCTCGAAAAATGCCCAACGATGCGCCTCTGCCGGCAGCACGTCGTTCATTCCGCGGACACCCTGTACTGTTTTTGCCATGCTCCGGGCGCCTTAGCCGATCAGCCTGAACCACCGGCGCCGGGCGCCGGAACAGCGGCTTCCCGGTCAACGCCGTAATGACTGCGCACATAGTCATCGACTATGCGCTGGAACTCTTCCGCAATATTGCCGCCCTTCAGTGTCACCGTCTTTACGCCGTCGACAAACACCGGCGCGACCGGCGTCTCGCCGGAACCCGGGAGGCTGATGCCGATGTTGGCCTGCTTGCTCTCGCCGGGGCCGTTGACCACGCATCCCATCACTGCGACATGCATGTTTTCCACACCCGGATAACGTCCCCGCCATTCCGGCATCTGCGCCCGCAGGTAACCCTGGATGCGGTCCGCGAGTTCCTGGAACACGGTGCTGGTGGTCCTTCCGCAACCAGGGCAGGCAATGACCAGCGGCGTGAACGAACGCAGCCCCATGGTCTGGAGGATTTCCTGCGCAACAATCACCTCGCGCGTGCGGTCACCGCCGGGCTCCGGTGTCAGTGACACGCGGATCGTGTCGCCGATGCCTTCCTGCAGCAGGACGGACATCGCTGCGGTCGAGGCCACAATACCCTTCGAACCCATGCCCGCTTCGGTCAGGCCGAGGTGCAGGGGATAATCGCAGCGCGAAGCAAGGTCGCGGTACACCGCAATCAGATCCTGCACGCCGCTGACCTTGCAGGAAAGGATGATGCGGTCATGGGCAAGTCCCAGCGATTCCGCCTGCAGGGCACTTTCCAGCGCCGAGGTGACAAGAGCCTCGCGCATGACCACCCCGGCCTCCTTCGGCTGCGCAAGGCGTCCATTCTCGTCCATCATCCGCGCCAGCAGTTCCTGGTCCAGGCTGCCCCAGTTGACACCGATGCGTACGGGTTTTTCGTAGCGGCAGGCAAATTCAATCATGGTGGCAAACTGCTCGTCGCGCTTCGCGCCCTTGCCGACGTTGCCCGGATTGATGCGCAGTTTCGCCAGTGTTTCCGCACATGCCGGGTGCTGTGTAAGCAGGCGATGGCCGTTAAAATGAAAATCGCCGACCAGCGGCACCGTGACACCGCGTCGGTCGAGCTGCTCGCGGATCACCGGCACCGCTGCCGCAGCCTCCGCATTGTTCACCGTGATCCGCACCACCTCGGAGCCGGCCCTGGCAAGCGCCGCCACCTGCGCCACGGTGGACGCAATGTCGGCCGTATCGGTATTGGTCATCGACTGCACGACGATGGGCGCACCACCGCCAACCATCACGCCGCCCACCGACACCCGGGTGCTGCCGCGCCTTACCGCGGGGCCGTGTTTCGGTAAACACTCCATCATCTATTCCAGTATGAAACGCGCGACTTCGACGCGTGTGTGTGGCGCAAGATCAACAGGCTTGCCGTTGAATGTCAGGCGCACACCCCTGGCATTGCCGACAACGATACTGAGCGGCGGGCGCCCGGTCACACGCTGTTCGCTGCCTGCGGGATTGAGTTGCGAGAACAGTACGCGTTCATTACGGTCACGCACCTCCACCCAGGACGCGGAAGCAAACGCAAAATGCACCTCCGCCATGCCGGGTGGCGTCCGGGCCGGGGCTTCCGCTGCTTGCTGCGGTTTCTCGGCAGTCCCCGGGGTCTGGGGCGCAGGCTCTGCCTCGGCCGGAGCCGGGCTCGCTGCGGCAACGGCAGAAACCACCGGAACCTCATCAACTGCCGGCGCAGGCTGAAACACGGGCGTCGCTACGGGCTGGGGCGCGGATACAGTCACGGAGTGGGGTGGCGCATAAAGCAGCTCGTAAGCCGCGACAACACCGATCAGAACGGCAAGTCCGGCGGCATACGGCAGCCAGTTTGCGGATTTTCCGGCGGGGAAGGGAATTTCACGGGATACCGGGATCGCTGCGCTGGCAGGCATGGACGCATGCGGCAGGTCGACCGAATCAGCCAGTTTTTCCGGATCAAGGTCGAGCAGGCGCGCGTAGTTGCGCACGAAACCACGCACAAACACCGGCCCCGGCAACCGGTCGTAATCATCAGCCTCGAGGGCAATGACCTGCGACGCCGACAGCCTCAGCTGTGCAGCAACCTCCGCCACTGCCAGCCCTTTCGCGGCACGTGCATCGGACAGCACACGCCCGGGACGCTGCGCCTGCGCTGCGGGAACAACCTTATCTGCAGCTTCGGCTTCGCTCATTCAAACCGGCCAGCCTTCAGGGCCACCGCCTCCCTGGAATCGGGGAAGTTGTTGCGCAACTGCTGGGCATAACTTGCCTCGGCCAGCGTGTTGCCCAGCTTGCGCTCCACCCGCAATGCCAGCCACAGAACTTCCGCGTTTGCCGCCGTAACCTGCGCCAGCCGTCGCAGATAACCCTGTGCTGCGGCAAAGTTGTTGGACAGGAAAGACAGCTCCGCGAGCTGGTACAGCGCCTGCGGCTGATTCGGGCGCACGGTAACCGCGCGCTGGAAAAAATCCTGCGCAGCGGCATTGTCCCCGCGCCGGCGCGCGCACACCCCGGCATTGACCAGCGAGCGCTCCGGTGTCAGGTAGAGGGGATTCTGCACGGCCGCCAGAAGATACTTGATGCCCTCTTCCTCGCGCTTGTTCTGGCACAGATACATGCCGTAATTGTTGTTGGCATCCGGATCCGCGGGACTCAGGCGCAAGGCACGGCCGAAGTGCTCCTCGGCGCGGCGGTTGTCCTTGAGGGCTGCATAAACCAGACCCGCGATGTTGTGCGCCGTGTGATAACTGGGGTCGGCCTGCAATGCCGTGGTGACCGACTCCAGCGCCACACCCAGGTTGCCCATTTCAAAATAGCCTCCGGCGAGTTCGGTATGGATGCGGGCGCGATTCCGTGCACTGCTTTCGTTGCCGGTGGTATCCGTAGTCGGCTGAAAGCCTTCATCGGGCATGTTTCCGGTTCCACCGCCCGTTCCCGCACAGCCCCCCACCGCAATTGTCAGGATCGCCGCGAAAAACCAGGCTGCCACGCGTCCCGCCTGCCGTTGCTGTCTCATGCGCGTTTTTCCTCCATGCGGCGCATCACACGCCTGGTTTTATCCTGCACCCTGCCGGCCAGTTGCCCGCAGGCGGCAGCGATGCTGTCTCCGCGCGTCCGGCGCACCGTTGCCGTCAGGCCCGCCTGCAGCAGTACGTCACGAAACGCGGAGACCGCCGGGCCTGCGGACCGCCCGTAGCCGGAGTCCGGGAACGGATTGAAAGGGATCAGGTTGATCTTGCAGGGCACCGGCTTCACGGTCCTGACCAGTTCGCGCGCCTGTTCCACGCTGTCATTGACGCCTTCGAGCATCACGTATTCGAAAGTCACGAAATCGCGCGGCGCCTTTTCGATGTAGCGCACGCAGGCGGCAAGCAGCTCGCGGATCGGATACTTGCGGTTGATCGGCACCAGCTGATTGCGCAATTCGTCGTTCGGCGCATGCAGGGAAACCGCCAGCGCCACCGGGCAGGCCTCCCGCAATCTGTCGATCGCCGGAACCAGGCCCGATGTTGACAGCGTCAGGCGGCGGCGCGAAATTCCGTAAGCGTGGTCGTCGAGCATCAGCTGCATCGCCGTAACCACGTTGTCGAAATTGGCCAGCGGCTCCCCCATACCCATCATGACCACATTGGTGACCGGCCGTTCAATGCCGAGGCCGGTTGAGAGGCTGCGACTGGCATGCCACAGCTGACCGACAATCTCCGCCACCGTCAGGTTGCGGTTGAAACCCTGCCTGCCGGTGGAACAGAACGAGCACTCCAGCGCACAACCGGCCTGGGACGAGACACACAGTGTGCCCCGGTAGCGGCGCCCCGTGGATTCGTCAGCGGCAGAGTCGTCCTCGAGGTCACCTTCCGGTATGTAAACCGATTCGATTGCATTGCCGGTCCCGACGTCAAACAGCCACTTTCGCGTACCGTCGGGGGCCGTCGTGTCACGCAGGACCTGCGGCGCCGACACCACGGCAGAAGCACCCATGCGTTCGCGGAATCCGCGGGACACATCGGTCATGGCATTGAAGTCGCTGACGCCAGACTGGTGCATCCAGCGCATCATCTGCCGGGCACGAAAGGGTTTCTCCCCCATGTCCGCACACAGAGCCTCGAACTGGCTCCGGTTCAATCCCAGCAGATTCAGCGACATGGCGCCCCCGTGCCCCACGACCCTCAGCGCGAGTGGATATCGAGCGCAGGGAAGAAATAAGCGACTTCAGTCGCCGCATTTTCGGCTGAATCCGAGCCGTGCACCGCATTGGCATCGATGCTGTCGGCAAAATCGGCGCGAATCGTGCCCTTTTCGGCCTTCTTGGGATCGGTGGCGCCCATCAGATCGCGGTTTTTCTGGACGGCAGCCTCGCCCTCCAGCACCTGGATCATCACCGGCCCCGACACCATGAAATCAACCAGTTCACCGAAAAACGGGCGTGCCTTGTGCACCGCGTAAAAACCCTCCGCCTGGGCGCGCGAAAGGCGGGTCATGCGGGCCGCCACGATGCGCAAGCCGGCCTGCTCAAAACGCGCATAGATCTGACCGATCACGTTTTTCGCGACCGCGTCAGGCTTGATGATGGAAAGCGTGCGTTCGACTGCCATGAAAATCCCCTGATTCCAGAGTTTGAAATAACCCGGAAGGGTAACACGATAACGCCTTGAATAAAAGACGTTAAAGGGGAAAAGGCCGCGTACGGATTAACCGTACGCGGCACAATTTCAGGCGGCAGTCTTCCGCAGGCGCAGCCGTTGCCAGAGATAGATCGGAAGACCGATGCCAAGCCCGATGAAATCGCTGGCGCCCCCGGGATGCAGAAGGCTCAGGGCCGCGAAAAACAGGACAATCCGCAGCGGCATCGGCAAACGCCCGCCAAACCAGCCTTCAGTCGAGCCGGCTAGGAACCATACGCCGATTGCTCCGGAAACGGTCGCCTGCACTATTCCCAGCCACGGCCCCTGCATCAGCAATACCGGCGAGAAAAAGAACATGAACGGCACGATGAAGGTCGCCAGCCCCATCTTCAGGGCCGTCCAGGAAGTTTTCCACGGATCAGCCTGCGCCATTCCGGCGGCGGCAAATGACGCAAGCGCAACCGGCGGCGTAATGGCGGAAACAACGGCGAAATAGAACACGAACATGTGCGCAACAAGCACCGGCACACCGATTTTGGTGAGTCCCGGAGCAATGACCGCAGCCGCGATGGCATAAGCTGCCGTCGTCGGCATGCCCATGCCGAGGACCAGCGCGACAACGGCAGCAAACAGCATGGCCGCAAGCTGGCTCGCCCCCGCAATCCCCAGAATCAGCTCCGAAAACCTGCCGCCGATACCCGTCAGCGCAATCACGCCGACTATGATCCCTGCACAGGCGCAGACCGCCACCAGTTGCACGGTATCCCGTGCCGCCAGATTGAGCGCTTCCAGCGTGCGCTGCCATCCAAACAGCACCGCCGGGATCAGGATGACCAGTATGCTCAGTGACCAGGTTACGACGTCGCCAAACGACTGCACCAGGGGCACCAGATACTGCAATGCCGCGTAAAGAAAGGCGCCGCCGGCAATCAGGGCCGTGATGCGCATCAGCAGCGCCGTGAACACCATGGTCACTGAACGCGGATCAATCGAAGCGTCTCCGGCTCCGATATCCCGGAACAGCCGCGACAGCCACCCCGCAATCAGTGCCGCGACAATGCCCAGCCCGCCCGCGCGGAACGGCGAATAACCCTCCAGCAGCGCCCAGACAAAAATGATCAGCGGAGAGAACAGGTACAGCCGTGTCAGCATCAGCTTGATCGGCGGCAGTTCATCACGCGAAACCCCTTTCAGGCCCAGGCGTATTGCGTGCAGGTCGACGTGTATCCAGCAGGCAATATAGAACAGCACCGCGGGAATGACTGCGGCCAGGGCAATCTGACCGTAGGGAATGCCGGTGATTTCAGCCATCAGAAAAGCACCGGCGCCGAGCACCGGCGGCGTGATCTGGCCGCCCGTCGACGATGTGGCCTCGATCGCCGCAGCCGTCGGCCGGTCGTAACCGACCTTGCGCATCATCGGGATCGTCACCATGCCGGAAGCAACAACGTTGGCAACCGCCGATCCGGATATCGAGCCGAACATGATGCCCGAGGCCACGGCCGCCTTGGCGGGCCCGCCACGCGCCCAGCCGAACAGCGCGTTGCAGAGATCGTTGATGTAATCGCCGACTTTCGATATCTGCAGGAAAGCGGCAAAAGTCACGAACAGGATGATGTAGGAGGATGAGACCTGCGTGGTGACCCCGAAAACGCCGTACTCGCTGTAGATGTAGGTAAAGAACCTGTCGACCGCGAAACCCTTGTGCTCGAGCACGCCGGGCATCCAGGGCCCGACAAAGCAGTAAATGATGAATACGGAGGCGATGATGGGCAAAGCCAGGCCGGAAGTGCGGCGGGTGAACTCGAGTATCAGGAGTGTGCCCACCACGCCGACAATGACGTCCCCTGTGGTGAACTGCGCACCGGCACGGAACAGCAACCCGTCCAGTTCGATCGTGATATAGACCGCACAGGCGATCGACGCGGCAACCAGCAGCCAGTCATACCAGGGCACGCCATTTTTGGCATGACGCCGGAACGGTGCATAAAGAATCAGGCCGAGCGCAGCCCCCCAGCCCACGTGAATCGCACGGAAAAGCAGCGGCTCAAGGGAATAGACATTCAGGACAAACAGGTGAAAAACCGTGAACCCCACGCAAAGGACTGCGAGCAGGATGGCTTCCCAGCGATGCAGCAAACGTTTGTTGCCGCTGAACTCTTCGTCCGCCATCGGCGGCTTGATGACATCGTCGGTCGCTTCAGCACTCATCAATCAATTCCCCCGCTGCAAAAAAAACCGCACTGAGCTCGCGCGCAGTGCGGTGTTTCGGGATCGCCGTTCAGCCTTTGTATTCCGGCGGAATCAGGTGTTTCGGCACATTGATGCCTTTTTCCCTGAAGTAACGGATCGCGCCCGGATGGAAAGGCAGGAAGCCGTTGCGGTTCCAGTTTTCGGTCAGCGTCTCCTTGGCGGCCGCATGACCCTTGACCATCTGCGGATTGTTTTCGAGAACGGCCTTGACCACCGCGTAGACCAGGTCTTCCGCGACATCCTTGTTGGCGATGGCGAAATTGTAGAGGCCGACGGTTTTGTGGTCCTCGGTCTGCTGCTTGTAGGTGCCCTTGGGAATCAGCGAGTCCGACAGTTCTGGCAATGCAGCCTTGACGCGCTTCAGTTCGTCATCCGTGAACGTGAAAAAGCGCACCTTGTTGGTGGTCTCCAGCTCCGAGTACGCCGCGATCGGCACACCGGCGCAGAACGGGAAAGCGTCAATCAATCCGTCCTGGAGATTGGCCGCCATGTCGGAAGCCTGTCCGTTGCGGATCGTGGCGTCGATTCCGAGCGCCTTGAACATCAGCGGGAAGTAGGTGCCGCAGGTGCCCGCACGCGGACCCACGCCTGCACGCTTGCCGGCAAGTTCCTTCACCGACTTGATGCCGGATTTTTCCAGCGCAATGAAATGGAAGGGAGTGTCATACATCGGGAACATGGCGCGGATGTTGCTGAACTTCTTGCCCTTGGTCCATTCCCCCTTGCCTTCCCAGGCCTGCAGCGCGACACCCATGGTCGCCATGCCGAAATCAATCTGCTTGGAATCAGTAAGGATGATGTTCTGGTTGGGCCCCTGGGTCTGCTGGGTGCTGATATTGGTGCCGATTTTCTCGTTCACCAGGCTTGCCCACACCTGGCCGTAAACAAAATAGGTGCCACCCACGGAGGCGGTGCCCAGCGTCAGGTTGGTCGGCCATTTCGGATTGGGTTTTGCCTGCGCAAAAGCGCCGGTGGCCACGGACATGCCGATGGTCGCGGCGAGCGCGAGCTTCACAAGTTGTGCAAGTTTCATTGCTTTTTTCCTCGCTTTGGGTCGTTAAGGGATACAGGACGCGCCACTGCCGGTTGCGAAGCGTTATTTTCATCCTGTGGACCAGCGAGGCCAGATTAACAAAGCCCCCCGCATTTGGCAAACCGGCAGCCGTGCCGTTTGCCCATGACAGACGTGCAGCCAGAGCCGTCAATCAGGCAGCCACAGGGGCCAGTAACCCGCACGTCCGGCCGGCGCCTGGAAACGAACATCGACTCCAATTCCGGCAACGGCTGCCAGCTCGCCATCAACGTACAGAAATGGCAGACGGTCCCGCATCCACGGCGGCAATGCCGCTTCCTGCAGCAGATTGCGCACTGTCCTGCTGCGGCTGCCGACCGCCAGCCGCAAAGTCTCCCCCCCCTTCCGCACGCGAACCTCAAGCCGGGCGCCGCGCAGCAGGCTGCCTTCCATGCCGGCCCCTGGCCTGCGCTCCAGCCTCAAGAAACCGCCCAGCACAGCAAGGCGGAGCGTACCGCGACCGTTCCAGGCCAAGGCGAAATCCGGATCCGGCGCGGGCAGCGGCCGGACAACATGAAGGACTCCGCGGAATCGCCGCAATTCCGCTTCACCGGTACGGATACACACCCGTGCGTCGTCGCGTGCGGCAAGAGCCTGCCGCAGCAATTCGCCCAGATGATCGGCATCCGGCATCAGCAGGCCGTGATGGCGGAGGAAGTAACGCAGGACGTTGCGGCCGCGGTGCGGCGGCAGGGATTTCAGCGGCGCCAGCGGCAGACCGTTGGGCGGCCCTGCTCCGCCGAGATCGGCGACTGCCAGCGCGTCCAGCAGGTCCGAGGTTTCAGCCTGCAGCCGCGCTGCACGTGCCAGCGTGGCGCCGGTTCCGGGCAGCCTCGTTTCGAGCAGCGGCAGCACCTCATGGCGCAGGAAGTTGCGCAGGAAGGCACGGTCACCGTTGCTGTCATCCTCAATCCACCGCAGGCGGTGCCGCCCGGCATAGGCCGCAATCACGCTCCGCGGCACATCCAGCAGGGGCCGCAGGACTGCCGGCGAATCCGGCGCGGCACCCCTGAATGCCGGCATCGCCGCCAGTCCCCGCGGTCCGGCGCCACGCAACAATTGCAGCAGCACGGTTTCCGCCTGGTCATCGCGGTTGTGCGCCAGCACGATGGTTCCTGCACCACTTTCGGCAAAAGCCCGGTAACGCGCCGTCCGCGCAGCGGCCTCCGTACTGTTGCCGCGCTTGACCGCAACCTTGACCACCTTCAGCCTGACGCCAAACTCCCGGCAGCTGCGACGACAGAATGCGGCCCATGCCGCCGCCTGCGGGCTGATCTGGTGGTTGACGTGTATTGCAGAAATCCGGCCCGGCGGCATGCGCAGACCGCGCACCAGCACATGCAGCAGCACCATCGAATCAATGCCGCCACTGAAGCCAAGCACCAGGGGTGCATCAGGCGGCACATGCGCCAGCACACCGGCCCGCACCAGCGCGGCAAGATCCTGCTTCACGCCGCGACAGCCGGCCTGAAGCGCATGTCAGCGGCTTTCCAGTTCCTTGAACTGGCCATATCCCATCAGCCTTTCGAAGCGTGTTTCGGTCAGCTTGTCGACCGGAATGTCACGCAACTGCCGCCAGCTTTCCTGCAGGGCCTTCTTGAGGGACTGCATCATGGCCTGGGGATCGCGATGCGCGCCGCCCAATGGCTCGTTGACGACCTTGTCCACCAGTCCCAGTGTCTTGAGCCGGGCGGCGGTGATACCCAGTGTTTCCGCGGCATCGGCCGCGCGTTCCGCGCTTTTCCAGAGGATCGATGCGCAGCCTTCCGGCGAAATCACCGAGTAGGTCGAATATTGCAGCATCAGCGTCACATCCCCCACCGCCACCGCCAGGGCGCCGCCGGAGCCGCCCTCGCCGATCACCGTGCAGATCACCGGGGTTTTTAATGCCGCCATCGCGTACAGGTTGCGGCCAATGGCCTCCGACTGGCCGCGTTCCTCGGCGCCGACCCCGGGATAGGCGCCGGGCGTGTCGATGAAGGTGAACACCGGAACGCCGAATTTCTCGGCAAGCTTCATCAGGCGCAGCGCCTTGCGATAACCCTCCGGACGGGGCATGCCGAAGTTGCGGAGGATCTTCTCCTTGGTATCGCGCCCCTTCTGGTGTCCGATCACGACCGCCGTCTGGCCGCCAAAACGCGCCAGGCCGCCGACAATCGCCGGATCGTCGGCATAGGCACGGTCGCCATGCATTTCCTCGAAATCGGTGAACAGGCCGTTGATGTAGTCCAGGGCATAGGGCCGTTGCGGATGCCGTGCGACCTGGGCAATCTGCCATGCCGTCAGCTTGGAATAGATGTCCCGGGTCAGGGCCTGGCTTTTTTTCTGCAGCCGCGCGATTTCTTCGGAAATGTCCAGCGCCGAATCATCCTGCACGAAGCGCAGTTCCTCGATCTTGGATTCCAGATCAGCGATCGGCTGTTCGAATTCGAGAAATGTCGTTTTCATGGGGTGGAATGATACATTAAGGGGCCGCACGGACGAATAATCCGGATATCCAAATGCACCGTTCGAACCGCACCGGATTCCTGCTCAGCATCATGTTTTTTGCCACGCTGGGCGTCGTATGGGCATGGTTGCAGGATTTCCCCGAATCCATCAAATGGTGGTCTCGCTGGTGCCTGATGCTTTACGGCGTCTTCGCCGGATTTATCGTATGGCGACACGGGCTGGATCACTGCCGCCTCATACATGACGTGCCCACAAGCGAAATTGCCACTGCGGCGCAGGGTTACGTCGAACTTTGCGGAACAGCCGAGCAATTCGAGGATCAGAAGGCACAGCAGGTCGCCGGCCTGCCCACGTTGTGGTTCAGGAAGGAATTTGCAGAGCGCGCGGATGTTTCCAATATTCGCGCGTTTCCGTTCAATCTTTTTTACACCCCAACCGCAACAGACGAAAGTCAGACACCGTTTTCCATCGTCGATAACAGCGGCACCGCCTGCATCCTGCCGCACGGTGCCGATGTGATTGTGTCACGCAAGAACGTGCAGTACCTGGACAATCGCCGCATGACCATGGAAACCATCCTGCCGGGCGACAAACTCTACGTCATCGGAAATTTCCACAGCCATGCATCATCTTTTTCGAATGAAGAAAGACTGCAGGAGCTGCTCGGCAAGCTGGATCGTGACCCCGAAGCAAGGATCCGGTTTGACCGTGACCGCAACGGCAGGCTCAGCCCGGACGAGTGGCGCGAGATGCATTTGCATGCACAGATGACCGTTGCCGGAGAACAGCATTATTCTGCCGAACCCGGCCAGCGTCATCTGGTCTTTGCACCCTCTGATGGACGACGTTTTGTCATATCGACATTGCCCGCCGAAAAACTTGCAGGGCGGTATTTTTTTAACATGACCATTGGATTGATGCTTTTCCTTGCATGTCTGGCCGTCCTCTCCGCCATGACCTTGTCCCGTCTGGCGTAATGCCTCCCGCCTTATTCACTCAGTACCAGGCCACATCTCCACCTCGCGGATCACTTGCCGCCTGGGCCGCACCGTTCCCCTTGGGCTGAAAAACAGCCTGCAGGTTGCCCCAGCGGCGATTGACGACATGCAACCGGTGCCCCATGCCGCTCATGGCATTGCGCCACTCATCGGAAAACCCCTCCGGTTCCATTTCGACATGGTCCGGCCAATACTGGTGGTGATATCGCGGCAATGCCACCAGCCGGCGCAGATCGACCACTGGATGCCGCAGGTATTCCAGTGCGGCGAGCAGGACCTGGCTGATGATGCGCGATCCGCCGGGCGCGCCGAGCACCAGCACACCCTTGCCATCCTCGACGAACGCCGGTGTCATGCTCGACAGCGGGCGTTTGCCGGGAGCCATCGCATTGGCCTCGCCGCCCCGCAGCCGGAAGCTGTTGGCCAGGTCGGCGCGCAGCGTGAAATCGTCCATCTCGTTGTTGAGCAGCACGCCGCTGCCGCGCCCGACCACACCGGATCCGAACAGCAGGTTGATGGTCAGCGTCGCCGCCACCCGGTTTCCCGCGGCATCAATGATCGAGAAATGGGTCGTGTTCCCGCTGCCATCGGCATCCGCCGCGGTGGCAGGTGGCAGCACCGAGGCGCGCCGCGGATCAATGTCCGCAGCCTGTTTTTTTATTCTGCCTTCATCAATGACTGCCAGCGGGATCGAAACGTGATCGGGATCGCCGAGCAGACTGCGGTCACGAAAGGCCCGGCGCAGCGCCTCCACCACCAGGTGCGCAGTTCGCGGATCATGCGCATCGCCCGCGGGAAAATGGCCGAGGATGCCGAAAACCTGGGCCAGCGCGATGCCGCCCGCCGAAGGCAGCGCTGCCGCCGTGATCGTCGCGCCGCGATACGTGAAACGCAGGGGTTCGCGCTCGATCACCCGGTAGTTCTCCAGGTCGGACAGCTGCCACGCGCCGCCGGCGGCGTTTACCGCATCAACCATGCCGCGGGCCACCGGCCCCCGGTAAAAGGCCGCCGCCGCGCCTTCGCGCGCAATGCGCTCCAGGGTTGCCGCAAGTTGGGGCTGCAGCAGCACAAAACCCGGATCCGGCGCGCGTCCGTCGTCGAGAAACACCCTCGTTTCCGGGGTTGCGCGCAGCAGTGATTCGCGCATCTGCGCAATCCGCGCATATCGCCGGTCAACCCTGAAACCGTCTCGCGCCAGGCGTATCGCCGGCTCCAGGGTCTGCGCCAGGGACATCGTCGCGCAGCTGTGCGTCAGATGATCCAGCGCTGCGGGAACACCGGGAATTGCCGTCGCAGTACCGCCGCGAACCGTTGCGCCTACTTTTGGATGACCCGAGGCGTCAAAAAAATGCTCCGGTCGTATCGCCTGCGGCGCAACCTCGCGCGCATCAATCATCACCTGCCGTCCGTCGGTCGCGCGATGCAGCAGGAAAAATCCGCCGCCGCCCAGTCCGGACGAATAAGGTTCCACTACGGCCAGTGCAGCGGCGACCGCGACCGCGGCATCGCAGGCATTGCCGCCGCGCGCCAGCATGCGCTCGCCGGCAGCGGTCGCCAGCGGATGCGCGGACGCAATGGCCGCGCGGGCCGGTTCCGCCGCATTTGCGGATATGGCCAGCGTCAGGCAAAACCCCGCGCTGGCGACTGCAAAATATCGTGCCCTGCGTTTCACGGCTCCAGAGCCGGACTCGGCGAGTTTTTCCAAGTATTTGTTTTTATTCACTTTTTTGTAATATGGCGAGATTATCCAGCGCCGCAGACAATGATTGTCCGGCGGCGGCAACCCGGGCCAGCAGCCTGGCAGCCTGGTTAAGGCCTCTCCGGCTTGCGCACTCCAGCCGCGTCACGATGCATCAGCGACGCAGCAATCGCCAGCAGAGCACCATCGAGCCAGAACACCGGGACCATCCCCAGCGCCGCACTGAGAGTGCCGAAGACAAAAGGCACCAGCACCTCGGTGCCCTTGTTCACCATCTGACGCAGGCCCATGGCCTCACCGGAACGACCGGCGGGCGCCCGGTTGTAGGCCAGCAGCATCGACAGCGGGCTGCCACAGCCCAGTCCCATCCCCAGCACGAAGGAAATCACCAGCAGCGCTGCAAAACTGGTGACGAAGGGAAACACCAGGCAGACCCCCGTCGCCAGCATCAGCGATGCGGCGAGCACGCGTTCCTCGCTTGATCGTTTGACCAGATGAGGCATCACCGAACGCACGATCAGCAGCGCCAATCCGAATGCGCCGAGGATCAGGCCGATTTCGGACGCGCTGAGGCCGATGCGGTGGCCGTAGATCGGCAGCAGCAGGTTGTAGAGCTCAAGGCCGGTTTCGATGATGCCGGCGGTAATCAGCGCCCGCCGCAGAGGGCGGTTGCGCACCAGGTCTCCGATCCTGTGCTTCGCCGTTTCCGCCTTGCTGGCATGGACCTGCGCAGTCTTTGGCAGCCAGCCCGTCCACAGGCCGAGCAGCAGGATCGGCACCACCGGCATCGCCGCCATGACTGCAAAAGTCGCGCGGTGCCCGACCGCATCGATCAGGAAGCCGGCCGAAGTCGGCCCCAGCAGCGCGGTCATGCCGATGCCCAGACTGAACCAGCTGTAATTCTTGGTGCGGTCCAGGCCCTCCCCCAGCGTGCCGATCAGGTGCTGCACCGCCACCGTGTAGAAGATGTAGCAGCAGCCGATCAGGCCTGCAGCGACGTAGAGCATTTCGACGCTCGGAAAAATGAACGGCAACAGCAGGCCGCCGAACAGGCCGACACTGCCGAGCAGCATCGGCAGGCGGAAACCCGCCCGGTCCGAAACCTTGCCCGCGTACACCGACAGCATCAGCGGGAACAGCGCATAGGTCGAAAACAGCAGGCCAACGATGAATTCATTGGCCCCCATGTCGAGGGCCGTCAGCGACATCAGCACCTTGCTGCCCTTGTAGGCGGTGTGCGTCAGCACGCTGAGCAGCACGATGCGGAATATCGGCGCCAGATTCATGTCAGGCGGGGACCGGCATAGGCAGGGGCCGCAGCAAGCAGCCGGATCTCGAAATCCGCATTACCGATGAGGAATCGTATTGTTGGGAAGGAACGGCAGCGCATATTTTATCGCATCGACTTTCCCCGGCCGCCCCGCGATCATCCGTCAAGCGGCCGGCCGGACCCGACTTCCCCTCAAACCCGGTACAGGGAGCGCCGGTCGCGGCAAAATTCGATGCAGGGGCCGCTGCCGTCCCCGCGGCTGAAGCCGGTGCGGATCTCGCCCCGGACTTCGAGCATGATTTCCCGGCGCACAACATGGATTTCCTCGCCGCTGGCCCGCGTCACGAAAGTGCCGTTGGTGCTGTGATCGACGAGGTAAAACTGCGTGCGGTCCAGGCGTATCGACGCATGCCGCCGGGATGCCATGGCATGCGCCACGACCAGCCCCGATTCCGGGGCGCGGCCGATTTCCAGGCTTGGATGCCAGTGGTCCACCCTTGCCTGCCGGCCCCCGACCTCCAGCACCATGCTGCCGGCATCCTCCGGTATCGAGCGCCGGATATGCAGGTTGATATGGGTGCGCAGCGCAAAATCGTCGCGCCAGCGCACCTCGCAGACCGCGGTCGGCGCCAGCGTTGTCTTGAGCACGGCATCGAAAATCGGAAACACCGACTCGCGCAGTTCGGCAGCCAGCTCATCGGATGTCGACTCGGTGATCAAAATCTGCCCGGGCGTGGCGGCATCCGCAAGGTAAGCGGCCACGTTGACCGTGTCGCCATAGACATCTTCGCCTCCGACCACCACCGGGCCGGTGTGCATTCCGATGCGTATCTGCAGGTCAAGCCCGCCCGGATGCAAATTCGCAACTTCACGCTGCATCGCCATCGCCGCCTCCACCGCGCAGTCAGCGTCGGGAAACAGGCACATCACGGCATCCCCCAGCAGCTTGACCAGGCGGCCGCGGTGGCGCGGCAACAGGTCCTTCAGGGCATCAAGACAGGTGCTGACGACGCGCAGCGCCTCGACATCGCCGAGGCTGCGGTACAGCGCGGTGCTCTCGACGATGTCGGCGAAAAGGACTGCGAGATGATCGGTCTTGTCCGGCATGATGGAACTACGCTTAACGGCAGTTGACGGAAGATACTTTAAGGCAGGCGGTATTTTTCCGGCGCGTCGACAAAGGCATCACCAGGCGTCACAATCGGGATCCACTCCCGACCAGGAGGTGCCATGAGCACCGCATCCGACACCAAAAACATGGCCCTGTTCTGCGATTTCGAAAACGTCGCGCTAGGCGTGCGCGAAGCCAAATACTCCGATTTCGACATCCGCAAGGTGCTTGAAAAACTGCTGCTCAAGGGCGACATCGTCGTCAAGAAGGCCTATTGTGACTGGGAACGTTACCGCGAATTCAAGAAACCGATGCATGAAGCGGCATTCGAACTGATCGAAATCCCCCATGTCCGCATGTCCGGCAAGAATTCGGCCGACATCCGCATGGTGGTTGATGCGCTGGACCTCTGTTATACCAAATCCCACGTCGACACCTTCGTCATCATCAGCGGCGACTCTGATTTTTCGCCGCTGGTGTCCAAGCTGCGCGAAAACAACAAGGTGGTCATCGGCGTCGGGGTCAAGAAGTCCTCATCCGACCTGCTGATCGCCAATTGCGACGAATTCATTTTTTATGACGATCTCGCACGCGAAAAAGCCAAAAAGCAGCAACGCAGCCGCAAAAAACCCGCCACCGTGGCGGGTTCCGCCAAAGCCGGCCCCGCTGCCGAAACTGCCGACAAGGACAGCCCGGACAAGGACGGCGGCGACAGGGAGTCCGGTGACAAAAAGGCCGAGGCGCTCGAACTCGTCATGGAAACCATCGAAGCCCTGTTCACCGAGCGCGGCGCCGAGGAGAAAATCTGGGGCTCCATGGTCAAGCAGGCCCTCAAACGCCGCCAACCCGGGTTCAACGAGAGTTATTACGGTTTCCGCTCCTTCGGCAAGCTGCTCGACGAAGCGCATGCGCGCAAAATGCTGGTACTGGAGCCGGACGAAAAATCAGGTGGCGTGATCATCAAGAGCTACAACCCGGACTACTGAACGCTGAACGCCGGAGCATCGACGCGGTCGAAGGATTTTGACCCGATCGAAATCACAGCCATGAACCAGCAACAGGGACCGCAGATCCGTTTCATCACCCGCCCGCAGGCCGGCCTGCTGGAGCGCATCATATTTTTTTCGCTGGGCCTGATCGTGCTGGTCGCAGCGTTCTTCTTCATCGGCATCGCCTTGATCGCGGGCGCCATCATTGCCGGAGTGTTCCTGATCCGCTGGTGGTGGCGGCAGCGCAAGTTGCGGCGCGAAACCGGCGACAGCTGGGTGGAGGGCGAATACACCGTCGTCGAATCTGCGATCGTTGACCAGCGCCCCAAGGATAAATTATAAGTATTTGTTTTTAAACAACTATTTTTGATTTTACGCGAGCCACCTTGTCCTGGGTGCGGACGTCGAAACGGCTGACGTTGACGATGATCCTCTCGTGTGTGCCCTCGCCGATGCGCTCCACTTCATCTTCGGCCCAGACCCTGAAGACCAGCTTGCGGCCCTCGACCCTGCTCACCTCCGCATGCGCATACACCCGCATGCCCACCGGCGTGGCCGCGGTATGGCTGACGTCGAGCCGGGTGCCGACGGTCTGGTGACCGGCAGGCAGCAAACCTTCAACGGCGTTCAGCGCCGCTTCCTCCAGCAGCATCACCAGCACCGGCGTCGCCAGCACCTTGATCTTGCCGCTGCCGACGTGGGGCGCGGTATCACGCGTGCCGACCATGATTTCAGTGGAGCCCTGCAGCCCCGGTTTCATCGCATCGAGATCCATCTGGGTCTTTCATTGCGGTTGGCGACAGGCCGATGTTACATTGAATCATCTTTCCCCAAGGCCAAACAGGAGCAGGGTTCTCCATGCGTCTCGGCTATTTCACGATGCCGCTGCACCCCGCCCACCGTCCGCCCGCAGTGACACTGCAGGAAGACCGCGAAGCGATCATCCTCGCCGACCGGCTGGGTTTCCACGACGCCTTCGTCGGCGAACACCTGACCGAGCCGTCGGAAAACGTCAGCAACAGCTTCATCTTTCTGGCCACGCTGATCCACCAGACGCAATCCATCAGGCTCGCCACCGGCACGTCCAATCTCTCGCATTCCCATCCGGTGCTGATCGCCGCGCATGCGGCCATGTTCGACCACCTCGCCCGCGGCCGCTTCATTTTTGGCGTCAGCCCCGGGGCACTGCCCTCGGATGCGGAGGCGCTGGGCCTGCTGTCCGAGGACCGCAACCGGCTGTTCGCCGAAGCCATCGACGTGATCCTCGCCATCTGGGAGGGCGAAGTCCCCTACGACATCGACCTGCCGGGCAACCGCTTCAAGGTCACCACTGCCAGCACCCGGAACGCCGCGATCGGCCGCGGCGCGATGTACAAGCCGTACCAGAAGCCGCGTCCGGAAATCGTAGGCACCGTGGTCGCCCCCGGCTCGAAGGGCGTCATCGCCATGGGCGAGCGCGATTTCCATCCGCTGTCGGCCAATTTCCTGCTGTCGCAGTACCTGGCCTCTCACTGGAGCAACTACGCCGAGGGCAAGCGCCGTGCCGGCCAGGCCGCCGATCCGGCCGACTGGCGCATTGCGCGGACCATTTTCGTCGCCGACAGCGAGGACACGGCACGCCGCTACGCTCTGGAGGACAGTGCCGGCCCCTACCGTTATTACTGGGACCTGCTGCTGCGCAAGATGCTGATTTCGAAACGTCACATGATTTTCAAGACCCGGCCGGAGCAGGACGACCGCGAACTGACCACCGACTACATGGTCGACAGGCTGGTCATCTGCGGCACGCCGGACCGCGTCGCCGAACAGATTCTCGCGCTGCGCGAAGAAGCCGGCGACTTCGGCGAAATCGTCTATGCCGGCATGGACTGGGTCGATCCGGCGCTGGCGAAACGCTCGATGGAACTGATGGCGGAAAAAGTGATGCCGCAGGTCAACGCGGCAATCGGACCCCCGGCACGGCAGGACGCGGCCTGAGCGGCCGCCCCCGCCGGTCGCAAGTCAGCGCATGAAATCGCGGATGTGGTTCCGGTAGTCCTCGTTCGACACCAGCGCATCCATTTCCTTTGCCGAAGCGACCTTGTCCCTGAGGTCCGCCGCCGCTCCGCCGCCGTAAAAATGCGCGTAAACCTCGCGCAATGCCTTGACCGCAGCAGCCACCGGCTGATGTCCCTGGAGCAGTACGCGGGCGCCGGCTTTTGCAAAATCCTCGCGGGAAGCCGTGGTTTTGCCGGGACCGACGATCACCGGCAGCTTCGACGCCTCGTGCACCGCCCGCACCTGATCTGCCGTTTCCACACCGATCACGAAAATGCAGTCCACGCCACAGGCCGCGTAGGCCTTTACCCGCTCCACGGTTTTCTCCGTCCCTTCAACCTTCAGTGCTGCGGTGCGCCCGGCGATCACCGTTGACGGATCGCGCCGCGCCGCCACTGCCGCCTTCAGTTTGCCGGTCATTTCCGGAATCGAAATCAGCTCATCCTTGCCTTCCGGCTGCGCAAAGCGGATCGGCAGCGAGGTGTCCTCGATGCTCATCGCCGAGACTCCGGCATGCTCCAGCTCCTGCACCGTGCGCATCACGTTCAGTGCATTGCCGTAACCGTGGTCGGCATCGACCAGCAGGCTGAGGTCGCTCGCGCGCATGATTCGTCTCACCTGGTCGGCGAAGTCGGTCAGCGTCAGCAGGATCAGGTCAGGTGCCGCGAGCGTGGTGTTGGCAGACACGGATCCGGCAAGTATCCCCAGCCGGTAGCCGACGCTTTCCGCAACCCGCGCGGACAGTGCGTCATAAACGCTGGCCGGCGACAGGCACTGGCTGCCGTTGAGGATGGTGCGAAAACGCTGGCGTTGCTCGGTATGGCGCAGATGGCTCAAGTGTGTTCTCCCGGGTTAAACAAATCCGCAAAACAGGCCGCAAAAGCAAGGCCGCCACGTTAGCAGCATGGGGGGGGCGGCGTAAAATGCCCTCCGCAAAAGAAAGAGCCCGCGATGCGGAACATCGCGGGCCCGGTGCAACTGGCGCGGCCGGAGGGATTCGAACCCCCTACCCCTTGGTTCGTAGTCATTGTATCAGTTTCAGGCTGTTGTTTTTATTAATGTAATTTAACGCCGACCGTTGCCCATTTTGCTCTACCACGCTGTATAGCGCATAACAGCACCGTTGCAAAAGCGTTGCAGGTTTTTGTGTGACACACCCCTAACTTATTATTTTTTTCTGCATGGAATCA
>JALHND010000032.1 GCA_022843705.1 Burkholderiales bacterium
ACAAAATCGGCCAGCGGCAATACCTTGTCCAGCTGGCGGTAGGTCACCACGCGGTCGGCATGGCGGTTTTTCTGCGCGCTGCGGCGCACGCCGATGACCTTCAGTCCGATTTTTTTCGCCGCGCGGGCGGCGGCTTCGCCGAGGTCGCCGAGGCCGACGACCACCGCGGTCTTGCCGCTGATGCTGGGGGAGAACAGCGGCTCCCAGCGTTTTGCCTGCTGGTTGGCCGTGATGGCCGCCATCCGCGAGTTGAGCAGGTGGTAGGCCATGGTCATGTACTGCTCGGCCTTGTGGCCGTGGGCACCGCTGTTGTTGGTGAACACGGTGCCGCGCGGCAACCAGTCCAGCGGCAACACGCCGTCGACGCCGGCCGAGGTCGAATGCACCCATTTCAGGCGGGGGGCGCGGGCCTTGAGATTCTTGCGGTCCGCCGGCACGCCGATGACCAGGTCGGCATCGGCCAGCGCCGCCTCCAGGATGTCGCCATCCCAGCCGAAGCTGACCTTGCCGATCTTCCGCGCCAGCGCCCGGTGCCGCCGGCAGGCGGCATCCCAGTGCGCGGGCAGCGTATGGAAGATGCTGTTTTTCTTGCGCGAGTTCTCGATGTGCAGGCGCAGTTTTTTTGCAGCCATGCCGCTTACTTGATCTGCTTCGAGCGCTGGTAGGGCTCGGTCATGAACGCGCTGTCCGGCGGATCCTTCTTCGCGGTGCCCGCGGCCTTGACGATTTCCTGCATGCGTTTCAGCGAAGCGACATCGGCGGTTTCGAAACTGGCCATGTAGGCGCCGTCCCACTGCGCGGCATAGGCTTTGGCGTCGGCGGGTTTCATGTTCGCCACCTTCTGCAGGATCTCGGCGACGCGGTCCTTGTTTTTCGAGCCGAATTCGAGGCCCTTGCGCATCGCGGCGAGGAACTTGGCGACGGCCTCCGGATTCTTGCCGACATAGTCGCCGTGGACGATGGTCACTGCGAGGATCGGCGCGGCGCTGCCCTTGGTCAGTTTTTTCCAGTCATCGACGATGCTGCCGAGATAGGTCAGTTTCACGTCATCGCTCATCTGGGCGATGGTCACCGAACGGATCACCGCGGCATCGACTTCCTTCTGCAGCAGGAACTGGGCGAGGCGGCCTTCATTGCCGGGGACGACGCTGTAGTCGCCGGCTTTCAGGCCGTAGACGCCCTGCAGGATCGAGCTGGCGATGGCGTGGGTGGCGCTGCCCGGCGGCGACATGCCGATCTTCTTGCCCTTCAGGTCGGCAACACTCTTGATCGGCGAACCCGCGGGCACGACGATCTGGGCTTCGGCAATCTGCGAGGCGAGCACGATGCGCACCGGCACACCGTCGGCGGCGACGCTCATCGAGGCGGTGGAGGGCGCGCCGAAGGCGACGTCGATGGTCTGCGGCACGATCGCGCGCAGGGGGCCGGCGACTTCCGCGAACTTGACCCATTCGACGTCGAGGCCTTCCTTCTCGGCGAACTTCATCTGTTCCATCACGGCGCCGAAACCGAGGCTGAAGCCGCTGGTCCAGTAACCGACCTTGATTTTCTGGGCGTGAACCGCTCCGGCGGAGAGCAGCAGGGCGAGCAGCAGGGAGTGCATCAGACGCAGGACGTTCATCGCAGGCTCCTTTATAAAAATATCAATTAAATCAATGACTTAAGATGATGTGCCTGTTGTGCGGTGACGGGCTCGGTGGCATCCCGGGGGCGCGGCAGCGTGATCGCGACCTGTTCGCGGATGCGGCCCGGCCGCGGTGCCATCACCACCACATTGTCGGCGAGCACGACGGCTTCCTCGACATCGTGGGTGACGAAGACGATGGTCATTTTTTTCAGCTGCTGGATGCGCAGCAGTTCTTCATGCATCTGCGCGCGGGTCAGCGCATCAAGCCGCGAGAAGGGTTCGTCCATCAGCAGGATGCAGGGTTCCTGCACCAGGCTGCGCGCCAGCGCGACGCGGCTGCGCATGCCGCCGGAGAGTTGGTAGGGGAAGGCGTCGGCGAAACTTTCCAGGCCGACCAGTTTCAGCGCCTCGCGGGCGCGTGTTTCGCGCTCGGAGCGCAGCATGCTGCCGGCCTCGAGGCTGAACTCGACGTTGCGCAGGGCCGTGCGCCAGGGCAGCAGGCGGTCTTCCTGGAACATGTAGCTGATGCTGCGCCAGTCGCTGAATTCACGCGCGGGGACACCGTTGAGGATCACGTCGCCGCGTTCCGGCGTCACCAGCCCGGAGATGATGTTGAGCAGCGTCGACTTGCCGCAGCCCGAGGAGCCGATGATCGCGACCACCGACTGCGAGGGAATCGTCAGGCTGATGTTGTCGAGCACCTGCAGCGCGCCGTCGCCCGAGCCGAACCACTTGGAGACGCCGCGCACGGTGATCGCGCCGGTGTCGGTGGCCACTGCGGCGGCGCTGTTCATCTCAGGCGCCCTTGACCGGCACTTTGGCGGCGAACTGTGAATCGCGCAGGCACATGCGGCCTCGCGGGTCCTGCCACAGCTTGCCGTCCTCGTGCAGCCTGCCCAGCGCGCGGGCCACGGTCTGGAAATCGTAGTCGGCGAACTGCTCGGCGAGTTCCGAGTAGTACTTCGGCGTTTTTCCGATGACCGCGACGATCTTGGCCGACAGTTCAGCGACGGCCTTGTCGCCGGAGGCCACGGCCGGCGCCGGGTCGGCCTTGCCGCTGTAGTAGTCGGCGATCTTCGCGCGGTCGGTGTAGGCGTAGGAGATGCGCTCGAAACGTTCCTTGGGGATGCCCTCGGAAATCGTCGCGTCGATGCCGACCTTGGTGCCGGTCGGCACCACGCCGTGCGGCATCACCGGCAGGCTGGGGTCCAGCGGCTTGGCGCGGCTGCCCGGGATGATCATGATGTCCTTGTCGCCCTGCACGCGGGTGGCGATGGCCCATTCGACGTCCATCGCATTGAACACGTCGATGTCGTCGTCGACCACCACCACGTGTTTCAAGTCCATCACCGACAGCGCGGCGAGCAGGGCGTTTTTGCCCTCACCGGCCTGTTTCTTGATCGAAATGATGGCGTGCCACATGCCGCAGCCGCCGAGCGTGACGTTGATGTCCTTGATCTGGATGCCGGCGGTTTTCAGCGCGCGGCGGATCTGGGTGTAACGCGTCGGCGCCATCAGCCAGGTGTTTTCCCAGGGCATGTGCAGGGCGTAGTAGATCGCATCCTTGCGCATGGTCACGGCGTTGATGCGCACGACAGGGTTCCAGTGCAGTCCGCCCATGAGCCGGGTGAATTCGCCGAAACGGCCTTCGGGCTGGGTCCAGCCGGTCGGCAGGATTTCACCTTCGAGCACGATCTCGGAATCGGCGATGCAGGGCAGGTCGATGGTTTCGCACTGTGCGAGTTCGATAGCCGAGCCGCGGATGCCGCCGGCGATGCCCATCTCGTCGGTGCCCAGCGGTGCGCGGAAACCGGAGCCGAGGTTCTCGAAGGGATGGTTGCCGATGGAGATCGAGATCGGCAGCGGTTTGCCGGCCTCGAAGGCGCGCTGCGCGAAGAGCCGCATGTTGTTCGGGGTGACGATGTCGATGCCGGTCAGGTTCTTTTCCTTGACCATGAAGCGGTAGATGCCGGAGTTGAGGCCGAACTCCGGATCCCTGGCGATGGTGATGCCGGCGGTGATCATCGGGCCGCCGTCGTAGATCGAGAACATGGGGATCGGCAGGCTGAACAGGTCGACGTCCTTGCCGGTCCTGATCACCTGCTTCAGCGGCGCGTTTTCGACGTAGCGCGGCGGGATCGGATTCTCGATGCCCTGCTGCAGGCGGAATTCGATCTCGGGATAGGTTTCGCAGCCCATCGACATGATCGCGCGTTTCTGCGAGCGGATGATGCCGGAGACCACCGGCATGTCGTAACCGATGACATTGTGGAACAGCAGCGCCTTGTCGGACTGGTCGACGAGTGTGGCGATGTGCCGGCTGTCGACCGGCTGCTTGATGTCGACGAGTTCCTTCCCGGCGCGCAGCCGGTCAAGGAAACCGCGGAAATTTTCGTCGGCGTAAGGCAGGGGTTTCATTGTTTCTTCTTGTCCTTCAGTTCGGCCGGGCCGGTGACGCCGGCCCAGCGGTTGATGGTGTCATGTTCGACTTCAAACAGGTCGAGCACCCGGCCGACCGTGTGGTTGACCAGGTCGTCGATGGTCTTGCCGCCGCTGTAGAAGGCGGGCACCGGCGGGAAAATGATGCCTCCCATCAGTGTCACCGACTCCATGTTGCGGATGTGTGCGAGGTTCAGCGGCGTCTCCCGGGTAATCAGCACCAGGCGGCGGCGCTCCTTCAGGATCACGTCGGCGGCGCGGGTGATCAGGTTGTCGGCAAGGGCATGGGCAACGCCGCCCAGGGTTTTCATCGAGCAGGGCGCGACGACCATGCCGGCGGTGATGAAGGAGCCGCTGGCGATGGTGGCGCCGATGTCGCGCACGTTGTGCGTGACATCGGCCAGCTTGTGCAGCGCCTTGCGGTCCATGCCGTATTCCTGGAAGGCGTTGAGCACGCCGGCTTCCGACACCACGAGGTGGGTCTCCCAGCCGCCGATGTCGCGCAGCCGTTCGAGGATGCGGATGCCGTAGACGGAGCCCGAGGCGCCGGTCATTGCGACGATCAGGCGCCGGGGCGCCGCCTTGCGCGCTGCGTTCATTGCTCGGCCTCTTTTTTCCAGCGGAACAGGTAGTTTTCGAGCGGGCGAAGGATGCCCATCTCGAGGATGGCCATCATCACCACCAGTGTCAGCGTCCAGGCGAACACCTGGTCGGTCTGGATCAGGTCCGCCGCCTGGCGCAGCCGGTATCCTACACCGCTCGACGAGCCCAGCGTTTCAGCGACCAGCGACACCCGCCAGCCGAAACCGAAGGCGAGCCGGGCCCCGGAGAAGAAGTAGGGCAGGATGGTCGGCAGGTAGATTTTCCACATCACCTTCCACGCCGGCATGCGCAGCACATGGGCGAGTTCGATGAAGTCGGCGTTGACGGTGCGCGTGCCCTGCCAGACGTTGGTGATGATCAGCGGCATCGCGGTCATGAACACCACGAACACCGTGGTCGCATTGGACACGCCGAACCAGATGATCGCGAAGGTTGCCCAGATCGCGGAGGACACGGTATTCATCACCGGGATGATCGGCTCGAAGAATTCGCCGAGGCGCCGGCTGGCGCCGAAAATGATGCCCAGCGGCAGGCCGATCAGCGTCGCCAGCACGAAACCGGTGGCGACGCGGCCCAGCGTGATGCCCAGGTCCTGCCACAGCGTGCCGCTGTCCGAGATCAGCGTCAGGGCTTCCCACACCCGTGCCGGGCCCGGCAGCACGTAGTGCGGCACACGCAGCGCCAGCAGCCACCAGACGATGACAATGAAGGCCACCAGCCCGAGCCGCTGCAGCACCACGCCGTAACGCAGCCCGCGCGCGGCGGTGGGGGCGTGGATGCGGCTTTCGAGGACTTCGGGCATTTGCGGGGGCGGTGACTGGTAAGTGGTAATTGGTTAATGGCAATGAGTGAAGAGTTATGGGCTAATGCGGTGCGATGCTAGAGCCTGTTATGGACTTAAAAAAATATATATTTAAATCAATGCATTAAAACACCCTCACCCTCGATCCCTCTCCCGGAGGGAGAGGGATGAAAAGCCCTTCTCCCTCCGGGAGAAGGGTGGGGATGAGGGAAGAACCTCTGAAGTCCATAACAGGCTCTAGGGAAAACAGCGCGTTCCAAATGTGCCAATTACCAGTCACCAATTACCTGTCACCGGTGTTACTTGGGCGGTGCGGTGAAGTAGGTGCCGCGTCCGCTGGCGACCAGCGCGCCGTCCTTGTCGTAAACATAGGCCTCGGCGGTGGAATACTGGCTGCCGCTGCGCACGACGCGGCCCTTGGCGGTGAGGTCGCCGGGCATCGCGGCCTTGTGGTAATCGACGCGGATGTCGATGGTCGGCACCGGGCGGCCG
Organism: Burkholderiales bacterium; assembly: GCA_022843705.1. Classification (GTDB taxonomy): domain Bacteria; phylum Pseudomonadota; class Gammaproteobacteria; order Burkholderiales; family SG8-41. Next base: position 5,964 of record JALHND010000032.1, read on the forward strand.
AGTTGCGCGGCGATCGCGTAATCGGCGACGACGTCGACGATCGCGGCGAGGATGCCGCCGTGGGTGTATTTGCGCTCGGGGTTGACCACCCATTCCTCGCGCCAGCCGGCTTTCACTTCGATGCCGGATTCATCGGCCTTGAGGAAAGTGAAGTTGAGCCACTGGTTGAACGGTCCGCGGGTGATCAGTTTCTGCAGTTGCTCGAGGCTGGGAGGGGTCGGTTTGCTGTCGGTCATGGCATTGCTCCGGATAAGCTGGGATTGAAGACTACGGGTGGAAACTGCACAACATAATAATAATCAGGCCGCTGATGAATTCTTCTCAGTACCGAGGGCCGCGATCTCGCGCAACCGTCCGCGGTCGACCTTGTTGGTGCCGGCCAGCGGCAGCTGGTCGAGGAAGAACACGCGCCGCGGGTGCTGGTAGGCGGGGCCGTTGGCGAGTGCGTGCTGCTTGAGTTCCTCTTCGCCTGCGTTTTTGCCGGCGCGCAGCACGACAAAGGCATAGGGCACCTGCCCTTTGAGCTCGTGCGCGAAAGGCAGCACGCAGGCCTGGTGTACGGCCGGGTGTTTCTCGAGCAGGCGTTCGACCTCGATCGGGAATATGTTTTCGCCGCCGCAGACAAACATGTCGTCGGTGCGGCCGACGAAGAAATAGAAACCCTCGGCGTCGCGGCGGCAGACATCGCCGCTGTGGTACCAGCCGCCGGCGAGCCGTTTCGCTGTTTCCTCGGGCAGGTTGTGGTAGCCGATCAGGATGCCGGGATTTTTCAGCAGCAGTTCGCCTTCGTCGGGATGTGACCCGCCGGCGAGTTTTGCTTCGGTGCCGGGGTAGGGCACGCCGATCGAGCCCGGCGGCCGTGGTTTGCCTTCCGGATGCGGACCCAGCGGCACCGGGCCGCCCTCGGTGACGCCGTAGACCACCAGCGGTTCGGCGTTGGGGAAATGTTTGCGGATGTCGGCGAGCAGCTGCGGCGAGGAGGGCGCGGAGCCCATCATCACCGTACGCACCGAAGTCGTGTCGGTCTTCGCCATCAGGTCAGTGCGGGCGAGCAGCATCGAGATCATCGTCGGCACGCCTGAAACCACGGTGCAGCGATAACGCGCCAGCGCCGCAAGATAACCTTCGACGCTGAACTGCGGCATCAGTACCAGCTTGGCGCCGCCGGTAAGGCCCTGCTTGATCGCGTTCAGCGCGTTCTTGTGATACAGCGGCGCGGCGACAAGGATGGTGTCCTTTTCGCTGGTGCCGCGGGTGTGGGCGAGGATGCGCCGGCTCCAGTTCTGGCCGTAATGGGTCAGCAGCACGCCCTTGGGTTTGCCGGTGGAACCGGAGGTGTAGGGCTGTATCGCCACGCTGTCCGCGGCCGGCTCGAAGGCGGTGTGCGGTCCGGGATCGAGAAACCGTGTCCAGGCATCACCGTCGTCGTAGACCACCGTGCGCGCATCGGCCGGCAGCAGGTGGCGCCAGGCCGCCTCGCAGAACACCAGCTTCGCGCCGGCGTCGGCGACGATGTAACGCACGGTGTCGGCAGGGAGCTTGATGTTGATCGGCACCGGCACCATGCCGGCACGCATCGCGCCAAGCAGCGTGATCACGAATTCGGCGCGGTTCAGCGCGAGGATACCAACGCGGTCGCCGGGTTTCAGGCCGCTGCGTTCGAGGCCGCGCGCCAGTGCGTTGCAGGCGGCATCCAGCTCGCTGAAGCCGTATTCCCGCGGCGCCGCGGGGTCGCGCAGGTCGACCAGCGCCGTGCGCGCGAGCCCGGCATGTGCGGCAAACGGCAGGCCGAGGTTGCCGGGATAACCGCGGGGTTCGGGGCAGGGGATGGTCATGCGGTGTTGATGGAAATCAAGGTCAAAGTCAAAAGCCAGCCACAGAGGGCACAGAGAACTGCAAAATCAATTTACAGGATGGACAGGATGAACAAGATAAAACCGGAGCATCGGCCGTCAGACAAGACGCAAGGATTCACGGGTTTTATCCTGAACATCCTGTCCATCCTGTTAATCGCTCTGATTTTCTCTGTGCCCTCTGTGGCTAAAGGTTTTAAGGTTTCAGGGCGTGATCACGACCTTGCCGAACACCTCGCGGTCCTCGATCAGCTTGAGGCCCTTGGCGGCGTCCTGCAGCGGCATGACCTCGTCGACCACCGGCTTCATTTTGCCCTGCTGGATCAGGTCCATCAGCGCCTTCAGGTTTTCGTCGTAGAAGCTGTTGGAACCGATGATCTGCAGTTCGAAGCTCCAGACGTAGCGCAGGTCTTCCTTGGGGTCGTAGCCGGCGGTGGCGCCGCAGACCAGGATCTTGCCGCCGCGCTTGACGCATTTCAGCGTCGGCGCCCAGGTGTCGCCGCCGGTGAAGTTGATCACCACATCGACGCCGCCTTCGTAGTTGCGGCGCTGCGGCTTGCCGAATTTCTCGACCGCCCATTTCGAGAAGTCGGTGGTCTTGTAGTTGATGACGTGATCGGCGCCGAGATCCTTCAGGCGCTGGATCTTGTCCTCGCTGGAGGCGCAGGCGATGACTTCGGCGCCGAGCATCTTGGCCAGCAGCACGCAGCCGGTGCCGACGCCGCCGCTGGCGCCCAGCACCAGCACCTTGTCGCCCTTCTTGATCGTGTTGTGGGTGATGATCATGCGGTGCGCGGTGCCGTAGGCCACCGGCAGCGAGGCCGCCTGCTCGAAGCTGACGTTGTCGGGCATCTTGATCAGCTGGTCGGCGGACACCAGGCATTTTTCGGCCAGGCCGCCGTGCATCATTTCGCCCATCAGGCCCTTTTTCTTGTTCAGCGGGTTGACCAGCACGCGGTCGCCGGCTTTCCAGCCGGAGACACCGGCGCCGACTTCAAGGATTTCGCCGGCGAGGTCAAGACCGATGATCATCGGGAAGGGCACCTTGATGCCGGGCATGCCGCGCACCGTGAACACATCGTGGTAGTTGAACGAGGTCGCCCGGACCCGGATCACCACGTGGCCTTCGCAGACCACCGGATCGGGAAAGTCGGTCACGTATTCCAGTTTGTCCAGACCGCCGTGTTCCCGAAGTACGACTGCTTTCATTGCATTTCTCCGTTGGGTGATGATTGCTGAAACGGTGGCGTCCCGCCCGTGCCACCGCCGTGATTATGAACCCTGTGCGTGATGCCTGTCCTGTCAGCCGAGCACGCGGTTGACACCGGTGGCGACCTTGGCCGCGCCGATGCCGTAGACGTGTATCGAGACCGCGGTATCGCCGGCCGGATTGGCGATGCGGTGCACGCCCGCGTCGCCCCCGTCGAAACTGAGCGTGCCGGCGCCGCGGCGCACGGTGCGCAGCGGAACCGGCGCGCCGTCGTCGGCCGCGTAGAAGGTTTCGCTGATTTCCCCGCGGTAGACAGCCACGCTGCACCAGGTGTGGTGCGAGTGTATCGGGCTCTGCTGGCCGCTGCCCCAGACCAGCGCGACCACCGTGTAGCGGTCCTGCGGGTCGGCGTGGAGCACGTGGCGCGCGTACTGGGCCGCATCCGCCTGCTGCTGTTCGTCCCGCAGCCAGTCGCGGCGGGCCACCGCCTCGGCGAGGGCGCCGGTCACCGCGCCGTGCAGGTTTTCCGGGGGTGCATCCATCGCGGCATCGAGCCGCCGGATGAGGGTGTGCAGTGCGTTGTCAGTCATGTGTATCACCGGCTTTCCGCGACAATGGCGACGTTCATCACGGTGTCGCTGTTGAGTATGGCCTTGAGCACCATGTCGCGCGCAGCCTCGATCTGTTCCTGGCAGATTTTCTCCGCGGTCGCGCCGTCGCCGCGGACCAGCGCGCGCACCAGCGTGCGGTGCTCGTGCTGCATTTCCTGGGTACGGTTGCGGAAACCCAGGCCGAGGTGCAGCAGTCGTGTCATTTCGTCGAGCAGCTGGGCAATGGCGTGGGCGAGCCGCGCGTTGCCAGAAGCCTGGGCAATCGCGACATGGAATTCCTTGTTGGCCTCGAGGAAGCGGGCGGTGCTTTTTGCTTCACCGGACTGGTAACCGGCGCGGCATATTTCGTCGAGCACCCGCAGCCGCTTGGCATCGACCCGTCCGGCGGCGAGCCGCGCCGCGCGCGGCTCCAGCAGCAGGCGCAGTTCGAACACGTCCTGGATGTCCTTGAGGGTGACCGCGGTCACCATGTAGCCGCGGCGCGGGATCGCGCGCACCAGTCCGTCGTGGGCGAGCCGGGACAGCGCCATGCGCACCGGCGCCTTGCCGAGTTTGTACTGTTCGCAGAGCTGCGCTTCGGAGACTTCGGTGCCCGGCGGGATCAGGCAGCAGATGATGTCGTGCTTGACGCGTTCGTAGGCGCGTTCGCTGAGCAGCGGGATGGTTTTGGCGGCGGTGGCACTCATTTCCATGAAATCCTAGAAAACATTATCTGACATGTCAACAGCTCTGATCTGAAATTTGTTGCGCCCCGTGATGGTGCGCAGACCGCATCGTGAGCGTGCGTCTTGCACCATTGCGGCGCAGTCCACACAATGCGGTGTGTTTCTCCGGCAACTTTTTCTCTGCAGAGCGTACCCGTGACCGGCCCGGCCATCATGCCCGGCCCGTGGACGGTCGTGGCCGTCGCGACTTTCGCGCAGATGATGATCGCGATGTCGAACATCCTGCTGCCGACGATCGCGCCCAAGCTGGCGGAGGCGCTGGGCGTCAGTCCGATCCTGATCGGTTACCAGGTCAGCCTGACTTTCGGCGTGGCGACGGCGGCGACGATGTTCGGCGGCAAGGCCGTGCTGCGTTACGGTGCGGCGCGTGCCACGCAGATCTCGGTGCTGTGCTGCGGTGTGGGGCTGGCGCTGTTCGCGCTGCCGCATGTCGCGGCGATCGCGCTCGGTTCGGCCGCGGTGGGCATGGGCATGGGACTGCTCAATCCGGCGGCGGCCCACATGCTGGTCAGCTATACGCCGCCGCAGCGGCGCAACATCATGTTCTCGATCAAGCAGACCGGTGTTCCGGTCGGCGGCGTGATCACCGCGCTGACCGCGCCCGCGATCGCGGTGAATTTCGGCTACCGCTGGTCGCTGCTGATGGTCGGCGTGATGATTTTCTTCATAGTGCTGGTACTGCAGCGTTACCGCGAAATCTGGGACGCCGACCGCGGCAGGGTGCAGCAGGGGGGCGGCGCGGCTTTCGGCGGCGTGCCCCTGGTCTGGGGGCAGACCGACCTGCGCTGGATCTCGCTGGTGGCGATGATCTTTTCGGCGATCCAGCGCATCGTGCTGAGCTTCACTGTGATCTACCTGGTGGCCGAGGGACGTTACGGACTGGTCGAGGCCGGGGTCATGCTGTCTGTGGTGCAGATCGGCGGCTCGGCCTCGCGCATCTGCTGGGGCTGGCTGGCCGACAGGGTGGGCAGCAGCCTGCAGGTGCTGATGATCATCTGCGGACTGACCATCACCTCGACACTGCTGCTGGCGCTGTTCGATCCGGAATGGAACCGGTTTCTGGTGTATGTCCTGTTTTTCGTGATCGGCACGACAGCGGTGGGCTGGAACGGCGTGTTCCATGCCGAGGCCGCGCGGCTGAGCCCCCCGGGCATGGCCAGCGTGGTGGCGGCGGGCACCACCTTCTTCGTGTTCGCGGGTGTTCTGGTGGGGCCTGCGGCATTCGCCGCGGCTTATGGCGGCATCGGCAGTTATGGCAACACCTTCCTGCTGGTGACGGCCTCCGCAGTGGCCGCTTTCGGCCTGCTGCTGATGGCGCAGCGGGCCGAGCGCAAACGCTGATGGGCACGGCCGCGCCTTCGATCGTGGTGGTGGTGCTGGCAACCACCGCCGCGCAGATCGCCTCGGCGATGGGCATCGCGATCTTTCCGGTGCTGGCACCGCAGCTCGCGCGCATGCTCGATGTCGATGCCTCCTCGGTGGGGTACCTGATGAGCATCCTGTTCGGCGCGGCGATGCTCGCCTCGGGCGCCGTCGGCACCGTGGTGCTGCGCTGGGGCGCCTGCCGCGCGATGCAGTGGTCGCTGTGGGTCTGCGCGGCGGGCATGGTCGCGGGACTGGCCGGGCAGCTGTGGCTGATGCCGGTGGCGGCGGTGTGCAGCGGCATCAGCACCGCACTGGCGGCGGCCGGCGCCGCGCACCTGTTGTACCGTTTTGGTCCGCCTGCGCGCCGCAACCTGATTTTTTCGATCAAGCAGACCGGCGTACCGCTGGGCTGGGCCGCCATTGCCCTGGTGGCACCGGTGCTGACCGTGGCCTTCGGCTGGCGGGTGTCGATGTTCGTGGTGCTGGCCTATTCGGTGGCCGGGGCGCTGCTGCTCGGGCGCTGGCGCCGGCACTGGGACGATGACCGCGATCCGGGCGCGGCAGGGCGCACCAACCTGCTCACCGGTGTCGTCGTGTTGTGGCGTTATCCGGTGCTGCGTTATCTGGCGATGGCCGGATTCTTTTTTTCCTTTGTGCAGCTCTGCCTGGGCACCTTCACCGTCAACCTGCTGGTGCAGGAAGCCGGTTACAGCCTCGTTGCCGCCGGTGTGATGCTGTCGCTGGTGCAGGTGTCCGGCATGGCCGGCCGGCTGGTGTTCGGCTGGATGGCGGATCGCGGCGGCAGGGCGATCGCGGTGCTGGTGCTGACCAGCCTCGCCGCCGCGCTGGGTTGCGTGGCCAGCCTGCTGATCGCGAGCCGGCCGCCGGTGGCGGCGCTGGCGGTGTTCTACGCGGTGTTCGGTTTTGTCGCCTACGGCTGGAACGGCGTGATGCATGCGCAGATCGCCCGCCTCAGCCCCGCCGGCATGGTCAGCGTGGCGACCGGCGGCATGATGGTATGGGTGTTCGGCGGCATCCTCGCCGGTCCCGCGCTGTTCGCCGCGGCCTATCGCGGCATCGGCAGCTACACCAGCACCTTCGTGCTGCTGGCCGTGGCGGCGCTGGCCAGTGCCGCGCTGGCGGCTGCCGCCGCGCGCGCGGAGCGCAGGCCATGAAGGCGGTGAGCGTGCCGGCAGGCGGTGTGGTCGCCGTGGTCGCGGCCACCACGGCGGCCCAGGTCGCGGGTGCGATGGGTGCCGCGGTGTTTCCGGTGATCGCGCCGGAGCTGGCGCCCGCGCTGGGCGTCGAGGCTTCGCTGATCGGTTACCAGATGAGCGTGATCTACGGCGCGGCGATGCTCGGCTCGATGCTGTTCACCTGGATGGTGGCGCGTTACGGCGGCTGCCGCACGACGCAGATCGGCATGGCCTGCTGCATCACCGGCCTCACGATCGCGCTGCACGGCAGTGTACCGGCGCTGGTATTCGCATCGGTGTTCATCGGCACGGCGATGAGCATCCTGCTGCCTGCGGCCGCGCACCTGCTGTTCCGCTACAGTCCGCCGCAGCACCGCAATTTCATTTTTTCGCTGAAACAGACCGGGGTGCCGCTGGCCTGGGCCTTGATGGCCTTGATTGCGCCGGCGGTCACGCTGGCCTTCGGCTGGCGCTGGGCACTGGCGCTGGTGCTGGTCTCGGCGCTGGCGACACTGCTGGCGGTGCAGCCGGCGCGCCGTGCCTGGGACGATGACCGCCGTCCCGACCTGCCGGTGCAGGCGCGGGTGTTCGACGGCCTGAGGCTGATGTGGCGCATGCCGGCGCTGCGCTGGCTAGGCGTGGCCGCGTTCTGCCTTGCCTTCATCCAGCTCTGCGTCAGCACCTTCACGGTGGTGATGCTGGTCGGAGAGGGCGGCTACACGCTGGTCGAGGCCGGGCTGATGCTGTCGGTGGCGCAGATTTTCGGCGTGCTCGGGCGCATTGTCTGGGGCTGGCTTGCCGACCGCAGTGGCGACTGCCTTGCCGCACTGCAGTACCTGACACTGGGATCGATTGTCTGCTGCGGCATCGTGGTTTTCCTGCAGCCCGGATGGCCGGTGCTGGCAACGGGTTTGCTGTTCGCGGTGCTCGGTGCCACCGCGATCGGCTGGAACGGGCTCTATACCGCGGAGGTGGCGCGGCGCAGTCCTCCGGGGCAGGTCAGCATCGCCACCGGCGGCGCGATGGTCTGGAACTTCGCCGGCATCCTGAGCGGGCCGACGGCTTTCACGCTGGTCTACAAGCTGAGCGGCAGCTACACCGCCACCTTCGGCATGGTCACCGCGATCGCCGTGCTGACGCTGATCGCCCTGCATGCCGGGCGGCGCGCGCTGCGCGGGGAGGGCCCTGCCGGTGGATGAGCTGTCGCTGTGGCAGATGCTGTTCTGCGTGGTGGTGGTGACGGTCGCCTTCGCGGTGCGCGGCGGCACCGGTTTCGGCGGTGGCGCGGTGGCGGTGCCGCTGCTGGCACTGGTGTTTCCGGTGCAGGTGACGGTGCCGGTGGTCACGGTGCTCAACATGCTGTCCTCGGTGGGCCACGGCGTGGTCGACTGGCGCCACATCGTCTGGCGCGAAATCCGGCGCATCCTCCCCGGCAGCCTGATTGGCGTGTTTGTCGGCATCTACCTGTTGACGCTGATCGATACGCAGCCGCTGGCGCGCTCGCTCGGCGTGTTTGTCGTGCTCTACGCGCTGTACGTGATGGTGTTCGCCGGGCGCACGCCGATCATTCCGCCGCGCTGGATGCTGCCGGTGGCGGGCGTCACCAGTTTCTGCGCCGGCATCGTCGGTTCGTTGTTCGGCGGTGCGGCGGGGCCGCTGTACGTGATCTATCTCAACTCTGCGCACCTTGCCAAGGATGCCTTCCGCGTGACCATCACCACGGTGATGTTGTTCCAGGGGCTGACGCGCATCGCCGGTTATGCCTCGCTGGGCCTCTATGACCGCCAGGTGATGCTGCTGCTGGCGGCGGCATTGCCGATGATGGTCGTCGGCTCATGGCTGGGCGCGCGGCTGGTGCGGCGCTTTGATCAAGTGCTTTTTCAACGCGTCCTTGGCGTGGTGCTGCTGGTCAGCGGCACTGCGCTGGCGCTGAAATAGGCTGTCCTGATGCCCGGCTTCGACGCCTTCCAGCTGCTGTGGATTGCAGGATCTGTTTTTACCGCCTTTGTCGTGCGCGGCATGTCGGGCTTCGGCGCCGGCATGATCGCGGTGCCGCTGCTCGCCTTCGTGATTCCGCTGCAGATGGCGGTGCCGCTGTGCAGCCTGCTGGTGTTCGTGCTGTTCGTGATCCTGATGATCCGCGATCGCCGGGAAATCGTCTGGGAGGAACTGCGCCTGCTGCTGCCGCCGACCATCATCGGCACAATCGCCGGATTGTGGCTGTTCGCGGTGCTCGACAACCGGATGCTGGTGCTGATGCTGGGCAGCTTCCTGGTGCTGTATTCGGTTTACATGCTGGCGGTCAGCGCGCTGGGCCTGCCGCAACTGCGCTGTTCGCAGCGCTGGGCGCTGCCGGTGGGCTTCACCGGCGCCTTTTTCGACACCCTGTTCGGCGGGGGCGGCGGCACGCTGGTGGTGATCTACATCAATGCCCGCGGCATCGGGCGCGCGGGATTCCGCGCGACGGTCGCGGCACTGTGGTTCGCCGAAATGGTGGCCCGCATCGGCGGTTATGCCTGGGCGGGTTTTTACGACAGGGGGATACTGCTGCTGTTCGTGCTGCTGCTGCCGCTGATGTGGATCGCGACGATCGTCGGCGAGAAACTGGGCAACCGGGTCAACAGCGAAACCTTCTCCCGCCTGCTGGCGCTGATGCTGCTTGCCAGCGGTGCGAGCCTGCTGTTGAAGTAGGGCGGCAGCGGTGCGGAAGCTGCGCTGCGTTCAGCGCAGGAAAATCACCACGGGGAATACGGCGACGGCGAGCGCGAGTACCAGCCATTCGAGGTTGTTGCGTTTGAGCCAGCCGGTGAAATGCAGGATCAGCACGACGATCGCGATCACGTAAAACGCGTAAAACGCCATTTCAAACACCCCCCTGTAATTTGCCAGCGAGGATAACCGAATTCAAAGTCGGTCGCCATTGGCGCGGCCTGGCTGACGCTGTGCCATCCGTTTGGATCGCGTTCGCAGCCTGCGAACGGCGGGCGCCAGCGACTTCCGGGGTGCTGTGCCGGATGGCATGCAGGGCGTTCCGGCGTATCCGGAGGGTTCCAGCCGGACTGCGGCGGCACTTTGAGTGGCGAGGCCTGTGAATTAATAAATAATTGTTTTTATTGGTATTTTTGTGGTTATTGGTCAATCCCCCGGAATGTCGATGGGTCCAAATCGAAGCCGGACAGCAGCTTGCCGTGATGTATTGAGGCAATGCCCAAACAGCGGTTGCCAATTCCATGATTCACAGCGCAAAATCCCCAGTCCAATCCACGGCCGGCTTCCGGCCCTGCGGAGGTCCGGGTGGCACGCATTGCGGTATTCAACCAGAAGGGCGGCGTCGGCAAGACGACGACGACGCTGAACCTTGCCGGCCTGCTGGCACGCCGCGGCGCCGACCCGCTGGTGATCGACCTCGACCCGCAATCGCATCTCACCGGTGTCTGCGGCGTTTCGGTGCCGCGCGCCGATGCCAGTCTTTACGGGCTGTATGCCCACGGTACCCCGCTGGCCGCATTGGCGACGACCACCCGCGGCGGCTGGAGGCTGGTGCCTTCGCATATCGAGCTGTCCAAGGTGGATACCCAGTTCGGCAAGGGGCCCGCGGTGCTGACCAAGCTGGCCACCGCGCTGGACCGCGAGCCGGCTTCCCGTCCCGTGCTGATGGACGCCTGCCCGATGCTTGGTGCGCTGTCGCTGGGCAGCGTGTTTGCGGCGGACGGGGTGATCATTCCGATTTCGACCGATTACCTGGCGATGAAGGGTGCGCTGCAGATGGAGCGCACGCTGAAGGCGCTGGAGCAGGTGCTGAAGCGCCGCGTGCCGCGCCGCTACCTGATCACCCGCTACGATTCGCGGCGCCGCATGTCGACCGACATCGAGAGCCAGTTGCGCGAGCGTTACGGTGACGAGGTCTGCGCGACGCGCATCGCCGAGAACGTCAGCCTGGCCGAGAGCCCGGCTTCGAGCCAGGATGTTTTCGAACACGCGCCGGCAAGCCGCGGCGCGCGGGACTATGCCGCTCTGCTCGAAGAACTGCTGGCTTCGGATTTCATCCGCCTGAATCCTGCCGCAGCGGCACCGTCGGTGCGGACGGCGCCCCCGGGGGCGCGCACTGCGCTGTCGGCGGGGCAGGATGCGGCATCACGCCGCGGCATGGTTGCCGGACTGCGCCTGGTGCACACACGCCGCGCCGGCGGCTGAGATCAGCGTCCGCGGGTCAGCGCGGTTCTTCCTGGCGGCTGATCAGCGAAATCATTCCTTCAAGGTCCATGCCTTCCCCGCGCGTGTCCGGGGCCAGCGTGCTGCATTCAAGGATTTCACAGTGGCGATAGATCTGGCGGATGCGGTTTTCCGCCTCCGCTTGGTCGCGCGCCTGGACCATCAGGTTCTCCACCACCATGCCGCCGCGGGTCTTGATGCGGAATCCGAACTTGCTCATTCCGGTCATGGCGGCTTCCCTTTCCGCGGCGCTCAGGATTCGTCGGGCCGCAGCTCGGCGAGATAACGCTTGAAGTTCTTCACGTAATGCTCGGAAATGCGGTTGATGCCCTTGATCTGGTCGGGTGACAGCTGCTTCACCACCTTGCCGGGCATGCCCAGCACCATCGAACCGTCCGGGATTTCCTTGCCCTCGCCGACAAAGGCGCCGGCGCCGATCAGGCAGTTCCTGCCGATTTTCGCGCCGTTGAGGATCACCGCCTTGATGCCGACCAGGCTGCCTTCGCCGATGGTGCAGCCGTGCAGCATCGCCATGTGGCCGACGCTGACATTTTTCTCCAGCGTCAGCGGGAAGCCGGGGTCGGCGTGCAGCACCGAGCCGTCCTGCACCTGCGAGTTCTCGCCGATGGTGATGGTGTCGCTGTCGCCGCGCAGCACGCAGTTCCACCAGATGCTGGCATTGTTCTCCAGCACCACGCTGCCGATGACGGTGGCGTTGGGGGCGATCCAGTAGTCGCCCTTGCAGACGACCTTGCGGTCACCAAGCGAATATTTCATAGGCATGCCCCTGTGATCAGAAGCCGACGGCCTGGCCGTCGGTGCGGCGTTCGGAAGCGGCGAAGTAGCCGTCTTCCAGCTTGTAGATCAGCTGGGCGCGGCCGAAGTCGGTGGACCAGCGGTCGGCCTGCGGCATGTCGTGACCGCGGGCGCGCAGTTCATTGACCGTATCCGCCGCGACGCCGTGCTCGATGCCGACCTTGAGCCCGGTGTCGACGCGCCAGCGCGGCGCATCGGCGGCGGCCTGGGGATTCTGGCCGTAGTCGACCATGCGCGAAACCACCTGCATGTGGCCCTGCGCCTGCATCGAGCCGCCCATCACGCCGAAGCTCATCAGCGGCTTGCCGTTTTTGGTCAGGAAGCCGGGGATGATGGTGTGGAAGGGGCGCTTGCCGGGGGCGACGATGTTGGCGTGGCCGGGCTTGAGGCTGAAGCCGAAACCGCGGTTCTGCAGGCTGATGCCGGTGCCGGGTACCACGACGCCCGAGCCGAAGCCGGCGAAGTTGGACTGGATGTACGACACCATCATGCCGGAATCGTCGGCGGCGGTGAGATAGACCGTGCCGCCTTTCGCCGGATGGCCGTGTGCCGGCTCCTGCGCCTTTTTCATGTCGATCAGCTTCGCGCGTTCCTTGAGATAGGCCTTGTCGAGCATCTCGGCGGGCTTCACTCGCATCGTCGCCGGATCCGACACGTACTCGTTGATGTCGGCGAAGGCGAGCTTCATCGCCTCGATCTGCAGGTGCATGCTGTCGGGCGAATCGACCGGCAGCTTGGCGACGTCGAAGTTCTCGAGCATGCCCAGCGCGATCAGCGCGGCGATGCCCTGGCCGTTGGGCGGAATCTCGTGCAGCGTGTAGCCGCGGTAGTCGATGCCGATCGGCTCCACCCAGTCGTTTTTGTGGGCGGCGAGGTCATCGAGTGTCATCGCGCCGCCGTGCTGCTTGGCCCAGGCGACGATCTTTTCGGCGAGGTCGCCCTTGTAGAAGGCTTCACCCTTCGTTTCGGCGATGCGTGCCAGCGTCTTGGCCTGCGCCGGGAAGGAGAATTTCTCGCCGGGCAGCGGTGCGCGGCCGCGCGGCATGAAGGCTTCCGCATAGCCGGGCTGGTTTTTCAGCTCCGGCGCCTGGTTGGCCCACAGGCGGGCGATGGTCGGCGTCACCATGTAGCCGTCGTTGGCATACTGGATCGCCGGTTCGAACAGGTCGGCGAAGGGCAGTTTGCCGAATTTGGCCGACATTTCGGCCCAGGCCGAGACGCAGCCCGGGACGGTCACCGAGTCCCAGCCGCGCTGCGGCATTGCCTGCGCGCCCTTGAAGCGTTCCGGCGTCCACGCCGCGGGCGAGCGGCCCGAGGCGTTGAGGCCGTGCAGTTTCTTGCCGTCCCACAGGATGCAGAAGGCATCGCTGCCGATGCCGTTGCTGGTGGGCTCCAGCACGGTCAGCGAGATCGCCGAGGCGAGGATGGCGTCGACGGCGTTGCCGCCCTTGAGCAGCATGCGCAGGCCGGCCTGGGCGGCCAGGGGCTGCGAGGTGGCGACGGCGTTGCGCGCAAGGACGGGCATGCGCTGCGAGGTGTAGGGGAACTGGAAATCGAATGGGGTCATGGGATGTCTCTGGACGATAAGCGGAAAGGCGGACGATTACGAACGGATCAGGCAAAAATTCGGCGCAAAAAAATACGGGGCACGCGGCCCCGTATTTTAACGCACTGAAGAACCGCTCAGTTCGGCTGGATGCCGGCCGCGCGGGCGACCTTGATCCATTTCTGGATTTCGGCCCGGTTGAACTTGTCGTGCGCTTCGGGTGTGCTGCCGTTGGGTTCGGCGCCCTGGTCAAGCAGGGTCTTGCTGACCTTGGGATCCTTCAGCGCCTGCACCAGCGCCGAATTGACGCGATCGACGATCGGTTTCGGCAGGTTGGCCGGGCCGAACATCGAGAATCCGCTGGAGACCACGAAATCCTTCAGGCCCTGCTCGATCATGGTCGGGATCGTCGGCGCTGCCGGTGAACGTTTTTCGCCGGTCTGGGCAATCATGCGCAGGCGGCCCTGGGCCACGTAGGGCACCGCGGCCGGCATGCTCGGGAACTGCATCTGCACATGGCCGCCGACGAGGTCGATCATCGACGGGCCGCTGCCCTTGTAGTGGACGGCGGTGATCTTGATGCCGGTGGTCGAGATCAGCAGCTCGGCGGACAGATGGCCGACGGTGCCCTGGCCGGCGGTGGAGTAGAAGATGTCGTTGGGCCGGGCCTTGGCCAGCGCGATGAACTCCTTCAGGTTCTTCGGCGGCAGCGACGGGTGGATCACGAAGGCGGTGGGCACGTCGGCGACGATGCCGATGGGGGTGAAATCCTTGACCGAGTCATAGGGCAGCTTCTTGACCATGGCCGGGTTGATGGTGTGGCCGGCCGAGGCCATCAGCAGCGTGTAGCCGTCGGCGGGCGCACGCATCACCACCTCGGTGCCGATCGCGCCGCCGGCGCCGCCGCGGTTGTCGATGATGATCTGCTGGCCGAGGATCTCGCCCATTTTCGGTGCGAAGATGCGCCCGATGATGTCGGTGTTGCCGCCGGCGGCGAAGGGAATGACCATCCGGATCGGTTTTACGGGATAGTTCTGGGCGAAGGCGGATGCCGTCAGGGTGAGCAGGACGGCGGTCGCGGCGACCCGGAGCCGGTTGGATTTCATCAGGTTCTCTCCTCGTGATGTTGTCGCATACGCAAAACGTTGCGGACAGTTGGTGTAACGCCCGAGTCTACCAAGCCTTCGGCTGCCGTGCAGGACCGCCACGAGACGTCCAGTTTGTGGCAATGCCGGCGGCGATGCGGGCCGCCGGGGTTAGAATCGGGCCACACTGCCGCGGGTTCGCGCAGGCTCCGGAGATTGAACGATGACAATGAAACGCATGACCATCATGGGCACCCGCCACGTCGTTGCGGCGGGCCATTACCTCGCCGCGCATGCGGCTTTCGAGATTCTCGAGGCCGGCGGCAATGCCATCGATGCCGGCGTTGCCGCGGGGCTCGCCATCGGCGTGCTGCAGACCGAGAAGGTCAACATCGGCGGCGTCGCGCCGCAGATCATCTACACCGCGAAGGACCGCAAGGTGCATTCGATCGACGGCCTCGGCGTGTGGCCGGCCGCGGTGACGCCGGATTATTTCATGAAGAAATACGGCGGCAAGATCCCGCCGGGCGTCGAGCGCTGCGTCGTGCCGGCGGCGCCGGATGCCTGGATCACCGCCCTGTCGAAATTCGGCACCATGGGTTTCGGCGAGGTGGCCTCGGCGGCGATCCGTTTCGCCAGCGAGGGTTTTCCGATGTACCCGCTGATGGCGGACTTCATCGGCGCCAATACCGAGTACTACGGCCGCTGGCCCTCGAGCAAGAAAGTGTTCATGCCCGGCGGCAAACCGCCGGTGCCGGGCAAGGTTTTCATCCAGGCTGATCTCGGGCGCACGCTGAAATACATGGCCGACGAGGAGCGCCGCGCGGCGAAACGCAAGGGCCGCAAGGCCGGACTGCAGGCCGCGCGTGATGCCTTCTACAAGGGCGACATCGCCAAGGCGGTATCGAAGTGGATCACCGGGCAGGGCGGCCTGATGCGTTATGAAGACTTCGCCAACTTCAAGGTCAATTTCGAGCCGACCGTGAAATCGAAGTTCGGCAACATCGACGTGCATGCCTGCGGTGCCTGGTCACAGGGGCCGGCGCTGCCGATGGCGCTGAACATCCTCAAGGGTTACGACCTGAAAGCGCTGGGCCACAACACGCCGCAGTACATCCATGTCGTCACCGAGGCGCTGAAACTGGCCTTTGCCGACCGTCACCAGCACTTCGGCGATCCCAAGTTCGTCAAGGTGCCACTGACCGGTCTGCTGTCGGAGAAATACGCCGAATGGCGGCGCACGCTGATCCGCGATGACAAGGCCTGGCCGGGCATGCCGCCCGCGGGTGATCCGAAAACGCTGTCGGCGCTGGAGAACATCTGCATGCCGGAGCCGCAGCCCGATGAAGCGCCGGGCCCCGGCGATACGTCCTATGTCTGTGTCATCGACCGCCACGGCAACGCCTTCTCGGCGACGCCTTCCGACGGTTCGGACAAGACGCCGATCGTGCCGGGTGTGGGCATTCTCTGTTCCGGCCGCGGCACCCAGTCCTGGGCCGATCCCTCGCATCCGTCCTCGGTGGCGCCGGGCAAACGTCCGCGGCTGACGCCGAATCCGGCGCTGGCGCTGAAAAACGGCAAGGCCTACATGCCCTTCGGCACGCCGGGCGGAGACGTGCAGATCCAGGCGATGATCCAGGTCTTTCTCAACATCAATGTCTTCGGCATGTCGGTGCAGGATGCGGTGGAAGCGCCGCGTTTTGCCAGCTACAGCTATCCGGGTTCCTTTGAGCCGCATCCGTACTTCCCGGGACGGCTCTATCTCGAATCACGCATCGCCAAGGCCACCGGTGAGACATTGGCGGCGATGGGGCACAAGGTGTACTGGTGGGACGACATGACCTGGCTCGCCGGGTCGGTGTGCACCATTGTCAGCGACCATGCACAGGGCGTGTTGCACGGCGGCGCCGATCCGCGGCGTCCGGCCTACGTGCTGGGCTGGTGACGCCGGCGGCCGGGCAGTGGCACGATTGCTGCTAAAGCCTGTCTGCAGTCATTGAATCCCATAACGACAACGAGGAGCCATCATGAATATCCGTCATGCGATTGCCGCCATTGCCGCGGCCTGTGTTGTTTTGCCTGCCGTTGCGGCGGGTTATCCCGAACGTCCGGTGCGCCTGGTGGTCGGTTTTCCCCCGGGCGGCGCCGCCGACATCCTCGGCCGCACCGCGGCCCAGCAACTGTCCGAGCGCATCGGCCAGCAGGTGGTGGTCGACAACCGCGGCGGGGCCGGCGGCCTGATCGCGACCGAAATCGCGGTCAAGGCCAATCCCGACGGCTACACGCTGCTGTTCTCGTCAATTCCGCACGTGATCAATCCGCATCTCTACAAAAAAGTGGCCTATGACGCGATCCGCGATTTCACGCCGGTGCTGCAGTTCGTCTCGGTGCCGCTGATGATGGCTTCGGGCCCGTCTCTGCCGGCGAAATCGGTGCAGGAGCTGATCGATTATGCAAAGGCCAATCCCGGCAAGCTCAACTACGGTTCGGCCGGCAGCGGCTCGTCGAGCCATCTCGCGGTGGAACTGTTCAAGAGCATGGCCGGCATCCGCATGGAGCACATTCCCTACAAGGGCACCGGTCCGCTGATCATCGACATGTTCGGCGGCCAGATCGGCGTGACCATTGCCAGCGCGGTGCCGTTGGCGCCGCATGTGCGCTCCGGCAAGCTGCGCGGACTCGCGGTGACCGGGCCCAAACGCTCGGCGGCATTCCCCGAGCTGCCGGCGATCGCCGAAACGGTGAAGGGTTATGAAGTGGTCAACTGGTTCGGCATTTTTGCGCCGGCCGGCACGCCGGGCGAGGTTGTCAGGCGCATCAACACTGAGCTGAATAACGCACTGAAGGATCCGCAGCTGGTCAAGACACTCAATGCACGCGGTGCCGACGCAGTTGGAGGCAGCGCCGACGGATTCGCACGCGTGGTCAAGGCCGACTTCGCCAAATGGGCGAAGGTGGTCAGGGACTCGGGGGCGAAGGTCGAATGATGTGATGTAGCGGTGATGACGGTGCGGCACCTTTGCGGCGCGGCCCGTCACGCGGGAGCAGGAAACAGGTGCGCCGTCGCACCCGGGTGTTCCAGGGCATTCGGGGCGGCGGTTTTTTTCTTTGACCGGGAGGATAAAAATATTTTTAAAATCAAATACTTATATAAATACCTGTTGCCCGCATCAGCGCTGCTGGCGGCTGCCGGCGCAGTGCAGGCCCAGGGCGCGGCGAATTATCCCAACCGCACGATCCGCTACATCGTCGGTTACACGCCCGGCGGCACCTCCGACATGCTGGCGCGCGCGGTGGGCCAGAAACTTTCTGCAGCCTGGGGCCAGCAGGTGATCATCGACAACCGTCCCCCGGCACCAACATCGGCACCGAACTCGGCGCGAAGGCGCCGGCCGACGGTTACACGCTGTTCATGCCGACAGTGGCCAATGCGATCAATCCGACGCTGTATCCGAAACTCGGCTACGACATGCTGAAGGACTTCGCCTACGTCACCAATTTCGCCAAGGTGCCGGGCATTGTTGTCGTGCATCCCTCGCTGCCGGCGAAAAACGCGAAGGAACTGATCGCCATCGCCAGGGCCAATCCGGACGCGCTGCGCCATGGTTCCACCGGCGTCGGCAGTCCGCACCACCTCGCCGGCGAAATCTTCAAGACCATGGCCGGCGTCAAAATGGTGCATGTGCCGTACAAGGGTGCGACACCCGCGATCGCCGACATCATTGCCGGCCACATCGAAGTCTATTTCGGCGCGATGGTATCGACACTGCCGCATGCGCGCAGCGGACGCCTGCGCGCGCTGGGCGTGACCAGCCTCAAACGCGTCGATGCGGCGAAGGACATCGCGACGCTGGACGAGCAGGGGCTGAAGGGTTTCGAGACCGGTTCCTGGTTCGGCATGGCGGTGCCCACCGGCACGCCGCGCGACATCATCACCAGGCTGCACGCCGAGTCGACCAAGGCGCTGCAGGCGCCGGACCTGCGCAACCGCATGATCGCCGAGGGTGCGGAATTCGTCGGCGACACGCCCGAGCAGTTTGCCGCCTTCATCAAGGCCGAGCTCGACAAATGGGGCAAGGCGGTGAAGGCCTCGGGAGCAAAGGTAGATTGAACGACAGTCGATTGAGCAATACTGAAACACTGCCGGACCCGCGGGACATTGCGGGTGTTTCAGCCCATGCCCTGCAGGCGGCCGCGGCGCAGCCCGATGACGCAGTGTTGCGTTCGGCCCTGCAGCAGGCGCTGGAGGCGGGTGATGACACCGGCATTCGTACCGCACTGGCCGTGCAGCCGCCGGCCCGCGCGCAGCGTGTCGCGCGCCTGCTCGCGGCCACGCTCGACTCCGGCGGCGAGGGCATCGGCCTGCGTTTTTTTGCGATTCCGCTGGTGATTGTTGCGGGTGCGCGCAAACCCTGCACGGTGCAGGGGGCGCTGCCCGAAGTGCATGTATTGCGCGGCCTGCTCGAAGAGCAGGGTGCGGTGGGCGTCACCCGGAACTTCGGCCTCGGCAATGCGCTGGTCAGCGCCGAAGCGCTGGATGCACTGTCACCCTCGGCGCTGTGGCGTGCGGCAACCGATCCGGCGCAGCGCCCGCCGCTGGAGTCGCTGCAGCCGGAACCGATCCAGGTCGCCGGCAGCCGCGAGCAGGTGCATCTGCGTTTCATCACCGGTGCCGGCCTCACGCCGCAGCACCTGCCGTCCTTCCTCGAATCCGCATCCAACATCGGCACCTGGGGCATGGCAATGACGAAGGAACTCGCGCGCCAGCTGGCGCAGCAAGGCCTCGAAATCCTGCCGATGCCGCGCCCGCCGCAGCCACTGGTGAACGCAGCCCACGCCGGCCGCCGCGCCCAGCTCGAAGCCGCGCTGAGCCTGTTCCTCGGCAACAACTTGCGCCGCTTCCGCATGGCCGTCGGCGATCCCGAAGCCGTGCTGTCGGCGCACAGACTCGACAGCGGCGCCGGCGAACTGCGACTGAGCCTCAGCACGCCGTTTGACGATTCATTGTTCGAAGGGTTTGCCTGGCCGCTGCAGCCGCAGGATGAGGTGGCGGAGGTGACGCAGCTGATGCAGGGCACGCTGGCGGAATGTCGTGTGACGAACGTGACGGTGTTGCAGCAGGTGCTGCCGGAGCGGCTTGCGGGTGGGTCGGTGTTTGTGGCGGGGCGGATGCTGGAGGGCTTGGGGCGGGAACCGGCGCGGCATTAATCGATTGATCCGCAGTTTTTTAGAGCTTATTAAATTTCATTCTTTTAGTTCTGTAAGTATTATGGTTATCGGATACCACAAAAAAATAACAAGAAAACCTATCAGTACTATTAGGCGAAAAATTCTTGCTGGATTTTCCCGGATGGAGCCAAAAAACCACAGAAAATATGAACTCTTCCATTTTGACTGCCATTCGTTGGTAAATTGAATTTGAGCTTTTGTTTGATCGTCTAATATTAGAGCTTCCACCAGTTCTCTGGCTCTTGGGTAATCGAGGTCCATTACCCAAATTGAGGCTTTATCAAAAAATCCAGGTTCTGTTTGTTTGTAAATAATCCCATTCTTCTCGAGAAGATTGCGTACGGATTTCTCTTGTTGAGTATTGGTTAGTAGTAGAAGCCTTTTCATTTCGATCTGTCGTTATAAGAATTGAAGGACGGGACTCAACATAGTGTGCATTACTTTTGAGGGATAGGGCGGCACGGTAGGGCGGATAAGCCGCAAAGCGGCGCCATCCGCCGCATGGGATCCGGTCGTTGCAAACCTCTCCGGCGGATGACGTCACTGCGTTCCTTATCCGCCCTGCAAAAGCCGGTTTTTCGCAGTCTGCCCTCCCGAAACTGCTACAGTGCGCGCCATGAAACCCTATGCCGCACTGAATCCCGAACTGATCCT
>JALHND010000033.1 GCA_022843705.1 Burkholderiales bacterium
TACATCGCCGAGGCACCGGTGGCGATGATCAGCGCGTCGCAGGTGTAGGTGCCCTGGTCGCCGACCAGCGTGATCGGCGTGTCCTTCAGGCGGACGGTGTGGATGTGGTCGAAAATCATCTCGGTGTTGAAGCGCTCGGCATGTTTCTGGAAGCGCGCCATCAATTCGGGGCCCTGCACGCCATCCGCATCGGCGGGCCAGTTGTCGACATCGGTGGTGGTCATCAGTTGACCGCCCTGTGCAAGTCCGGTGATCAGCACCGGTTTCAGGTTGGCGCGTGCAGCGTAAACGGCGGCGGAATATCCGGCGGGGCCGGAGCCGAGGATGAGGACCCGGCAATGTTTGGTGGTATCGGTCATGGTTTTGAAAAGACGTTGCGGATGGTAAAGCCGGGAATGTAGCAGTTTGCCGACCGCCTTGCGATACATGGGCGGTACTGCATGCCTCCGGCGGTATAATCCGGCGGATAAAAGAGGCGTAATCAATCCCCATTGAAGTCGATGCGCACAACGGCAACCGGGAAAGGGTGTGATGTACCGGACTGAGAGGATATCGGCGGCGCGAGGAGGTGCGACGATCCTTGCCCTGGCCTTGCTGCTGCTTTCCGCTGGCGGGGTTCTGGCGGCCACGCCAGGCGGTGAACCCCTTGCACTGTTGCCCAGTTTCCAGTTGGACATGGCGGCGGAGCGCCCCGCGCATGCCGGCATCCTGCTGGCGCAGGCGGATGTCGCGCCCGATTCCGGTGGTGACAGCCTGCGTTTCGAAATCCGAACTTATCAGGTCGAAGGCAACACCCTGTTGCCGCAGGAGGACATTACACGGCTGACCGCAAGGCACGCCGGTGTCCGCAGGGATTTCGGCGATGTCCAGCGCGCGCTGGAGGCCCTGCAGGAGCTTTACCAGGCGCGTGGTTATGCCGGCGTGCTGGTGACGCTGCCCGAGCAGGAACTCGACAAGGGCACCGTCATTTTCCGGGTCATCGAGCCCAAGATCGGCCGCGTGCTGGTCGAAGGCAATGAACACTTCAGCGCCGACAACGCGCGCCGCAGCGTGCCTGCCCTGGTGCCCGGCAGCACGCCCAATACCCGTGCGGTGGCGGGCAGCGTAAAGGTTGCCAATGAAAATCCGGCGAAACAGACCGCGGTTCTGCTGCGCCCCGGATCCCGCGACGGCGAGGTTGATGCTGTGATCCGCGTGGCGGACGTGCCGCCGCTGCGTTTCAGCGTCAGTTTCGACAACACCGGCAACAAGGAGACGGGCACGTACCGCACGGGTTTTGCGTTCCAGCATGGCAACCTGTTCGATCGTGATCACGTGTTGACCGTGCAGTACGTGACATCTCCCAAAAACACCAACGATGTCGAGGTTTACGGCCTGGGCTACCGCGTTCCGTTGTACAGCCTCGGGGACTCCATTGACCTGATCGTCGGTTATTCGACGGTGGATTCCGGAACCGTGCAGAACCTTTTTGATGTGTCGGGGCAGGGTGCCGTCTATGCCTTTCGCTACAACCGCAATCTGGCCAAGCTCGGTGATTTCGAGCACCGGCTGGTATTCGGGGCGGATTACCGTGCCTACCAGAATCTGGTCACTCCGGTGGGGGGCAATTTCAACTTCGTGCCCGACATCACCGTGCATCCCCTGAGCCTGACGTACAGTGGAGCCTTGCGCCAGCAGCAGCGGGATCTCAGTTTCTATCTCAATTACACGCAGAACATTCCCGGGGGCAATGACGGCACCGGTACTGATTTCAAGAACTCGCGCACCGAGGCGCGCGCCGCCTACCGGATGTGGCGTTTCGGCGGGGTCTATTCGCGCGAATTTGGCAAGAACTGGCAGTTCCGGGTCAAGGCCGATGCGCAGTATTCAGGCGATGCGCTGGTATCGGCCGAGCAGTTCGGCCTCGGCGGCGCGGAAAGCATCCGCGGGTTCAATGAACGGTATACCTCGAACGACCGCGGCCACCGGTCGAACTGGGAGATATATACGCCTGACGTGGGGGCGGTTTTCGGCCACGAGGATGCGCGCCTGCGTTTTCTTGCTTTTTACGATACCGGTCAAGTTGGCCGCAACAGAAAACAGCCCGGGGAACTGGCGCGGGTCGGTCTGGACAGCGCGGGGATTGGTGCCCGGTTCAGTTATGGCAACCATCTGACCATCAAGGCAGACTTTGCGCAGGTGTTGCATGACGGCACGCAGTCAGGGACGGCGGTGGGGCGCCGCTACGGCAACCGCTGGCATCTGGTCATGGGTTATGTTTTTTAAAAAACCATTAAATACAATCGGTTATGATTTAATATCGAGTCTTGCCGTCACGCCGTGACTATTGTCACGCAATGCCTTCAAGCTGCGGCATACACTGTCCTGATTTTGCACTGGTGCAGGCGGGCGCAGACCCGCTTGCCGAGGGGAAGACAATGAGACGTACCGGAGGCGGCACATCGCAATCGGACTGGCGGCGCAAGCTGCTGGCGGTGGCGGTCGCCTCCTGTTTTTCCGGCACGGCGGCGGCCAATCCGACCGGGCCGACCGTGGTGCATGGCCAGGCCGGCATTGCGGTACAGGGCAATACAGTGACGGTCACCAATACGCCAGGCACGGTGATCCACTGGCAGGGATTTTCGATCGCCGGCAACGAAATCACCCGTTTCATCCAGCAGTCCCAGACCAGCAGTGTGCTGAACCGCGTCATCGGCCTCAATCCGTCGGCGATACTGGGATCGCTGCAATCCAACGGCCGGGTATTTCTGGTCAATCCGAACGGAATAACGATCGGCGCCGGTGCGCAGATTGATGTCGCCGGGTTTCTCGCTTCGACATTGAACCTCTCGGACGCCGATTTCCTCGCCGGCCGCATGCGCTTTACTGACGGGGCAGGTGCGGGCAGCGTGGTCAACCACGGCAACATCACCACCCCCGGCGGTGGCATGGTTTACCTGGTGGGCCGGGATGTGCAGAACAGCGGCATCATCCGCAGCCCGCAGGGGGAGATACTGCTGGCTGCCGGCAACAGTGTCGAACTTGTCGATGCACAGATGCCGGAAGTCCGTGTGCAGGTTACGGCGCCGGATAACCGGTCGGTCAATCTCGGACAGCTGATCGCCGAAGGCGGACGCATCGGCATGTACGGCAGCCTGGTGCGCCATGCCGGTGTGGTCAATGCGAACAGCGCGGTGATGGGAGAGAACGGCCGTATCGTGTTCAGGGCGACCAAGGATGTGGCGCTCGAGGCCGGCAGCGTCACCAGCGCCAGCGGCGCGGCAGCCGGCGCCGGCGGCGGTGACATCCATGTCGAAGGTGCTCACATCGTCAGCGCCGGGACTATTGAGGCCAACGCGGCTGATCACGCGGCCGCAGGCAGTGTCACGATGATTGCGGGACGTGAATTGACGCTGGAGGCCTCCAGCCGGATCGAGGCGCGCGGCAACATGCACGATTCACAGGGCGGCCGCGTTTATCTGTATTCCCATGGGGATGCGCGCGCGTTGCCCGGGCAGGTGATCGACATATCCGGCGGCGTTTTTTCCGGTCATGGCGGCAGAGGCGAGTTCAGTGCCGCGAATTTCGCCAGCTTTGGCGGCAGCGTGCGCGGTTTTGCTGCGACCGGTTTCAGCAAGGGGCGCTTCCTGATTGATCCGCTCAATTTCTCGCTGACGGCCGGGACCATCAGCGCCGACACCGTGATCCAGGCGGAGGACAACATCACCATCGACGGCGACGTGGCGATCGATGCAGGTTTCACGCTGACGCTGCTGGCGGATCATGACGATAATGGCGGCAGTCCGGTGGCTGGGGTCTGGGATACGGGTGGCGGCGGCACCGGAACCGTCGGCGTTGGCAGCATCACGCGCAGCGGCAATTTCACGATCAGTGGCGCCACGGGGTCGAACCTGGTGATGTATGCCGCCGGGGGTGGCATCGGGACCGGAGGCTCCGGAGCCATCCAGACCGATCTCAATGGCGGCAGCCTGAGCGTCACAATCAATGCGGCTTCCGTGGGTGCGGCCAATGTTGCGATCGCACAGACCAGCGCCAATGCCCTGGGCGTCGCCGGCATCACGGCCGCGGGTCGCGAGCTTGCGCTGACTTCGGGCGGCTCAATCGGCCAGACCGGCGCGATCACTGCCGATTTGCTGACGACGGTATCGACGGGTGGAACCCTCCTCAATTCGGCGAATGCGGTTGGCAGTTTCAACGCGACGAACACCGGCAGCGGCAACATCGAACTGACCAACACCGCCGCCCCGCTGGGCATTACCGGGATCAGCCAGGCCGGCGGCGGCGACGTGATCATCAACAATACCGGCGCGATCACGGTCGGCGGCGCCACGGTGGCCGGCGGCGACCTGACGCTGACCGCCAGCGGCACGATCGGCCAGACCGGCGCCATCGCCGCCGGCCTGCTGACGACCAGTTCCGCCGGGGGTACGCTGCTCAACGGCGCCAACACCGTCGGCGCCTTCAAGGCGACCAACACCGGCGCGGGCAACATCGAGCTGACCAACACCGCCGCCACGCTCGACCTGCAGGGCGTCACGCAGAACACCGGTAACGTCGTCATCGGCAACACCGGTGCGATCACGCAGAGCGTGGCCGGCATCACGACCGCGGCCAACGGCGGCATCAGCGTCACCGCGAGCACGGATCTGACCGTCAGCCAGGCGGTGACCGCCGGCGGCAGCGGCAGCGTCACGCTGGCGGGCGGCAATGTCACCAACACGGCAACCGTCACCGGTACCGGCGGCGTCACGATCAATGCGGGCAGCGGCAGCTTCGTCAACGAGTCGTCGTCCACCCATCAGGGCATTGTCAGCAACGGCGGCGGTTCGGCGGCGGTGTCGATCGTGGCCGACAATATCGATTTGAGAACCGGGGGCAGCGCCGGCAACAGCCAGATCAATGCCGGGACGGGCACCGCCACCATGCGCGCCGCCTCGGCAAACCGCAGCTACGACCTCGGCAGCGAAACCGGGGGCAGGCTGAGCCTGACCGCGGCCGAGCTGGATACGGTGACCGCCGGCGGCATCGCCATCGGCAGCACCGGCAACGAAGGCAATATCAATGTCAGCGCGGCGATTGCGCCGGCGAACGCATCGCGGCTCGAACTGCTGGCCGGCGGCGCGTCCGGCAGCATCACCCAGACCGGTACCATCACCGAGACCGACCTGCGGCTGAACAGCGCCGGTGCCATCACGCTCAATGCCGCCAACAGCGTCACCAATGTCGCGATCGGCGGCGGCAACAGCGCCGTCAGTTTCAACAACGCCGGCGCACTGAACATCGCAACGGTCAACGGGCAGGTCGGCGCCGGCACCACCGGCGGCAACCTGACCATCACCGCGACCGGTGGCGACCTCAACGTCAACCAGGCGGTGAACGCCGGCAGCGGGCAGGCGAACCTGGCGACGGCCACCATTGGCAATATCACCCTCGGGGCGAATGTCGGCGGCGGCACGGTCAATGTGGTGTCTGTCGGCAACATCACCCGCACCGCCGGCACGGCCAGCGGCACGGATGTGATACTTGATGCGGCCACTGGCATCGGCGGCGGCACCGGAAGCCGCGTGTTCACCGCGGCGGACAAGCTGGCGGCGCGTTCGACGACCTCGGGCGGCGTGTTTGTCAGCGAGAGCAACGCCGTGACGCTGACGACGCTGTCAGGCGTGGCCAACGCTGCCGCGGGCGGTGCGGCATACGACCTGAGCGCGGGTGGCACGATCACGGTGGACGCTGCGGTCAATGCGGGGCCAGCGACCGGTCCGACGACACTGGCGACGACCAGCGGCAACATCGCGCTGGGCGCCGACGTCGGCAATGCCGGCGCTGTGACCACGCTGACTTCGGCCGGTGAAATCACGCGGACTGCGGGCAGCGCGATCGGCAGCGGCGTGTTGCTGGATGCGGCGACGGCGATCGGCAGCAGCGGCGCGCGCATCGCCACGATGGCAGGGACGCTGGCGGCGCGCACCGGCAGCGGCGCGATCGGGGGCATTTTCATCACCGAGGCCGACAACGTCAGCCTCGGCACGGTGGCTGCGGTCAGCGGCATCAGCGCCGGCAACGGCGGCGAAGCCGACCTGCGTACCACGGCCGGCGACATCACGCTGGCGGCGAACGTCAGCGCGACCGGCAGCGGCAACGTGACGCTGATTGCCGGCGGCGGCGCCGGCAACGACCTGATCGCCGGGGCCGGGGTCGTGTCGACCGGCAGCGGGCTGGTGACCTTGCAGGGCGATGCAGTGGGCACGATCGCCGCGCCGATCCTGACGGACATCGGCAGCGGCACGCTGGCGGCGACCAGTGGCGCCGGCAACATCGCGATCAGCAACAATACGGCGGGCGGCCTGAACACCAGCCAGCTGACCGGACTGACCACTGGCGGCGGTGCGCAGACCGTCAGCATCCTGCAGACCGCGGGCCATCTGACCGTCGGCGGCAGCCTCAATGCCGGCAGCGATACGCTGGTGCTGGGGACTTCGGCCGGCAATATCCTCGGCGGCGCGGGTACGCTGACCGCAGCGGCGCTGACGCTGGATGCGGGCGGCCTGATCGGCGGCGCAAGCGCGGTCAACACCAATACCAGCGGCATGTTGACACTGAACAGCGGCGGCAGTGCGGCTGCGGGCAACATCACGGTATCGGAAGCCAACGCGCTGCCGGCGAGCCGGGTCAGCCTCGGCGGCGCCGGTGCGGGCGGCGGCCGCAGCGTGAAGCTGACTTCGGTGGCGGGGCCGGTCACCATCGATGCCGCGATCGGTCATACGGCCGATCACCTGGAACTGGTGGCCACGGCCGGCAACATTGCCGGCGGCGCCGGCACCATCAACGCGACGAACCTGACGCTGGATGCGGCGGCGGGCATCGGCGCCGGCACGGCGGTGAACACGAATACCTCGGGCAACCTCAGCCTGACGACCGCGGGCAACGGCACGGCGGGCGACATTGCGCTGGTCGAGAGCAATGCGCTGAACACGACGCGGGTGACGACGCTGACCACCGGCGGCAGCGGCACGCAGTCGGTGAGCCTGACGGCGCCGTCGATCACGTTGGACGGGGCCATCGGCCATTTGGCCGACAACCTGACGCTGATTGCCGGCAGCGGCAACATCGCCGGCGGCAGCGGCATCATCGCTGCCAACGACCTGCGGCTGGATGCGCACAACGGCATCGGCAGCACGGGCACGCCGGCCCTGATCAACACCGCCGGCAATTTCGCGGCGCGGCTGACGAATGCTTCGGCGACCGGCGACATCGTCGTGGAAGAGGTCGCGGCCGGCGCGGGCCTCACTGTGGGCACGGCCAACGGGCTGTCCGGCGTGGCCAGCGCCAACAACCGCAATATCACGCTCTCCGCCGCATCAGGAAATATTGTTTTAAATCAACAAGTTACCTCAGGATCCGGGCGTGTGAGCCTGACCACGGCCGGCAGCGGCAACGTGTCGGTCGCGGCGGGCATCAGCGGTGGGCTGGTCGACATCACTTCCGCGGGCACGATCAGCGACAGTGCGCAGATCAGCGGCAGCACGCTGACCACCAGTTCCGCGGGCGGCACGATCCTCGACTTCGGTCATGCGCTCAGCGGCTTCAACGCCAGCAACGTCACCGGCGGCAACATCCAACTGGTCAACACGGCCCCCACGCTGACGGTTACCGGCATCAGCCAGGACGGTGGCGGCAACGTCATCGTCAACAACACCGGCGCGCTGTCCATCGGCGGCGCCATCAACAACGCCGGCAGCGGCGGCACGATCAACCTGACCGGCTCGACCGGCATCAACCTCAACCAGAACCTGACGGCCACCGACGGCAACATCACGCTGAACAACGGTACCACGCTCGGCGCGTCGGTGCAGATCGCCGCGGGCACCGGCACCGTGACGCTGACCGGCGCGGTCGGCATCGGCAGCCACAATTTGACCGTTACTTCCTCCGGCATCACCGCACTGACCGGCGGTATCAGCGGCAGCAGCGGCAACGTCGACATCGCCGCCGCGACGCGCACCGATGTCGACGGCGCCATCGCGCTGAGCGGCGCCGGCAATGTGCAGCTCGACCGCGCCGTGGTCAGCGGCGTCAACGTCAGCAGCACCGGTGGCGGCATCACCTTCGACGGCGTGGCGAGCACCGACACCGGGCCGGTGCAGGTTGCTTCCGGCAGCGGCAACGTGCTGTTCAACGACATGCTGACGCTGGGCAGCGGCGCCGGCCTGACCGTGCTGTCCGGCGCAGGCACGACGACTTTCGGCGGCGCGGTCAACGGGCCGGCCGCCCTGACGGTGACCGCTGCGGGCAACACGATCTTCGGCAGCACGGTGGGTGCAGGCACCGCGCTGGCCAGCCTGTCCACCGACGGCGGCGGCACGACGCAGCTGAACGGTGCTTCGGTGGCGACTTCCGGCGCGCAAAGCTACAGCGATGCCGTGACCCTGGGCGCGGACGCGACGCTGACGGCGAACAGCATCACCTTCAGCAGCACGCTGAATTCGGCGGGTGTCGCGCGCACGCTGCAGCTCAACGACAGCGGCACGACCACCTTCGGCAACGCGGTCGGCAACAGCCTGGCGTTGGCGAGCCTGGCCACCAACGCCGGCGGCTCGACGGCGATCAACGGGGGCAGCGTCGCCACCAGCGGCACGCAGAATTATGGTGATGCGGTGACCCTCGGCGCGAACACGACGTTGACGGCAAACGGCATCACCTTCGGCAGTACGCTGAATTCGGCGGGCGCCGCGCGCACGCTGCAGTTGAACGACAGCGGCACGACGATCTTCAGCGGCACCGTGGGCAACAGTCTGGCGCTGTCAAGCCTGACCACCAACGCCGGCGGCAGCACGGCCATCAACACCACGACGCTCAATACCACCGGCGCGCAGACCTACAACGATGCGGTGACGCTGGGCGCCGACGCCGTCCTCGCCAGCAGCGGCGGCAGCGACATCCGTTTCCTGGACACGCTCGACGGCGCTTCGGGGTTGACGGTGAATACCACGGGCGCCACGGTGTTTGCGATGGCCGTCGGCAGCACCACGCCGCTGGCTTTCCTGACCACCAACAGCGGCGGCACGACGCAGGTGAACGGCGGCACGCTGGTGACGGCCGGCACGCAGACCTACAACGACGCGGTGTCGATCGGCGGGGCGACGACTTTCAATGCCACGGCAGGCTCGGCAGCCCTTGCCTTCAATTCGACGCTGGCCGCGGCGGCCCATGCGCTGACGCTGTCGGCGGATGAAATCAACCTGGCCGGCGGCGCCGGCTCGGTGACCGGGACGGGAACCGTCACGCTGCAGCCGCACAGCACGGCGGCGGCGGTCAACCTCGGTTCGGCGGCCGGGGCCACGGTCGGCGCGCTGGACCTGGCGGCTGCCGATATCGCGGCGCTGGCCGACGGCTTTGCCGCCATCCAGGTCGGCCGTGCCGACGGCGCCCACGCCATCGGCGTCGGCAACGCTTCGTTCCAGGACCCGCTGCTGATCCGCGCGCCTTCCGCCGGCAGCATCGGCATCAACGGCGCCCTGTCGGGCACCCAGCCGATTACGCTGGAAGCGGGCGGCGCGGTGCAGGGCAGCGGTTCGGTGACGGCACCGCTGGTGAAGGTCGTCGCCGGCGGCATCGGCAGTTTTGCCACGCCGCTGCAGGTCGACGCGCCAGACATCGACATCGTGAATACGGCCGGCAATGCGGTGATCCGCACCCCGGGATCCGTGACGCTGGTCAACAATTTCCGCAATACCGCGTCCGGCGGCGAACTGCGCCTGATCACCCAGGACGGCGCGATCGATACTTCGGCGGTTGCCGTGCAGAGCTCAGGTGGCCGCATCGCACTGATTGCCAACGACACCGCGGGTGGCGCAACGGGCGGCATCACCGTCGGTGCCGGCGGCATCAATTCCTCTGGCGGCGATGTTGTCCTGCATGCCGCCGACAACATCACCGTTGACGGTACGGTGGCTGCCGGTGCCGGCAATGTGCGGATGATTGCGGGCACCGGCCCCGGCATCAATGCCGGCCATGCCGCGTTCTCCGGTGCCAATCCGGCCGCTGCAACGGAACTGGCGCAGGACGAGTTCGGGATGATCGTGTTCAACGCACCGGTCTCGGCAGGCAGCATGACGCTGGTATCCTCGACCACGTCAACGCCGACCATCACGCCGGTGATCACCCAGGGCGCGGCGGGTGCGCTGTCGACGACGGGGGCACTGACTGCGGTTTCCCTGCGCGGCGGCGGTGCGCCGGGCAACGGTGGCGGTACCATCGATCTCAATGATGCAGCAGGCAACAATTCGACCGGGCTGATCAACTTGTTCGCCTGCTCGTTTGACGGCTGCCCGTCAGTGCCGCCGACCGCGCCATTCCTGAACCAGGGCCTGCCTGTGCCTCCGTTCACCACCGCCCTGTATTCCGACGGCCAGTTGTTTTACAGCGATGTCGGCGGGACCAATGTCACCGGCATCGGCACCTCGGGGGATTTCACGCTTTACACGCCCGGCAGCGTGACCATCACCGGGCCGTCGCTCAGCGCGAAGAACCTGACCATCGAGGCGCTGGTGGACATCAACGTCGACCTGCTTGCGCCGTTCACCAACAACGACATCAATGGCGGGCAGCCCGGCGGCTCGCTGAACTTCATCGCAGGGCAGAACCTGAACTACACCTCGATGGCGGCCGGCGCCACCATCGGCTCGGCAGCTGCGCCATTCAACCATGACCTCCTGTTCCAGGCTGCGGGCAACGTGACGATTGCAAACGCGATTCACGTGGGCAACGGCAATCTTGTCTTGAGCGCCAACGCTCCGGCAAACCTCAACAACAACACCGTCAACATACCGGCATCCGGCACCGGCAGCGTGTTGATGCAGGGCAACCACGTGGTCAGCTCGCAGACCGGTCTCGCCGTCTCCGGTGTCAACCTGACCGTGCAGGGTGGCGATACCGGCAGCCTGAACCAGGCAACAGCGGGCCAGCAACTGCTGTCGGCAGGCACGATCCAGCTCAACCTGCTCGGTGATGTCACTGTCACCGGCGGTACTGCCACCGGGGGCTCGGACAGTGCAGCGATCATCCGCGGTGCTGTGGTGAACATCGGTTCCGCAGCCACGCCGGTGGCGAATCTGGTGATGACCGGCGGCAGCAGCACCGTGACCGGCACCACCAACCATGTCGCGGACGCGCAGATCGAAGGCACTGCTGCGCTGAACGTGCATGTTGCCGGCGATGTCACGCTGACCGGTGGTACTGCCGAGATTGCGGCGACGGCGGGATCCAGCCAGAAGGCCGGCGCCAGCGCGATTCTCAAGGGCAACAGCTTCGTCTTCAATGTTGCCGGCAATGTCTCGTTGACGGGGGGGACCGCAAATTCGGCCACCGGCGGCAATACGGCCACCGCGAATGCGCAGGTGATTGCCGGCTCGGCATTCAATCCGCTGATCCAGGGTGATCTCAGCCTTGAAGGCGGTGATGCCACGGCGCAGCCGATTGCCGGAGAACTGGCCAATGCGGTGGCGAGCGCGCGGTTTGAGTCTGCCGGAGACCTGCTGCTGAAGGTTTCGGGAGACATTGCCCTGCAGGGCGGACAGGCGGTTGCGGCCAATACGGCCGGCGGAGCGTTTGCCGAGGCCGATGCCGGCGCATTTGTCCGCTCTTCGGCCAGGGTCGGCATCGAGGCAGGACAGAATTTTGACATTACCGGCGGCCAGGCCACGGTTTCGGGGACATCGGTCAGGGCCATCGCTTCCGCCGGCGTGCTGACGGGCAACATCGCCTCCGGCCAGACGCTGCTGGTCAACACGGCCGGAAACATGAACATGACCGGCGGATTCAGCAACGGCGCAGCCGGCGACGCGGCGGCGCTGATTTATTCCTCCGGCGAGGCCAAATTGAACATCAGCGGGCCCTCGGGACTGCGGCTGGAAGGTGGAAGCGGGCCCTTTTTCCCTCCCTTCGATGCGGGGGTGTTCTCGCCGAACAGCGACCTGTTCCACATGATCGGCAATGATTCGCTGGTGCGGATATCCGGAAGTGCATATCCGATCACCGTGACCGGGCTGATTTCCGTGGTATCCAATCCGGCGCGGGGCGCGGCATTCCTGGTGTCCGAAGCGCCACCACTGAGCCTTGATTCATTGCTGGCGGCGTTCATCAGGACCACTGATTGCGTGTCCTTCAGTGGCGGCGCCTGCACCTTGTCGGAGGCGGCCGCATCGGGCAGCCGTCGCGGCATGAAGGACCCCGCGGGCGGCGTCTGCAAATGACGCGGGCATGACTATTGCTCTGCATTCTGGCAACATGCGGCAATAGGAGTTGTTTTCAGCAGTGGCCCATCAAAACAACAGCGATCATTCCCATGCCTGCGCCCGTTGCCCTTAATCCGCAAGTCCTGAGATCGGTACCCCTGTTTTCGTCCTTTTCTGACGAGCAGATCGCCACGGTGGCGTCCTGGGGACAGCATCGCAGCTATTCCCGCGGCTCCGCGATCCTGCGCGCCGGCGACGAGACGGACGGTCTATACATCATCCTGTCAGGCCGGGTAAAAGTGCTGATTCCCGATGACGAAGGCCACGAAGTCATCCTGAGCGTGATGGGTGCCCAGGAGTTCGTTGGCGAAATGGGGCTGCTCGACGGACTGCCCAGCTCCGCCACGGTCGAGGCCCTGGAACCGTGCGAGATCCTGCGCCTGCCGCGGACGGCATTCCTGTCCTGCCTGCAGGGCAACGGAGAAGTGGCGATGCTGGTTCTCCGCAACCTGGTCAAACGTCTGCGTGATGCCGACCGCAAGATCGAAAGCCTTGCGCTGATCGACGTCTATGGGCGCGTGGCACGCCTGATCATCGACATGGCCGAACAGATCGACGGGCAATGGGTGGTCCAGCGGGCGCCGGCCAAGCAGGAAATTGCGAGGATGATCGGGGCTTCGCGCGAAATGGTCAGCCGCGTGGTCAAGGATCTGCAGGAGAAAAACCTGATCCGCACCGAGAAGCGCAAGATTATCGTGATTGATCGCCAGTCGATGGCGCATCGCGGCTCGGCCTGAGGTGATGGGGCGCAGATCGCGGTGCCTGCGGCAAACCGTGTTGCCTACGGCAAACGGCAGGCTGTTTTTCCGGTCCTCGTGATTTTTCTCACATTTTCATGGACTTGGCGGGTCTGCCGGGCGCGGCTTTTCCTCACAATGCGCCCACTTATGGTATAAAAATGAACTTGCACGAATCGATGTTTCAACGCATTGCGGGCGCAGGTCCGGATTGCGCCAAAGGGGGCTGATCATGATGTCGATCAAATGGTTTCTGCACAGCGTAACGGGAGTGGCCTTGGTGCTGGCTGCAGCGGGCGCCTCGGCCGCGGGTGCCGGGGTTGTGACTCACCTGAGCGGGACCATGTCGGTGCAGCGTCCCGACGGCTCGGTGCGCATCCTGTCCCAGAAATCCGAAGTCCAGCCCGGCGACGTGCTGACGACACAGCGCGACAGTTATGCGCAGATCAACTTCACCGACGGCAGCGCGGCGACGATGCGCCCGAACAGCACGATGAAGCTCGAGGCCTATTCCTTCAACAAGGAGGCCCCCCAGAACGATGGCATGTTCATGCGGCTGCTGAAGGGTGGTTTGCGGACGGTGACCGGCCTGATCGGCAAACGCGGCAACCAGGACGCCTACAAGATCGGCACCTCGACCGCCACCATCGGCATCCGCGGCTCCTCCGGGGATACCGTCGCCTGTTCGTCCGATTGCGGCAATCTCGAGCCCGGCACCTACCATACGACCTACACCGGCAGCTATATCATGCAGACGCAGGGCGGCACCCAGCTGGTCAACGAAGGCCAGTTCGGCTTCGCGCAGGATCCGAACAAGCCGCCGGTCCTGCTGCCCGGCGATCCCGGCCTGAACCTTGCCCAGCTTCCGTTCACGCTGGGTATCGGCGGCGGGCCGGTTGGTGGCGGTGCCAGCCAGGAATGCATCGTGCGCTGAGGCTTGATGCTGGTGCAGATTCCGGACCCCGCCTGACGGCGGGGTTTGTTTTTTGGGTGGCGGGAGCGCCCGTCGCGTGCCGGGGGTTTTCACAGATCACTTATAATCCTGCGGATTCGGAATCCACACTGCATGACTGACCACAACGCCTGATGCCGGCCAGCGAAAAATCCACCGACGCCAAAGCTGCGCGCAATCCGCTGCCGCCGAAACTGGCTGCGCTGCTGCGTGAATCCTGGTGGCTGGCGTTCCTCGCCGGAGCGCTTTACCTGTTGCTGGTCCTGTTTACTTTCCACAAGGGTGATCCGGGCTGGTCGCACAGCGTGGCCGCGGAGCGCGTCGGCAATGCCGGCGGGCTGGCCGGCGCCTATGTCGCCGACCTGATGTTGTTCATGTTCGGGCTGTCCGCGTACTGGTGGATCGCACTCTGCGGGGCGCTGGTGCTGTGGAGTTTCCGGCGCATCGAGACCGTGACTGAAACGGACCGTCGTTCGCAGGTGGTGATGCTGGTCGGTTTTCTGGTACTGCTGGTTGCGAGCTGCGGCATCGAATCGCTGCGCCTGCACAGCCTGACCGCGGCGCTGCCGGGCGCGCCCGGGGGTGTTCTGGGCGCCCTCGCGGGAAACGGTCTGGCCGCGATGGCGGGTTTCACCGGGGCAACCCTGTTGCTGCTGGTGCTGTTCGCGGCGGGACTGAGCCTGTTCACGGGAATTTCCTGGTTGACGGTCATTGAGCGCCTTGGCGACTGGTCGGAGCGTTTTTATGCCTTTGTTGTCGCCAGGATCCAGGAGCGTGCCGATCGCAAGGCCGGTGCGGAGGCACTGGTGGCCCGCGAAGACAAGGTGGAAGTCAGCAAGAAGAAAATCGAAGCCCGCGAGCCGGTGCGCATTGAGCCGCCGCCGGTCGAGATTCCGAAATCGGCGCGGGTCGAGCGGGAGAAGCAGGTGCCCCTGTTCGGCGATCTGCCCGATTCGCTGCTGCCGCCGCTGGGGCTGCTTGACGAGGCCGATGCCAATGTCGAAACGGTTTCGGCCGACACTCTGGAGTTCACGTCCCGGCTGATCGAAAAAAAGCTGCTTGATTTCGGCGTCGAGGTGAAGGTGCTGGCCGCCTACCCCGGCCCGGTGGTTACGCGCTTCGAGATCGAGCCGGCAGTGGGGGTCAAGGGCAGCCAGATCATCAATCTGGTGCGGGACCTTGCGCGCGCGCTGTCGGTGATGAGCATCCGCGTCGTGGAGACCATTCCCGGCAAGAGCTGCATGGGCCTGGAGATACCCAATCCGAAGCGGCAGGTGGTGCGCCTGTCCGAAATCCTCAGTTCGCAGGTCTACGCCGACATGGGGTCGCCGCTGACGCTGGCGCTGGGCAAGGACATCGCCGGCCATCCCGTGGTGGCGGACCTCGCGCGCATGCCGCACCTGCTGGTGGCCGGCACCACCGGCTCGGGAAAGTCGGTCGCGATCAATGCGATGATCCTGTCGCTGCTCTACAAGGCACCACCGTCGCAGGTCAGGCTGATCCTGGTCGACCCGAAGATGCTTGAACTGTCGGTCTACGAGGGCATACCGCACCTGCTGGCGCCTGTGGTCACCGACATGCGCCAGGCGGCCAACGCGCTCAACTGGTGCGTCGGCGAGATGGAGCGGCGTTACAAGCTGATGTCGGTGCTGGGTGTGCGCAACATGGCCGGCTTCAACCAGAAGGTGCGCGAGGCCGAAAAGAAAAAGGCGCCGCTGATGAACCCGATCGCCTCGACCCCGGACAATCCGGTGCCGCTGGTCGAGATGGCGCTGATCGTGGTCGTGATCGACGAACTGGCCGACCTGATGA
This sequence comes from Burkholderiales bacterium, assembly GCA_022843705.1. Taxonomy (GTDB): domain Bacteria; phylum Pseudomonadota; class Gammaproteobacteria; order Burkholderiales; family SG8-41. The sequence goes on from JALHND010000033.1 coordinate 15,795, forward strand.
TGGTGGTCGGCAAGAAGATCGAGGAACTGATTGCGCGGCTGGCGCAGAAGGCGCGCGCTGCAGGCGTGCACCTGATTCTTGCCACCCAGCGGCCTTCGGTGGACGTGATTACCGGCCTGATCAAGGCCAACATTCCGACACGGATCGCCTTCCAGGTGTCCGCCAAGGTGGATTCGCGCACCATCCTCGACCAGATGGGCGCTGAAGCGCTGCTGGGCCAGGGCGACATGCTGTACCTGCCGCCGGGCCAGGGTTACACCCAGCGGGTGCACGGCGCCTTTGTCGACGACCAGGAAGTGCACAAGGTGGTGAACCACCTGAAAAGCCTGGCGCAACCGCAGTACATTGACGAGATCCTCGAGAGTCCGGAATCGTCGGCGGAGGCCGGAGGCGAGGGTGGTGAAGGCGGCAACGGCGAGGCTGATCCGCTGTACGACCAGGCGGTCGCCATTGTGCTGAAGACCCGGCGGCCGTCGATTTCCCTGGTGCAGCGGCACCTGCGCATCGGCTATAACCGTGCGGCACGCCTGATCGAGCAGATGGAGCGTTCGGGCCTGGTGTCGTCGATGCAGTCCAACGGCAACCGCGAAGTGCTGGCCCCGGCCTCGGCGGCCGACGCGGACTGAACTGCGGCCGGTTCAAACTTTCTCGCCTGAACGGGGTCTGATGACCATGCTGATCCGCATACTGATCGTTGCTGCCGGATTGTGGGTTGCCGCCGCCGGCGCGGCCGAACCGGCGCCGCGGGGCATGGCCTTTGATGTCTACATCCGTCTCGAGCACGGCATGACTGAAGGGGAGCTGGTGCTGCGCGCGGGCAGGCCCGATCACCAGGCCGTCGACAACCTGCGCGAGGGACTGAAGTCGTATTACTATTTTCCGACCACCGCGAATCCCTTCCTGACCACGGTGTCGCTGCGTTCCGGCCGTATCGTCAACATCGTGCGCGAACGCAAGAGTCCATAAATGAAACCCCTCCTGTTCCTGCTGTGCCTGCTGCCGGGACTTGTGTCCGCTTCCGGCACGGACGCGCTGAAGTCCTTCCTTGACCAGACAAAGTCGGTGAAGGCGCGTTTTGCGCAGATGGTGCTCGACAGGAATCTGAAACCGCTGCAGCAGGCCCAGGGCGTGATGCAGTTCTCCCGTCCCGGCAAGTTCCGCTGGGATTACGTCAAACCCTACGAACAGACCATCGTCGGCGACGGCACGCGGCTGTGGATCCATGACAAGGATCTGAACCAGGTCACGGTGCGCAAGCTGGATCGTGCGCTGGGCGCGAGCCCGGCGGCGCTGCTGGCCGGCAGCAACGACCTCGAGCGCGATTTCACGTTGTCCGACTCCGGCCGCAAGGACGGCCTCGACTGGCTGGACGCGGTCCCTAAAAGCCGTGATACCGCCTTTGAGCGCGTACGCATGGGCTTCGGCAAGTCGGGACTCGCGGCGATGGAACTGCGCGACCAGTTCGGGCAGATCACGGTGATCACCTTTGCCGACATCGAACGCAATCCGCCGATTGCCGCGGAAGTGTTCCGTTTCACGCCGCCCAAGGGCGCCGACGTCATCAGCGAATGACGGCGGCCGGTCCGCAGCGAGCGATCTGCAGTGAACGACCTTTTCGCCAAACGTGAACCCGACGCGCCGCTGGCCGAGCGCATGCGGCCGCGCACGCTGGACGAGGTTGCCGGCCAGCAGCACCTGCTCGGTCCCGGCAAGCCGCTGCGGCTGGCTTTCGAGGCCGGAAAACCGCATTCGATGATTCTCTGGGGGCCACCCGGCGTCGGCAAGACCACGCTGGCGCGGCTGATGGCGCAGGGTTTTGATGCCGAGTTCATCGCGATTTCCGCGGTGCTGTCCGGGGTGAAGGAAATCCGCGAAGCTGTCGCTCGCGCCGAGACTGTGCTGCAGCAGAGCGGCAGGCGCACCATCCTCTTCGTCGACGAAGTGCACCGTTTCAACAAGTCGCAGCAGGATGCCTTCCTGCCGTTTGTCGAGCAGGGCCTGATCACCTTCATCGGCGCGACCACCGAGAATCCGTCGTTCGAAGTCAACAGCGCGCTGCTGTCGCGCGCCGCAGTGTATGTGCTGCAGCCGCTGGGTGCGGACGAACTTGCCGGATTGCTCCAGCGGGCCATCAGCAAGTCATTGTTTTCATTCAATTTTCTGGGTTCCGCCCGCGACAGCCTGGTGGCCGGCGCCGATGGCGATGCGCGCCGCCTGCTCAATCTGGTGGAACAGGTGGCCACGGCAGCGGCGCAGGCGGGGCAGGCGGACGTTGACGAAGCCTTTGTCAAACGGACGCTGGCACAGAGCCTGCGCCGTTTCGACAAGGGTGGCGATGCGTTTTATGACCAGATCTCGGCCTTGCACAAGTCGGTGCGCGGTTCGGCGCCGGATGCGGCGCTGTACTGGCTGCTGCGGATGCTCGATGGTGGCGCCGACCCGCTGTATCTCGGCCGCAGGCTGATCCGCATGGCGGTGGAGGACGTCGGTCTTGCCGACGCACGCGCGCTGCGCATGGCACTCGATGCCTGCGAAACCTACGAACGCCTCGGATCCCCGGAAGGTGAGCTGGCGCTTGCAGAAGCCACGCTGTACCTGGCGGTGGCGGCGAAGAGCAATGCGGCCTACGTCGCCTACAACCGGGCGCGGGAACTGGTGCGTGGTGACGGATCGCGGCCGGTGCCGGAGCATCTGCGCAACGCGCCGACAAAACTGATGAAAGACCTGGGTTACGGCCGCGAGTACCGTTATGCCCACGACGAAGCCGGTGCCTATGCGGCCGGCGAGAATTATTTTCCGGAAGGTCTGTCACCGGGGCCGTTCTACGAACCGGTCGAGCGCGGCCTCGAGGCGAAAATCAGGGAACGGCTGGAGGGTTTCCGGGCGCTGGACCGGGAAGCGGTCAGCAAACGCCGCGAAGACGGTGGATCCTGAATCCAGTGCTGGATTTCAGGCTGCGAAGCCGTTCTGCCGCTGCCGCTCCGGCATGCTCAATTCCCATATCCCCGCCGGCGGCGCATTGCGCCAGACCGTGACGTAGCGATGCCATGACAGTCCGGCGGGTGCCCTGAACGGTGCCCGGGGCTGGTAGGTGAACTGGATCAGCCGCCGCTGCGGGTGTCCGCTCAGCAACCGCTGCAGCGCCGTGATCGTGGGTATCGCAATGTTTGCGGGCAGTGAGCGAAACGGCAGCGACGACACAAAAACCGCCCGCTCGGGCAATAGCGCCAGCCGGTCGGCACGCTGATGAAAACATTCGGCAATGATTTCCGCATGGGGAAAATGGCTGTGCAGCCGGCCGGCCAGCGTTGAATTCTGCTCGAACAGGATCAGCGGCACGCCGGGGTGCTGGCGCACCAGTTCGCGGGTGATCGTGCCGGTGCCCGCCCCCAGTTCGACCAGCGCATCGGTTTCGCCCGCATGGCGTGCCATTGCCCTCGCCAGATGCCGCGAGGAGGGCAGGATTGCGCCGACCATTGCCGGGGTCTTGAGCCACTGCTGCAGCAGACTGGTGCTCATGGCGCTCAGAAGCCGTAGAGCCGTGCCGGATTGTCGACCAGTACCCTGCGGCGCTGTGCCTCGTCCGGGACCCACTCGGCCAGCAGGTCGGCGAGCAGGTGATCCTCGGGCATCAGCGCGCGCGCGCCGGGATGCGGCCAGTCGCTGCCCCAGACGATGCGGTCCGGCGCTGCCGCAACGAGCGCGCGTGCCAGCGGTGTCACTTCCGGATAAAGGGGCGCGTTTTTCGAGATGAAATAGGGGCCCATGATCTTGGCCCAGCAGTTGTCGCGGCTGACCAGCCGCCGGAGCGCCCTGAATGCCGGGGCATCGCAGCCGTCCGCCGCCGGGCAGCGGGCAAAGTGATCAATGACGATGGTGATCGGCAGTTTCGCAAGCCTGGCTTCGGCTTCGGGCATTTTCGGCAGGTCGAGGTAGAACTGCAGATGCCATCCCAGTTCCTTCAACCGCGGCGCGAGGCGCTCGCCGTCTGCCAGCGTCAGGCCTTCGGTTTCGGAAGCCAGATTGATGCGCACGCCGCGCACGCCGGCTGCGTGCAGTTCTTCGAGTTCGCGGTCGGTCACGCCGGCCTCGACCACCGCGATGCCGCGCAAGGCCTGTGGTCCGGAACGCAGCGTGCCCACCATGCAGCTGTTGTCGCTGCCGTAAACGCTGGGTTGCACCAGTACGCCGCGGTCGCAGCCGTTGTTTTTCAGCATGCCCAGATAATCCGCGGTCACGGCATCGGGCGGAATGTAGGCGGCGCCGGCCAGATACGGAAAACGCTGCTGCGGTCCGAATACATGGGCATGGCAGTCGCAGGCGCCGGCGGGGAAACGTGTGCGGGGTTTTGTGGTTGCCGGAATGAAACCCGGAATATTGGGGGGGCGTATCGTCGGCATGGTTTGCTTGGCAGGGGGAGCGGCGACTGTAGAAGGGCGGTCGCCGCGCTGTCAAGGACTGGCTGCTGTGGATGATCTGACCGATAATTGCGGTTCTTTTCAGCATCCGGACCCTGCGCCGGACCGGGTATGCTGTTCATTCAGCAGCTGCGGAACAACCCTGATTCGAGACGGAAATGCTTGACATACAGACATTGAGGGCCGATGTGCAGGCAGTAGCCGCGCGGCTGGCTGACCGCGGGTTTGTGCTGGACACCGCGCAGTTTGCCGCGCTGGAAGCGGAACGCAAAACCATACAGACTGAAACGCAGGATCTGCAGGCGAAACGCAACGCGCTGTCGAAGCAGATCGGCCAGTTGAAGGCAAAAAAAGAGGATGCCTCGGCGCTGATGGCCGAGGTCAATGCGCAGGCCGACCAGCTGAAGGCGCTGGAAGCGAAACTCGACGGGGTGCAGCACAGGCTCAACGATTTCCTGATGCACGTACCTAACGTGCCGCAGGCCGGTGTGCCGGCGGGCAGGGACGCCGATGCCAATGTCGAGGTGCGGCGCGTCGGTGAGCCGCGCAAGTTCAATTTTACGCCGAAGGACCATGTCGACATCGGCGAAGGACTCGGCCTGTTCGATTTCGAGACCGCGACCAAGATTGCGCGCGCGCGTTTTGTGCTGATGAAGGGCGGACTGTCGCGGCTGCATCGCGCGCTGGCGCAATTCATGCTGGACGTGCATACGGCGGAACACGGTTATACCGAGGTTTATGCGCCGTACCTGGTCAATGCCGATTCGATGCGCGGCACCGGGCAATTTCCGAAGTTCGAGGACGACCAGTTTGCGGTGACCGCCGACGGGCTCTACCTGATACCGACCGCCGAGGTCCCGGTCACCAACATTGTGCGCGGCGAAATCCTCGCGGCTGCGCAGCTGCCGATGAAATTTGTCTGCCACACACCCTGTTTCCGCCGCGAGGCCGGATCCTACGGCAAGGACACCCGCGGCATGATCCGCCAGCACCAGTTCGACAAGGTCGAGCTGGTGCAGATCGTCCATCCCGCGCAGTCCGATGCAGGACTGGAAGAACTGACCGGCCACGCCGAGAACATCCTGAAAAAACTCGGCCTGCCGTACCGGGTAATGACGCTGTGCACTGGCGACATGGGATTTTCATCGGCCAAAACCTATGACATCGAAGTCTGGCTGCCCGGCCAGAACGCCTACCGCGAGATATCCTCCTGCAGCAATTTCGAGGGCTTCCAGGCGCGCCGCATGCAGGCGCGGTTCCGCAATGACAAGAACAAGGCGGAACCGGTGCATACCCTCAACGGTTCCGGCCTGGCGGTCGGGCGCACGTTGGTCGCGGTGCTGGAAAACTGCCAGCGCGCCGATGGCGGGGTGGACATCCCGGTCGCGCTCCAGCCCTATATGGGCGGGCTGAAGGCGCTGGAGCCGGCCCGGTAAGGCTGGTAAAATCGCGCCCCTCGACAGTTTTGTTTTGCCATCAGGTTTCCGGAGAGGTGGCAGAGTGGTTGAATGTACCGGTCTCGAAAACCGGAGTACTCGCAAGGGTACCGTGGGTTCGAATCCCACCCTCTCCGCCAGAAATAAAAACGGCCCCGCACGGGGCCGTTTTTATTTCTGGTGAAGTGTGGTGTGTGGACGGGCCCGTTTTGGGTTCGACCAGCGACACGCGGGGCGTGTCGCGCAGGACGCCGCGTTTTCTGCGGCGGTCCCGCGCCAGAAGCGCGGGATGCCGGGATCGCCGCAAGGCGAGTCCGGCACAATCCCACCCTCTCCGCCAGTCAATGAACGGCCCTCAACGCGGGGCCGTTTTCATTTCCGGCGCAGGCCACCGGCGCTGTTAAGATGGTTGCATCTTCCGGTACTGAGGAATTCCCATGGCACAGAGCCTTCCCTACGACGTCACCACCGCCACCGGCGAAAAAATCGCCTTCGAATTCCCGCTGCATGCCGAAACACAGTCGGCGATGCGTGTGTCGCAACTGCTCGGCTCGGTGCTGGGCATGATCGACCGCGAACTGAAGGTGCTGGGCAACACCGCCAACGGCGACGTGATGCAGGCACTGGCAATGGCGCTGGCGGTACGCACGGCGATGCTGCATGCGCCGTACGCCATCGGCCGGCAACTGGCCACCGAGCTTGCGGTGACCGCGCTGGCTGCGGCCGAGCATTGCGAGCGCGACGAGGGTGCCGTAGGCCACGGCTGAGGCTTGGCGCTACTGCGCCAGTTCGCGCATGACCTTGATCAGGTCGGATTTGCCTTCGAAGCCGATGCCCGGCAATTCGGGCATGGTGATGAGGCTGTTCTCGACGCGCACGCCGTCCGGGAACCCGCCGTAGGGCTGGAACAGGTCGGGGTAACTTTCGTTGCCGCCGAGTCCCAGTCCGGCCGCGATATTGAGCGACATCTGGTGCCCGCCGTGGGGTATGCAGCGTGCGGGTGACCAGCCGGCCACTTTGAGCACTTCCAGCGTCCGTTCGTATTCGCAGAGACCGTAGGACAACGCGCAGTCGAACTGCAGCCAGTCGCGGTCGGGACGCATGCCGCCGTAGCGGATCAGGTTGCGCGCGTCCTGGTGGCTGAACAGGTTTTCGCCGGTGGCCATCGGCCCGGGATAGAACCCGGCCAGTGCCGCCTGCAGTGCGAAGTCCAGCGGATCGCCGGCTTCCTCGTACCAGTACAGCGGATAGTCACGGAGCATCTTCGCGTAGGCGATCGCCGTTTCGAGGTCAAAGCGGCCATTGGCGTCCACCGCGAGTTGTGCGTCGCGGCCGATTTCCGCCAGCACGGCCTCGATGCGCCGACGGTCCTCATCCAGGTCGGCGCCACCGATTTTCATCTTGACCACGCGGTAGCCACGGTCGAGGTAGCTGCGCATCTCCTTGCGCAGCGCCTGCAGGTCCTTGCCGGGATAGTAATAACCGCCGGCGGCGTATACGAAGACTTTCGGATTGGCGGTGACGCCGTGTTTTTCGGCGAGCAGGCGGAACAGCGGCTTGCGCGCGATTTTCGCGACGGCGTCCCAGATCGCCATGTCCAGCGTGCCGACGGCGACCGAACGCTCGCCGTGGCCGCCGGGTTTCTCGTTCTGCATCATCGCATTCCAGGCACGATGCGGATCGATGTTGTCGCCGGCCTCGTCCATCAGCGTTTTCGGATCAGCCTCCAGCAGCCGCGGTGCGAAACGTTCGCGGATCAGTCCGCCCTGTCCGTAGCGGCCGTTGGAATTGAAGCCGTAACCGACCACCGTGCGGCCGTCGATCTTGACGTCGGTGACCACGGCGACGAGGCTGGTGGTCATCTTGCTGAAATCGATATAGGCGTTGCGGATCGGGGAGGCGATCGGTTTGGTGACTTCGCGGACGTCGATGATACGGGGCATGCTCGGTTTCCGGTCAGGGTGGTCGGGTACTCTCGGTTTTTGCCGCTGATCCGCGTTGCGGAGGGCAGGGCGAGTGTATAACGAGCTGTGCCGGTGTCGCAGCCATCCCGGCAGGATATTCATAAGTATTTGTTTTTATTGATAATTTTATCAATTTCGTAATCACGGCCTGTTTGCATCCTGATGTAAGCCTGTCGTAAGTCATGAGCATTAAGGTGTCACCGTGCAGTGACTGCATCCGGACAGGAGGAAGCACATGGGCAGAGGGCGCATCAAGGCGGAACCGGTCGATCCCAATAATTCGATCGCCAGCCGCATCCGCACGGCGATGACGGCCTGCGGCATGAAATCCGTGGCCGAACTCGGCCGCCGCATCGGCCTGCCGCGCCAGACGGTGCATCGCTGGATCAACGGCGACACCAAGAACATGACCCATGAGAACCTCTACAAGGTGGCCGATGTACTGCAGGTGCGCGCGCGCTGGCTTGCCGTGGGCGACACCGCGCCGGCGCAGATTGATCTCGGCGAAGGCGACGTTGTCGGCCTGATCAAGATCTATGAGTCGATGCCGTCCGCGGCCCGTGACCAGTGGCTGGCGATCGGCCGCACGCTGCTGTCGATGCATACGGCGGGCAAGGGCACCGTGGTGGATCCCTATCCCGGACTGCCGCCGCTGCAGCCCCTGCAGGAAAAATCCGCCGACAAGTCCGCGCAATCCGCCTCTTCCTGATTGCAGTTTGCCGCCGTCGCATCCGCGACGGTGGCGCCATGCCGCTCCGTATTGGTAACCTCGGGTTTTGACCACCGGGATTTCCGCGCCTGCAGGCGCGCAAGCCTTCGCCATGCGCAGCCTCATACATCTGATCCGCAGTGCCGGCATCGTGCTGATGCTGATGGTTCCGCCCGCAGCCCACGCCGCCGAGCTGGGTGCCGATGCGCAGGCTTTCGTGCAGGAGATGGCCGATCGCCATGGTTTTGCCCGCGGCGCCCTTGAGCGCACGCTGCGGGAAACGAAATTCCTGTCCTCGATCATCCGCGCGATGGATGCGCCGTCCACCGCGCTGCCCTGGCATGAATTCCGGCCGCGCCATGTCAACGATGCGCGTTTCGAGGGCGGGCTGCGGTTCTGGGAGGAACATGCCGCGCTGCTGGAGCGCGCCGCGGCCGAATACCGGGTGGCGCCTGAAATCATTGTTGCCACCATCGGCATCGAGACCCTGTATGGCCGCAATACCGGCCGTGTCAACGTGCTTGATGCGCTGGTGACGCTGGCCTTCGGTTATCCGCGCCGCGCCGCATTTTTCCGCGGCGAGCTCGAGCAGTTCCTGCTGCTCGCGCGCGAGAACGGCTGGCCGCCGAACAGCGTGCGCGGATCATTTGCCGGTGCCATCGGCGTGCCGCAGTTCCTGCCCAGCAGTTACCGCAAATATGCCGTGGATTTCGACGGCGACGGCCGGCGCGACCTGCGCGGTGTTGCCGATGCCATCGGCAGCGTGGCCAACTATTACCGGGAGTTCGGCTGGCGCATGGGTGAACCCGTGGTGATTCCTGCCGATGCCGCGGGCAGCGAACTCGATCCCCTGCTGGCCGCCGGCATCGCGCCGCATCTCGCGGTGGGCGAGTTCCGCAAACGTGGCGTGCTGCCGCTGGATCCGGTGGCCGACGATGCGCTGGCGGCACTGATCGTGGTCGAGGCCGACACCGGTCCGCGCCATTTCCTGGCGCTCAACAATTTCTACGTGATCACCCGCTACAACCGCAGCATCAACTATGCGATGGCGGTGCATGAGCTGGCTGCGATGCTCCGCCAGTTGCGGGGCAGGGCGAAGCCCTAGGCGCGGGGGAAGGCGACCAGGTGGTCGAGTTCGAGGCGGATGCCGATTTTTTCGCCGATGGCGTGGTTGTGGTGGCTGGGCACCAGTGAATACACTTCGCCGCCGCCGGGCAGTTTCAGCGTGTAGAGGAATTCGGCGCCGCGGAAGGCTCGGTGCAGCACGGTGGCCTGCAGCGGGCTGGCGTCATCGTGCAGCACGTCGTCGGGTCGCAACAGCACGTCAACCGCCGCGCCGGCGGGCCAGGGCAGCGTGGAATCCGGCTGGAATTCGCCCAGCTCCAGCCGGACGCGGCCGTCGCCGAGCAGCGTGCCCGGCAGGAAATGGCCCTGGCCGAGGAATTCCGCGGCATAACGCGTCTGCGGTTCGTGATACAGCCGGTACGGCGTGTCCCATTGCTCGATGCGCCCGTCCTTCATGATGCCGACCATGTCGGCGATGTTGAAGGCCTCGTTCTGGTCGTGGGTGACCAATACGGCCGTGGTGTGTTCGCGTTTCAGGATGTCGCGCACTTCCAGGCTCAGGCGCTCGCGCATCTCGACGTCGAGGTTGGAGAAGGGCTCGTCGAGCAGCAGCAGCTGCGGTCGCGGCGCCAGCGCGCGCGCCAGCGCCACGCGCTGCTGCTGGCCTCCGGAGAGTTCCTGCGGATACTTTCTGCCGAGATCGGCGAGGCCGATCATCTCCAGCAGTTCAGCGACACGGACCTCGCGTTCCGCAGGCGCTGCTTCACGCAGGCCAAAGGCGATGTTGCCCGCCACCGTGAGATGCGGAAACAGCGCGTAGTCCTGGAACACAACGCCGATGCGGCGTTTTTCCGGCGCCACCGTAAAGCCCGGTGCGCTCATCACCACCTGGTCCAGCGCGACCGTGCCGCCGAGCACCGGCTCGAAGCCGGCAATGCAGCGCAGCACCGTGGTCTTGCCGCAACCGCTGGCTCCGAGCAGGCAGGCAATCATCCCCGGCTCGACATGGAAACTGACGCCCTGCAGCACGGGGGTGTGTTCGTAGGCGTGGCTGATATCGGTGAAATCGAGGCGCGC
>JALHND010000034.1 GCA_022843705.1 Burkholderiales bacterium
TACACCGAGGCCGGGTTCGATTTTTCGGGCACCAAGAATTTCGACAAGAAGACGGGCTACCGCTCGACCTCCTTCCTGACGGTGCCGATGAAGAACCACGAGGACGAGATCATCGGCGTTTTGCAGCTGATCAATGCCAAACGCCGTCCCGGCGGCGAAGTGGTGCCGTTCTCGGGCGACGACCAGAAGCTTGCCGAGTCGCTGGCTTCGCAGGCGGCGATCGCGCTGACCAACCGGCTGCTGATCAACCACCTGGAGAGCCTGTTCGAGTCCTTCATCCAGATGATCAATGCGGCGATCGACGACAAGTCACCGTACACCGGCGGGCATTGCGAACGCGTGCCGACGCTGACCATGCTGCTGGCGGAGGCGGTGAACAACTGCAGGGTGGGACCCCTGCGCGATTTTTCGATGAGCGAGCGCGACCGCTACGAGCTGAAGATCGCCGGCCTGCTGCACGACTGCGGCAAGGTCACCACGCCGGTACACGTGGTCGACAAGGCCACCAAACTGCAGACCATCTATGACCGCATCGAGCTGATCGATACCCGTTTCGAGGTGGTGCGCCGGGATGCCGAACTGGCGCAACTGAAGGCGGGGGTTTCAGCCGGGCAGACGGCTGCGCGGCTCAAGGAGATTGACGCGGACCGCGAATTCCTGCGGCGCAGCAACATTGGCGGCGAAGCGATGACCGATGCCGACATCGCGCGGGTCCGGGAAATCGCCGCGCGTTACCCCTGGAAGCGGCCCGACGGCAGCACCGGTCCGTTCCTGAGTGATGACGAAATCGAGAACCTGACCATCCGCGCCGGCACGCTGACCGCCGCCGAACGCCAGATCATCAACCACCATATCGAAGTCACGATCCAGATGCTTGAATCACTGCCCTGGCCGCGGCACCTGAAGAACGTGCCGGAATACGCCGGCGGCCACCACGAACGCATGGACGGCAAGGGTTATCCCCGCGGGCTGACGCGGGAGCAGATGTCGGTGCAGGCGCGCTGCATGGGCATTGCCGACATCTTCGAGGCGCTGACGGCGAAGGACCGGCCCTACAAAAAGGGAAAAACACTGACCGAGTCGCTGACCATCCTCGGCAAGTTCAAGCTCAACGGCCATGTCGATCCGGACCTGTTCGACATTTTCATGTGGGAAAAGGTCTACCAGAAATATGCCGCCGAATTTCTCGATCCCGAGCAGATCGACGCGGTGGATGTGTCGCAGATACCGGGTTACCGGCCGCCGCCCGCCCAATAGCCGCAGGCGGTCTCAGTCCTTCTTCGACACCGCAACGACCAGTTTTTCGGTGATCATTTCAATGAATCCGTCGTCGTAGCCGCGTTCCTTCATTTCCCAGCGGAAGGTATTGGCCAGCCGGGCTTTTTTGTAGAGGCCCAGCTTGTGCTCCTTGCGGAAGGCAGTTGCGGTTTCAAACAACGCATCGACCTTCGGCTCCAGCGTCTTGAGCGAAACCCCGGGATTTCCGGGGGCGGCCTTTCCTTTTGGTGGACGCAGCGCCATGACCTTGTCGACGAGACCACGCGCGAACTCATCCACCTGTTTCCCAGAAACCGATCCGAAGAGACCCATGACGCATTCCTTTGGGCGGGAAGAAAGAACCGCCTGTGTAGAATGCGAGAATACCAAGCCTGTTCCTGCAGGTGTAGCCCCGCAGACGGCCGGGCTGCCTGAAGGGCTTCCATTTGCAGTCAGAAGTACAGGACGAAACCGATGCGCATGTTGAAAAATCTGTTGGCCGGCCTGTGGCGGGCGCCCGCCGCCGCAGCACGCGAGGCACGCGAACAGAAGGCGGTGTCCAGCCTCGGGCCGGCGATGGAAGCCTTCAACGCGGGCCGTTACGAAGACGCGGTCCGGGCCTGCGAATCGGTCATCGCCGTGCAGCCGGACAGTGCGCAGGCACGCCATCTGTGCGCACGTGCGCTGATGGTGCTGAAGCGACCTGCCGAGGCCGAACGCCTGCTGAAGGCCGCCCTGGAAGTCGATCCCGATCTCGCGGACGCGCACGGGGATCTGGCCACGATCCGTTTCGAGGCCGGCGACCATGAGGCCGCCGAAAAACATGCCCGTGACGCGGTGGCCGCGCAGCCCGCCGAGGCCCGCTTCCGCGAAGTGCTGGCGGATGTGCTGCAGGCAACGAGACGCCACCGTGATGCACTGAATGAACTTTTTGCGGCGCTGGAATTCGCGCCGGAACGCCAGGATCTGCTGCTCCGGTTATGTACCGGCCTCGACCGTGCTGGCCGGCACCGCGAGATGCTGCCGCTGGCCCAAAGGGCTGTTGCGGAGAACGGCGAGAATTTCGAGACCTTGTGTTGTCTTGCGCTGGCCCAGTTCGGCGTGGATGAGCTTGAGGCTGCGGTGGTGACATCAAGGAAAGCATTGCAACTGCGCAGCGATGACTCTGCCCCCTATGTGGTGCTGGGAAATGCGCTGTTCGAACTGGGCAAACCCGAAGAGGCGCTGGCGGCGCACCGCCGGGCATTAAAACTTGAGCCCAATTCCGTCGCGGCACGCTATGACATCAGCCTGATTAACCTGATGCGCTGGCGTTTTCGTGAGGGCTGGGAAAACTTTGATCAGCGCCTCAATGTTCCACGCTTTGAGGGACGGCCCTGCGAGCCGCGCTGGAACGGCACATCGCTGAAGGGGCGGACCATCCTGGTCATGCGCGAACAGGGACTGGGCGACGAGATCATGTATGCCTCCTGCTATCCCGACCTGCTGCGGCAGGAGGCGCACTGCCATATCGAATGTGATTCGCGCCTTGAGCGCCTGTTCGCCCGCTCTTTTCCCGGTGCCCACTTCCACCCCCTGCAGGATCTGAATACCCGGGAACGCACTGATCCGGGCGTTCCAGTCGATGTTTACAGTTATGCCGGCAGCCTGCCCCGATACTTCCGCAACGGATTGCAGGAATTCCCGGTTCACAGCGGATATCTGAAACCTGATCCGCAGCGGGTCGGGCATTGGCGGCAGCGGTTGGCCGCGCTGGGGCCCGGGCTCAAGGTCGGTCTTTCCTGGCGTGGTGGCGTCGCGGCCACCCGGCGGGGGCGCCGGTCTCTGGACCTGACGCAGCTGCTGCCGGTGTTGTCGGTGCCGGGGGTGCATTGGGTCAATCTGCAGTACGGGGATCGGAGTGCCGAAATCGCGGAATTTGCCTCCACGCACAAGATCGCCGTCACGGACTGGCCCGAGGCGATTGACGGGGATTATGACGAAACGGCGGCACTGGTCAGCGCACTGGATTTGGTGATTTCCGTCTGCACCTCGGTGGTCCACCTGACCGGAGCACTGGGTAGGCCGGCATGGGTGATGACCCCGCGGATTCCCGAATGGCGTTATGGTCTCGAGCGTGACACCATGCCCTGGTATCCTGCGGTGCGCCTGTTCCGGCAACCCGGGCGCGGTGAATGGCCGCCGGTCATTGCCGAAATCCGCGATCGGCTGCGGGACCGGCTGACAGGTCAAAACTGACAAATTTTGTCAATTTGTGCCGGGCTGCTGGATGCGTGAAGTGGGAGCGCTGACATATGGAATCCGTGAAACCTGCTGCTATGGTGTCATCCGTGATCCAGATCACAGCGGCTCCCGAGGTATAAGCTGGAAATTATAAAAATATCAATATAATCAAATATTTACATTATATCGGTTAAGTGCACAGATATTGTCGCTGCGATTGGTACGAGACTTGCTCTAATGGGCTGGCGGGCTCAGCCCGGCATTACCGTGTTCAACTATTTGGGAGCATCACATGAAAAATCTGCAAAAGGGCTTTACGCTGATCGAACTGATGATCGTCGTGGCGATCATCGGCATTCTGGCAGCGATTGCGATTCCGCAGTACCAAGACTACATCACCCGCGCCAAGTGGCAGGACAATCTGGCCCGCGTTCAGACCTTCAAGACGGCAATCGCCGAATGTCTGCAGAACAATGCCGGCTCGATGGCCGAGTGCGATGACACTACCAAGGTCGCAAGTTCTACCGGTGCGCAGACCCTGCCGACGGTGTCTAACACGGCTACCCCCAACATCTCAGCTCTGTCGTACAGCGCTGCCGGTATCCTGATTACCGGTACGAACGGCGTGGGTTCTGGCGGGGCCTCCTGCACAGTGTTGATCACTGCGGACAATTCCAGCGGCTCTTCGGTTGCCTGGAGGTATACCAATGGTGGCGCTGCTGGCTGCAACAAGTCCAAGACCGGCGTGGGTACCTGATACACACTGGCTCTGAAAAAACCCCGGGCAACCGGGGTTTTTTTTGTACTGTAAGGCTTCCACGCGATAGTTGTGCGACTGCGCTTCAACCAGCCAGCTTGCTTTGTGCAGGAAACCGGTTGTAATACCCGTCGTATCGGCGATTTTCTGGGGATTGATGGATCGTAGTGCAAACCTCCCGGGCAGGATCCGGTGGCAAGATGCACCGTGGATCACGGGGTGCCTCGCTGCCTTCGTTTTTCTTGCGCCCAATGTGGATCTGGCGCCCAGCCTGCAATGGCATGACGGACAGCGGCTGGGACAACTGCTGCTGCTGGCTGCTTTGTTGTGCCTGATGCTGCGGCCTGCCCAGTGGCGCGGCATCACGGATGCCTGGTCATGCCTGCAGCCGTGGACGCGATGGGCCTGGTCGGTGGCATTTCTGCTGGGGCTGGGCTCGAGTGTGACGGCAGCCTTGCCGCGCTGGGCTTTGCTGGAATGGGGTTTGCAGGGACTGCTGCTGATGGTGGTTTTTGCCGTGGCGGCCCAGCGCCGGACGTACGGCGAACAATTCGATCGCTGGCTGCTGCTGCTGTTTTTCGCGACCGCGACGGCCTACGGGGTATCCAGTGCCACCATCTACCTGACGATGTTGCTGGCCGGTCCGTCATACGAACAGGCATTCAATGTGCTGGAGCTGTATCACGGCTTCTCCAATGTCCGTTTTTTCGGTTATCTGCAGACCATGCTGCTGCCGTTTTTGCTGTTGCCCGCGATGTGGTGGGGAACGACCCCGGTGCGGCGCATGCTGCTGTGGAGCGTGCCGCTGCTGTGGTGGATGCTGGCGATCGGGTCCGGGTCGCGCGGCACCTGGGTGGCGCTGCTGGTTGGCATGATTGCGGTGTTGCTGTTTGCCGGACGACAGGGCCGCTTCTGGGCGCGTTGGCAGCTCGCCGCACTGGTCGGCGGGGGCGTTTGTTACGGGCTGTTTGTCTTGCTGGTGCCGCAGTGGTTGGCTCAGCCCGCGGTGTACCTGCACCGCACCGGGGAAATCATGTCCCTGTCCCTGCGCGAAGTATTGTGGACCGAAGCCCTGCAGTTTGCTTGGCAACAGCCCTGGCTGGGCATTGGCCCGATGCATTTTGCGCAGACTGCTTCCCGGATTGCCGCACATCCACATAACGCGGTGCTGCAGTGGCTGGTGGAATGGGGTGTGCCTGCCGCATTGCTGCTGACTGGACTCTGTGCCATGGCCGGACTGGTATTCGCCGGGCATGTGCGGCGTATGGTGCAAACGAGCACCGGCAATCGTGTGCCGGTGCAGGTGGCATTGCTGGCAGCCCTGACCGGTGCCGCTGCACAGTCGATGGTCGATGGCATCCTGGTGATGCCGGTCAGTCAGACCCTGCTGGTTTTGCTCTGTGGCTGGGCGATGGGTCTGTATCTCGAAGAACGCGGTTGTGTTGCGCAGGGCGGTCTGGTCGGGCGTATTGTGATGGCGGCCGTCACCCTGATAGCTGCCGTCGTGGTGATCCGCGGTATCGCGCCGGAGATCGGCCACATTGCCGAGCGTGAGCAGGCTTATCTGGCCACCTATCCACCGGAAAATCCGGCCCTGCCGAACCTGATGCCGCGGTTCTGGACCCAGGGCCGGATCGAATAAGCGGCAATCCTGCCGTCTCAGCCCGCGATGCCCGGATTGCCGTCGACGCCGATCACCCGCGGCCGGTTGAGTACCGGCGGCTTGATCACTTTCCTCGCGCGCAGGTAACGGGTCACGACGTCCCACACCGGTTCGCCCGAGGCGCCTTCGGCGACCGGTGCCCAGCTGGCGAGCTTGTAGCTGCGGCCGGCTTCGATCGCCTTGCCCTTGAGCCGCATGTCGCTGATGCGGCTGCCGATTTTCTGCGTCGGGTCGCAGGCGTACTGCAGGCCGCCGACGCGCACCATGTCGCCGCCCTGCTGGAAGTAGGGGTCGGGGTTGAACAGGTTGTCGCAGATGTCTTCGAGCAGGTTTTTCAGGTTCTCGCCGGTGATGTTGCTGGTGGTCACCTGCGGGTAGGTGATGGCCGTCATGCTCATGACGTCTTCGGTGGTGATCGGCTCACCCGGCAGGATGGAGGTGCCCCAGCGGAATCCCGGCGAGAACGCGATTTCCGCATCCTTTTCCGCCAGCAGCGCATCCAGTATCAACTGGTCGAAGCTGCCGTTGAAATTGCCGCGACGGAACAGCAGGCCTTCACTGACCGCGAGTTTTTCGCCGAGCCGTGTTTCGTAGGGCGCGCGATGTTTGCGGATCAGTTCCGCCATGCCCGCGTCCGGCGCGAGCAGCGTCGCGAAAACCGGCAGCAGGCGGTAACGCGAAGACTTGACGCCGCCGCCGCGCACATCGAGTTCGAGCACGCCGAGAAACTTGCCGTTGGAACCGGCATTGGTGACCAGCGTCGTGCCGCCGCGGTTCCTGACCGGCACCGGCTGCGGCACCGCGTCGTGGGTATGGCCGCCGAGGATGGCGTCGATGCCGGAAACCCGCGATGCCAGCTTGATGTCGGTGTCCATGCCGTTGTGCGACAGCAGCACCACCGCCTGCGCGCCCTTCTTGCGCGCCTCGTCAACGACGCGCTGCAGGCGCTCTTCCTGGATGCCGAAGGTCCAGTCGGCGACCAGGTGGCGCGGGTTGGCGATCGGCGTGTAAGGGAAGGCCTGGCCGATGATCGCCACCGGCGCGCCGTTGATTTCGCGCATCGTCCAGGCGCGGAACACCGGGTCGTCGAAGTCTGCGGTGCGGATGTTCTGGGCGAGGAATTCGATGCGGCCCTTGAAGTCCTTGTTGACGACTTCCTCCACCCGTTTCGCGCCATAGGTGAATTCCCAGTGCCCGGTCATGATGTCCACGCCCAGCAGCTTTGCGGCGTCGATCATGTCCTGCCCCTTGCTCCACAGCGCGGTGGCCGAACCCTGCCAGGTGTCGCCGCCATCAAGCAACAGCGCACCGGGGCGCTGTGCACGGACCTGTTTGACCAGTGTCGCGAGGTGGGCGAATCCGCCGACCTTGCCGTGGCTGCGCGCGGCTTCGACGTAATCGAGGTGGGTATAGGCATGGGCCTCGCGGGTGCCGGGTTTGAGGCCGAAGTGTTTCAGCAGGGCTTCGCCGACGAGATGGGGCGGGCGGCCGCGGGCCTCGCCGACGCCGATGTTGACGTCGGGCTCGCGGAAATAGACCGGCAGCAGTTGTGCATGGCAGTCCGTGATGTGCATCAGCGTGACGTTGGCGGCGGACTTGCCGAGGTCGTACAGCGTGCCGCCGGCTGCGGCGGCGAATGCCGGTCCGGCGGCCAGCGGCAGTCCCTGGGCGGCGGCGACCGCCATGATCTGCATGAATTCGCGGCGTGAGAGGTGCATGGTGCTGGCTCCGAAAAAAAGAGGCTTGGTTGCCCAAGCCTCTGTCGTGTCGCGGGAATGGCGTTTACTTGTTGATCGGGGACTGCGGATCAAGCAGGTAAGCCACCATGTGCGTGATCTGTTCCGGGGTCAGGTGTTTTGTTGCGCCCAGCCGCGGCATGTTGGAACAGGGGAAGTAGGTCCAGGCGTTGTATATTTTTTCGTAGGTGTATTTGATGACCGCCTCCGAATTGCCGCGCTGCTTGCCGTAGCCGGTCAGTGAAGGCCCGACATTGCCGACATTGATTTCCCCGGGGGCCAGTGCGTGGCAGTTCTGGCACAGGCCGCCGTTTTCCTTGCGGTTCTCCAGCTTGCCGTTGCGGATGCGGTCGCCGGCGCCGTCATGCGCCAGCCGGTCACCCACCTTCCAGTCGCCGTACAGCTTGCCGGAGGCCGGATACTCGATCGATGCGCGCGCGAGCTTGACGATCTCGGCAGCCTCGGCCTGGGTCAGCTTGGCATCGCCGATCTTGCTGCAGATCTGCTGCGAGCGGTCCTGGTCGAGGCGGCCCTTGTGTGCCGGCGAGAAGGCGAAGGCGTCATAAACCATTTTTTCCGCCATCTGGCGGGTGGTGGCTTCATCAGGATAGCTGGCACAGCCGGCAGTCATTGCGCCGGCGGCGGCAAGGGTCATCCACTTGAACAGGGTGGTCTTTTTCATTTGTCCTCTCCCTCGTCAGCGTTTGAAGCCGGGCACCTGGATCACGGCGTCGTTGCCCTGGCGGTTGAGGTAGGTGGTCAGTGCGATCGAATAGTCCGTCGCATACTTGAGGTCCGGAAGGCGCATCTGCCAGACGCAGTCGTTGAGGCGCCACTGCATGGTGCGCACGACGAAATGCGAGCCGCGGTAGGCGGGCCAGGTCGAAGCGACTTCCTGGGCACCGGCCTTGCTGGTCATGTGGATCAGGTCCTGCAGGCGGATGCGCTTGTCCGGCTCGCCATGGCACTGCACGCAGCCGAAGTCGGTCTGCCCGCTGCGCCGGAAGAACAGGTATTCGCCGGCCTTGTACATGTCGTACTCTTTCTGGTGGCTCAGCGAGACATTGACCTTCATGCCGTTGGACCGGGATGTAATGTACAGCGCGAGTGCCTCGATGTCGGATCCCTTGCTGGCCGGGCTGCTGATGGCCTGCTTGATCAGCTGGTTCCGGTCAAAGCCCTGCAACTGCGTCATGCAGGTCAACAGGCGGCTTTCCAGGTCTTCGACGCGATCCGTGTCCGCAAAGTAGCGGGGCATGCGGGCGGCTGCGCCCTCCAGCTTGCCGGGGCCCATGCCGAAATCGCACTGTTCGAGTGACACGTTCTTGGGGCCGCGTTTCTGATGGAACAGCGCCTTGCCCTGATCGATCCACAACTCTCCCGGATTGTCCTCGATCAGCATCTTGCGGCCGACCGAGAGGTCGCCCTGCGCCAGTGCTGACGCCGGCAGCGTCAGCGCGAGGCACAGCGAGGCGCATGCGGTAAAGCGGATTCCGCGCACATTCACCATGATCTCCTCCTTCTTTTATTGGTTTTCTGCTTCGGGTACTGCGGGACAGCCGCTCCGTCAGGAGCCGGCTGCGACCGTTGCTTCGTCAGTGCGTTTGTCACCCTTGTTGTCAGTCCAGGTGACGACGATCTTGTCGCCGACCTTGGCACCCTTGACGCGCAGTCCCAGGAAGGGATCCCGGGAAATCGCCTGGCTCCACTGCGCGTCCAGCACCGTCTTGCCGTTGTGCTGCACGATAACGCTCTGGATGAAATGCAGCGGAACCACGCCGGACGCCGTCTTGCGCGTGCCGGTCTCCATCGGGTGTCGCATCAGGATGCGCACGTCCGCAGCATCGCCCTGCAGCGTGGCACGGATTCTCATCGGGTCAGCCATTGCCGTCTCCTCTGTTTTTCGGTTTTGTCGGGTGGGTCAGCCGCAGCCGCCGACCGTGACTTTGACTTCCTTGACGGCGGTGTAGAACTTCCCGTCGGCCTTGACGATCGCGCGCACGTCAGAGGTTTGCCCCATCTTCAGGCGCGTCGATACGTAGCCCTCGCCGCCGCCGGAAAAATCGACGCTGGCGGCCAGCGGGAACGGGTTTTTCTCCGCGATGATCGCGATGCTCTGGGTGTTGGGGATCTTGCTGGTGACGGCGACAGGCACGATGGCACCGTTCTCGGCAATGTCCGGTGCCGTGATCGTTATGTCCTTGCTCTCGATCAGGTTGCTCGCGCCCAGGTTCTTGATCACATCGGCGGTGGCTTTGGATTCAAAGGCGTTCTTGTTCCAGGGGGCCGCCCAGGCGGTAATCGGTTTTAGCAGGCCGGTAGCGGCCAGTGTGACAAGCGCCCCCGTACCTCCTGCCAGTTTCAGAAAACTGCGGCGTAGCTGTTGCATGACAATCTCCTCCTGTTTTTCGTGAATTCCCGTGCTGCATCCCTTGTGGCGATGCCGGCTGCCACCGGTTTCCGCGTCAGTCCAAGGAATATTAGCTGACGCTTACATTTTCATCCTAGCCAACACGATAACGATTGTCCATCGACAATTTTCCATATGGAATGTCAATCCCTGCATCGACAGGATTTATGTGCGGGTGCGGCAAGCGGACGCGGCAGGTCACTTCGAAGCAGGGCGTGCTTTCCAGTTCCCGGATTTGCCGCCGCTTTTCTCCTCGAGCCGCAGCATGTCCACGCACATGCCGCGGTCCACGGCTTTGCACATGTCGTAAATGGTCAGCAGGGCGACGCTGGCGGCGGTCAGGGCTTCCATTTCCACGCCGGTGCGTCCCACGGTTTCCGCGGTGGCGGTGCAGGTCACGGCATGCCGCCGGCGATCGATTTTGAATGCCACCTCGACACGCGTCAGCGCCAGCGGATGGCAGAGCGGAATCAGCGTGGAGGTCTGTTTGGCGGCCTGTATGCCGGCAATCCTGGCGATGCCCAGCACATCCCCCTTTTTGGCGTCACCCTTGATGATCAGGCGCAGGGTGGCCGGCTGCATCACGATCCTTCCGCGGGCCTTGGCCACCCGCCGCGTTTCGGCCTTTTCCGCGACATCGACCATCCACGCCTGCCCCTGCGCATCGAAGTGGCTGAGGCTGCGTGTAACGGATTGTTTTTTCATTGGAACTCCGGCAGCGGCAAATTATCATAAGGAGATGTTTCAAAAACTGATTCTACTGCTGCTGCTGGGTTTCATGCCGGGCGTGCTGGCGCAGGCCCTGCCGGAACTCGGCGATGTTTCGGCCACGGCCATTTCGCCCGTCGACGAATACCGGCTGGGCGAGAACATCATGCGCGAGATCCGCCGCGATCCCGCCTACCTCGATGATCCCGAGGTCGCCGATTATGCCAACAGCCTCGGCAACAGGCTGGTCGCGCGCAGCGATGCGTCCCGGCAGGAATTCGAGTTCTTCGTGGTGCGCGACCCGCAGATCAACGCATTTGCGCTGCCCGGCGGGTTCATCGGCATACATACCGGCCTGATACTGGCCGCGCAAAGTGAATCGGAGGTTGCCGGCGTTGTTGCCCACGAGGTGGCCCACGTGACGCAGCGCCATATTGCGCGGATGATCAACCAGCAGAACCAGAACCAGCTGATCTCGATGGCGGCAATGGCGGTGGCCTTGCTGGCCGCGCGCTCGAGTTCCCAGATCGGCGAAGCGGCCGCGGTGGTCGGTCAGGCGGGCGTCATGCAGAGCCAGCTCAATTTTTCGCGTGACAACGAACGCGAGGCAGACCGGGTGGGACTCCAGATGCTCGAAGGTGCCGGCTTCGATCCGCGGGGAATGGCCATTTTTTTCGAGCGGCTGCAGCGGGCCACCCGGATTTACGAGGGGGGGGCGCCATCCTATCTGCGCACCCATCCGCTGACTTTTGAGCGGATTGCCGACATCCAGAACCGGATCGAAAACCTGCCCTATCGCCAGGTGCCGGACAGCCTCGATTTTCAGCTGATCCGTGCCAAATTGCGTGCCGAATCGGGCACCCCCCGGGATGCCGTCGAGTTTTTCGAGTCGAGTCTTGCCGAGCGCAAGTTTCTTTCCGAAACGGCGGGCCGTTACGGCCTGGTGGCGAGCCTGATGCGTGCCCGCGATTTCAGCCGTGCGCAGAAGGAAATGGTTGCCTTGCGCAAGACGGCCAGCCCGATCATCGAGAACCTGGCCTGCCGTCTCGCCGATGCGGCCGGGCAGGGTGCCCGTGCCCTGCAGTGTTTCCAGGACGCCCGGCACGCCTATCCCGGCAGCCGGGCGCTGTTTTACGGCCACGTCGAGCAGATGCTCGGCACGGGCCAGCCTGCCGCGGCACTTCAGCTGCTCGCTGCGCGGATCCAGGCGCAGCCCGATGATGCGCGTCTTTACCGGATCCAGGCACGGGCCTACGCTGCCCAGGGGAATCGGCTGATGCAGCACCGCTCGCAGGGTGAAGCTTATGCCCGCAGCGGGCAGATCGGGGCGGCAATCGAGCAACTGCAGATTGCCCTCAAAACCGGGAGCGGCGACTTTTACCAGCTTTCCGCCACCGAAGCGCGCCTGCGCGAACTGAAAAAGCAGCAGCTCGAGCAGGAACGCAAGCGCTGATCTGCGTCCGCCGTGCGGATTTGCGCGTAGCGGCGGCATCCCCCGTTTAGTGATACTTTCCCGGGATGGGTACCGAGGCTGGCACGGAAACTGTTCCCCTTCCCCCGGAAACACGGCGGATCGGCAAGTACGAAATCATCCGTGAAATCGGCCGCGGCGCCACCAGCGTCGTCTACAAGGCCTACGATCCCTTCCAGGATCGCGAAGTCGCGGTCAAGGCCGTATTTCCCGAGGTTCTCGGGGACCAGGAGCATGGGCGGCGTTACCGGAAGCTGTTTGTCACCGAAGCTTCCCTCGCAGGCAAGCTTTCCCATCCCCATATCGTCGCCATTTATGATGCGGCGGCCGACGACGATGCGAGTTACATCGTCATGGAATATGTCGACGGATCCACGCTGGAGCAGTACGCCCGGGTGGATCACCTGCTGCCCCTGTCACGGGTGCTCGAGATCATCTACAAGTGCGCGCGGGCGCTGGACTATGCCGCCCGCGAAGGCGTCATACACCGGGACATCAAACCGGCCAACATCCTGCTGGCCGGTGAAACGGACATCAAGGTGTCTGACTTCGGCGCCGCCCTGAATGCCGCCAGCGACTCGACGCAGATCACCGGCGTGGGCTCGCCGGCCTACATGTCGCCCGAGCAGGTCCGGGAACAGCAACTGACCTACCAGACCGACATTTTCTCCCTCGGCGTGGTGTTCTACCAGCTGCTGACCGGCCGCCTGCCGTTCCTCGGCACCAACAATTACAGCATCATTTACCAGATCATCAACGTCGATCCCGCGCCCCCCAGCCGCTTTCGCAGCGAGGTTCCGCCGAAGATCGATGCCATCGTCCTGCGCATGCTGCAGAAGAACACCGCCGATCGTTACCAGACCTGGGGGGACCTTGCCGGAGATCTGGTCGATGTGCTGGGTGGCGTCCGGACCGGTTCCAGGGAAGGCCTGCCCGAGGCAGAAAAGTTCGACACCCTGCGAAAACTCGAGTTTTTCCGCAATTTCAGCGACGTGGAACTGTGGGAGGTGCTGCGGCTTGCAAAATGGCGGCATCTTGCGGCCGAAGCCGTGCTGATCCAGGAGGGGGACATCGGGTCTTCATTTTTCATACTGGCCGTCGGGGAAGTGCAGGTCCGCAAGCAGGGGCGGTTGCTGAGCACGCTCGGCTGCGGCGAGTGTTTCGGGGAAATGGCCTACCTCGGCAAGCAGAAATTCCAGCGTTCGGCGAGCGTGGTCGCCACCACGGATGTCGTGGCCATAGAAATACGCGCAGAGAGCCTGCCGCGGGCCTCCGAATTGTGTCGCCACCATTTCAACGGCGCCTTTCTCGAGTTGCTGGTGGACCGGCTTGCCGCAGCCAACATGCGCCTTTCGCAGCTTTTGACCGAGCGGAATATCAGCATTTTTTGATGTATCAGGGCGCGGAGGGTGTCCTGCCGCCGTCTTTTTGCGGGCCTGCATTGCGACTGCGGCCAATCCTCTGCCTTGCCTCCGGGAATGCGTGTTGGCACGGGGTATTTTCCGGGATGTTGTGCTAGGATTCCGCTCACTGTTCCGGGACCCGGGACAGACAGGGCAAACAAGAGCATCAGATCGAATCCGCTGCTGCAAAAAAATTTACAAGGAGTCGCAAATGAAACCCATCTCCAAGACGTCGGCGCTCATCAAACAACGCGGTCAGGGCATGACCGAATACATCATCATCGTCGCGCTGATTGCCATTGCCGCGATCGGCGTCTACAGCTTTTTCGGCCAGACCGTCCGCCAGCAGACCGCCGGCATGGCGCAGGAGCTGTCGGGCAAGAAAGCCACCAACGAAATCAAGGGCGCACAGGACGCCTCCAAGGAAGCCTCCACCGATGCCGGCAAGAAAAAAGGCATGGGTGACTATGAGAACACGGTAAGCAAGTAACCGCTTCCGGCAGTTCAGGGCATGCGTGAACTTCGCCCCGGGAGGGGGCGACGTTTCCCATTGCTATCACGCCAGCGCGGCCAGGCGCTGGCGTTCATTGGCGTCACCACCGTCGTCGTGTTGCTGGGTCTGTTGCTGCTGTACAACGTGGCACAGCTCACCACGCAGAAAATGAAGTTGCAGAACACGGCGGACGCCGCGGCTTACAGCGGCGCCCTGACCGAGGCGCGGGACTACAACTTCACTGCGTACGCCAACCGGGCAATGATTGCCAACCAGGTGGCGGTTGCCCAGATCGTCGGCCTCCGTTCCTGGGCACGCAACCTGGACAGTGTCTACAAGTCGGGTCCCTTCAACTGGGTGCCGCAGACTTTCGCCAGCCTCTCGGCCTTGAGTGCGATGTGGACCACCGTCTGGAACGTGGTGAGGACTGCGGCGGGCGGCATCGAGTCGGTGATGAATGCCATCGCCGGACCGCTGGTGACGGTGCTCGACCTGCTGATCGATGCCCTGTACTACGGGTCGACCGCGTATCACATCGCGATGATCCTGACGGTTCCCGAGACCGTGGTCGAAGTCATCGAAAAGAACGATCCGGATGCTTCGCTCAGCACCTCGCTGACCCAGATCGGTTTCGCCGCGAAACATGCGCTGGATGTCTACGGTTTCACCAGCGACTATGATCCGACCAAGAGCGGCAACGATGACAACAAGTCGGGTTCCAGCAAGGATCGCCAGGCCAATGTCATCTTCAACTCGCAGGACGGGTTCTACAACTTCCGCAGTTATCCCTGGCCCCTGCCGATACTGATCGATCCGACCAAGGCCATCCCCGGCAACTTCGGCACGATGTTCATGATCATGTACCACAGCGGCGGTACCGAGCTGAAGAACAAGAGCGGCACCTACATGAAGAGCTGGACCGGCGCCGACGCCACCGGGCTGTTCACGATCCTGATGGTGTGGATCTTCGTGCCGTTCCCGGTGCCGATTCCGATTCCGATTCCGACACCCCAGGGTTATGGTGCGGCGCTGGCCGGTTCCAACAACGATCTGCAGCCCGCCACCGGCAACTTCAACCACAATTTTGCCCAGGCCTACGGCTCGACCTTCGTCAATCCGCTGACCATGGTTCCTGGGTGGATCAACGTCGGCAACGGCACCGGCGCGACGCTGGACAGCAATGGCGGGCTGAAGAAGTACTGGGATGTCAGCAACCGCGACCAGGCTTCGGCAACCGCGAACCAGAACACCAGCGGCCCCGAACTGCTGATCGAAGTCGAAAAGCCGATGAGCACCATCGCGATCAGCAGCTCGCCCAGCATGAACATCGGCGGCGGCGATACCGGCCAACTGTGGCTCGCCGACGGCACCCAGGACAACAAGATCAAGTCGCTGTCGAAGGCGCAGTCGTATTTCGCGCGGCCGACCAAGCTGTTCCCGCGCGGCGACGGCAAGACCGAGTACGGCAGTCTCTACAATCCCTACTGGCAGGCGAGGCTGATGCCCAACAACCTGCTGGAGCAGGGTGCGTCGATTCTCACCCAGAGTTTCCCGTGACCGGCAGGCCCCCCGCATTTCCGCGAAGGCATTGCTCCGGGCAGGCGCTCACGGAATTCGTGATCGGCGCCGTGCTGTTCCTGATCCCGCTGTTCCTGATCATTCCCCTGCTCGGCAAATATGCCGACATGAAGGCATCAACGATCCAGGCCGCGCGCTACAACGCCTGGGAGCGCACCGTGTGGTACGGCCAGACGGCGTCGAGCAGCGGCGACTGGCAGGGCAATGACAAGAACGAGTCGACGATCAAGTCGGAAATGGACAGCAAGTTCCTGACCAGCAACCTGTGGCATGACCGCGCGGGCACCTCGATGCTGGGCGGTTCGGCCAACTCGATCACCAACAACGACGCGCCGGGCACGGCCAATACCATCCTCGGTTTCGCGGTATCGGTCGCGAACGCCATCGGCCCTTTCAACCTTGAATTCAAGGGGCTCTACGAAGGCACGGCAACCGTGAACGTGGCCAACACGACCTCCGTGATCAGCGAAGTGCTCGGCAGCGGCGCAGGTGCCGACCCGGCACGGCTCAACCTTTCGATTTCCGACAAGAACGTGATACTGGCCAATGGCTGGGGCGCCAACGGCGCGGCGCATGTGAAATCGCAGGTGCAGGGCCTGACGCCGACCTCGATACTCAGCAATCCCGTGCTCGACGCGGTGCGCTGGATACTGGTGCCTTTCACTCCGGAACTGGTGCCGACAGTGCTTGAACTGGGCAAGATCGAGGTTGATCAGGTGCCGCCTGACCGCCTGGGGAACTGATGATGGCCGCCCGGAAAACCGTCTTCTGTGACGTCATGGCTGCAACCCGGCATCCCCTTTCCGCCGTGCTGGCGGTGCTGCTGGCCGCGGTTTCGCCGCAGTCCGCGGCGCAGGACAAGGCCATGCCGCCCTGTCCCGAGTTTCCGATTCCCCATGTCGGGCAACTGCAATGGGTTGCGGAGAACATCCGCATGAACGGCGTGCCGATGCAGATCAAGGAACTGACCACCGAGCAGACTCCGCAGCAGGTCATCGCCTTCTACAAGCGGCGCTGGGGCGACGTGCCGCCTTATTTCCATGAATACGAGGTTGCGGGCATGCCCGTGATTGCGACATTGCGCGGTGGATGTTTTTACACCGTCCAGGTGCAGCCCCACGGACGCGGCGCCAAGGCGCTGCTCGGTGTGACCACCAAACCCGGGCCCGGAGAGACAAAAGCCGCCGGTTCCGGGTTTCCCAACATGAACGGCAGCAGGATACTCAACGACATCGATCATTTCGATGCCGGCAAGACCGGGCGCACGATACTGCTGACCAACAGCTATTCGCCGGATGCCAATCTCAATTTTTACCGCCGCGCGATGGCCGATGACGGCTGGACCGCACTGATCGACCGGCCGGTCGAAGGCAGCAAGGGCATTTCGCACGTTTTGGTGATGAAACGGGGTTATCATGAGGCCAACCTCACGATCACACCGGGGAAGGCCGGCACCAATGTGCTGGCGACATTCGTGGACAAGCCATGAACATAAAAAAATCAGGGGGCCGGAACAGCCGGCATGTCTTGCAGGAGAGGGCGAAGGCACTCGGCCAGGCCAGTGTCGAATACACCATTGTGGTCATGCTGGTCGTGATAGTCCTGATCAGCTATGAAGATGAATCCGGCGTGGTGCATTCTGCGATCGGAGACGTAGTAGGGGCGCTCAAGGATTTTTTCGGCGCCTATTCATGGGCGATTTCCTTTTCCAATAACATAACTCCGCTGTAACAGGTCCCCAATGGCTCTCCGACTCGATCGCATCAATCGCACCTGGCTCATGCTGTTTGTCGCCGTAATCATGGCACTGGCGGCTGCCTGGCTCACCAAACAATACCTTGATGTCAGGGAAAAACGCATCCAGGAGGAACTTGCCGAAAAAGCGAAGGGCGGGCCTGTCGCCCGGGTGGTGGTTCCCGTGCGCAACCTGCCCGGCGGCAGCGTCATCAGCGGCGACCTCGTGGCCGGACGCAGCATCCCGGCCGACCTCGTCAGTTCGGACATGCTGACGCCCGACATGTTCGAGAAATTCGACGGCGCCAAGCTGCTGCGCAACGTCGAACGCGGGCATCCCCTGCGCGCCTCGGACATCGAGGAAAAAGGCAAGGATTTCTCGTCGCTGATCGAGGAGGGAAGCCGGGCCATCACGATCGACATCGACGAACTCAATTCGATTGCCCAGATGGTCAGGCCCGGCAACCTGGTTGACCTGTTCCTGATCATGCCCGACCTGTCCGACCTCAGCGGCAACAACCAGCAGATCACCCTGCTGATGCAGCGCGTGAAGGTCATCGCGACCGGGCAGACCGTGCGCAAGTCGGATGCGTTCACTGCGCCCCAGCCCGGTGTTCCGCAGGGCGTGGTGCGATATTCGAACCTGACCTTCGAGGTCTCGCCGGAGCAGGCGGCCCGCATTGCGCTGGCGCAGCAACTGGGACGCATACGCGCGGTACTGCGCAAGGAGCCTGACGAGGAAATCGTGCGTCTCGGCAAGATCAACACCAAGAACCTGCTGAAGAAGGGGTTCGTGCTCGAAGGTCCGGATGAGGTCGACGGCTCCGCAGTCGAGTACATTATCGGCGGCAAGGGAGGCGGTGGCGTTGGCAACACCATTACCGTCAATGTTCCGGGCATGGCGCCGCCTGCACCGGGTGCCCCGGGTGTTCCCGCCACAGCGGCGCCCGCCGCTGCTGCGGCACCTGCGCTGCCGCCGGGGATACCCGCGGCAGCACAGCCCTATCTCCAGCCCGCGCCCCAGAGGTAACCATGAGCTCCAGGACCATGACCATGTTCAAACACGCATTCATCAGCCTTGTTGCCCTGCTGTCTTTCGGCCTTGCCGCGCCGCTTGCGGCGCAGGGCAAACCTGTAGCCGATGCCGGCCTGCTCACCATGTTTCATGGCGAGGTGCGCACCCTGCCGACCGGCAAGGTCGCGCGTGTCGCCGTCGGCAACGGACGCCTGCTGACCACCAATGTTCTCGATAACGAGATCGTGCTGCTGGCCGAGGCAGCGGGCGATACCAGCCTGTTCATCTGGCTCAAGGACGGCAGCCTGCGCAAATATGCGGTGCGCATTGCGCCCGCCGACGTGGCCGAAACCGTTGCCCAGGTCCGGAAAATCCTCGCTTTCATCCCGGGGATGCGTGTCGAACAGGTCGGCAGCCATGCCGTGGTCAGCGGCGCAACGTCCAAGTCCAACCTCCAGCTGATCAGCAACGCCGTCGGCAAGTTCCCGCAGGTGCTGAACATGGCGCGCGAGGAAGACATCACGATGCGCAAGATGGTCTACCTCAAGGTGCAGCTGATCGAGTTCCGCCGTTCCGCGTTCGAGAACCTGGGCATCCAGTGGCAGCAGTCGATCACCGGGCCCACCGGCGGCTTTGCCTGGGATCTGGTGACCTCCAGCGGCTTTACCGCGCGGCAGTCCGACGCCGGACTCGCGGCGGCCGTGCCGGGGCGCATCACGCCCAATGGCCCGCCGGGAACCGCACCCCCCGTGCTGCCGGGACTGCCGCCGCGGGTAAGCCCGCCGGTCGGTTACCTCGGCATCGCCACCAGCATCACCTCGCGTATCAACCTGGCGGTGACCAATGGTGATGCCTACATTCTGGCGACACCCGAACTGTCCACACGCAGCGGCGGTGAGGCCAAGTTCCTGGCTGGCGGACAGATTCCGATCGTCATTCCGGCCTCGGGCCTGAACCCGCCGTCGGTGACCTACAAGGACTACGGCATCAAATTGACCATCAAGCCGGTGGCCGATGCCGACAGCAATATCGTAGCCACCATCCAGACCGAAGTGAGTTCGGTCGATCCGGCGACGTCGGTGCAGGGCAACCCGGGCTTCCTGACCCGCCAGACCGACTCCGAAATCAACGTCAAGACCGGGCAGACCATTGTCATGTCGGGCCTGGTCAATGCCGACCTCTCGAACCAGGTGGACAAGCTGCCGTGGCTGGGCGACCTGCCGATCCTCGGGAACCTGTTCAGGTCCACCAATTTCCGCAACAACCGCAGTGATCTGGTGGTGTTCGTGACGCCGCAGGTGTTTGATCCGGGCACCACGCTGAACCGCGAGCGTGTCGAAAAGGGCAAGGACCTGCGCGAGCGGTACGAGGGGTTCATCGGCAAAAAAGGCATTGTTGACTGAAGGGGCGCAAGCAGGATGTTTTCGATCGAGGTTACGAGTCCCAAGGGGCAAAAAGAGAAGGTTGACTGCGCGATAGACTCCTGTTCCATCGGCAAGGGAGACGAAAACCTGGTGGTGGTGCGGGGCTGGTCGGTCGGCAAGAAACACGCGACCATCCGCCAGCGGCCCGACGGGTTTTACCTGGAGGACCACGGCGCAATCGGCGGCACTGAAGTCAACGGCAAGAACATCGACGGCACCTACGGGCCGCTGAAGCCGGAAGACACGATACTCATCGGCGGCTACAGCATCGCGGTGCTGAACGGTGCCGCCAATGGTGCCGCACCTGCCGCCGAGGCTCCAACTGCCGCAGCTTCCGCCGCAACCGCGGCTGCTGCACCTGCGCCCGCTCCGGCGGCGGCCGAAGCGAAAGCGCCCGCTGCGGAAGCGGCGCCGTCGCCGACAGCCAAGGCGATCAAGGAAATCAACGCCGCACGCAACATGGTGCACATGAAGCTGATCCAGGCCATGGACCTGCGCCGGCTCGACGTGTCGCGGATGGCCGAGCAGGAACTGCGCGAGACCACCAAGACGATGATCGACGAGATCATCGCCAACGACAAGGCTTTCCCCGCGCACCTGGACAAGGCGCGCATCGGCAAGGCGGTGCTCGACGAGGTGGTCGGCCTCGGGCCGCTGGAGGACCTGCTGGCCGATCCGGCGGTGACCGAGATCATGGTCAACCGTTACGACCAGATCTACATCGAACGCGCCGGCAAGCTGACACTCTCGGAAATCACCTTCTCCGGCGAAAAGGCCGTTGTTGGCGCCATCGAGCGCATCGTCGCCCCGCTGGGCCGCCGCATCGACGAGTCCTCGCCGATGGTGGATGCGCGGCTGAAGGACGGCTCCCGCGTCAATGCGGTGATTCCGCCGCTGGCGCTGAAGGGCGCCAACATCACCATCCGCAAGTTTTCCAAGGAAAAACTGAAGGACAAGGACCTGATCAAGTTCGGGTCGATCACCGCCGACATGATGAAGTTCATGGAACAGGCGGTTTTGCATGCCTGCAACATCGTCATTTCCGGCGGCACCGGCTCGGGCAAGACGACGCTGCTCAACGTGCTGTCGAACTACATACCGGAAGACGAGCGCATCATCACCGTGGAAGACGCGGCGGAACTGCAGCTGTCGCAGCCGCACGTGATTTCACTGGAGTCGCGCCCGCCCAACTCCGAGGGCAAGGGCGCGGTGCACATCCGCGACCTGGTCAAGAACTGTCTGCGCATGCGTCCCGACCGCATCGTTGTCGGCGAGTGCCGCGGCGGCGAGGCGCTGGACATGCTGCAGGCGATGAACACCGGCCACGACGGCTCGCTGACCACGGCGCACGCCAACACGCCGCGCGACTGTCTGGCCCGTCTTGAGGTGATGACCCTGATGTCGGGGCTGGACCTGCCGATCCGCGCCATCCGCGAACAGATCGCCTCCGCCGTGCACGTCATCATCCAGCAGAGCCGTTTCCCGGACGGATCGCGCAAGGTCACCCACATCTCCGAGATCACCGGCATGGAGGGTGAGGTCATCCAGATGCAGGACATCTTCCTGTTCAAGCAGGATGGCTACGACGAAAAGGGCAGGATCAAGGGCCGCTTTGTCGCCACCGGCAACATCCCCGAGCTCTACCAGGAACTCCAGCAGCGCGGCATTTCCGTCGACCTCAGCATATTCAAGCCCGAGGGCAGGAACTGATGCTCGACAATCTCGACGCACTGCTGGCGGTGCTGGCCTTCATCGGCATCGTCATCTTCTGGTCGATCATCCAGGTTGCCCGCGATCTGCTGGCGAAGCAGAAGCAGACCATCGCCCACCAGGCGGAGCAGGAGGGCGGCCTGCGCGACATGTTCATCGCGGTCGACCCGCAGAAGCTGTTCTATTACAACGTCGCCGCGCTGTTCATCGTGCCGGCGCTGCTGTGGGGCTTCACCGGCAATGCGGTGCTGGTGGTCGGCGCGGTGATCATCATCATCATCCTGCCCAAGCTGGCGGTGAACTGGCTCAAGAAGCGCCGTTTCGAGAAATTCGAAAAGCAGCTTCCGGATGCGCTGCTGATGGTTTCCGGAGCGATGCGCGCCGGTGCCAGCCTGACCGTGGCGATGGAAAGCATGGTCAAGGAGCAGAAGCCGCCGCTGGCGCAGGAATTCGACCTGCTGCTGCGCGAGCAACGCGTCGGCGTCGATTTCGACACCGCGCTGAAGAACATGGAAAAACGCCTGCCGATCCAGGACTTCATCATGGTGGTCTCCGGCATGCGCATCTCCCGCGAGGTGGGCGGCAATCTTGCCGACATCCTTGAAACGCTGGCGGACACGCTGCGCATGAAGCACCAGATGGAAGGCAAGATCAAGGCACTGACGGCCCAGGGCAAGATGCAGGGCCTGGTGATGACCTGCCTGCCGCTGTTCCTGATGTTCATCCTGACGCACATGGAGCCGGAGGCGATGGCGCCGCTCTACAACACCTTCGTCGGATGGGGAACGCTGGCTGTCATCGCGGTGATGGAAGTCATCGGCTACATGGCCATCCAGAAAATCGTCACCATCGACGTATGAGCCTCGAAACCCTGCTCCCCATGTTCATCGCGCTGCTGATCGGCGGCGCGGTGCTGATATTCGCCATCGGCCTGCCCAAGCTCAAAAGCGAGGTGCCGGACGAGGATCGCGCCTACATGGATCCGCTGCCGCCGCTGCTGCGGCTGACCTGGCCGATCGTGCGTTTCCTCGAATACCACCTGTGCCAGTTCATTCCCGCCGACTCGCTGGAAAAGACCCACAAGCGGCTGGCGATGACCGGCGTCAGTTACCTGGTGAATGCCGAACAGTTCTATGCCATCCGCCTGCTGTCGACGATCGGCGGTTTCGGCATGGTGTGGATTTCCCTGCGGTTGCTGGAAACGACGTCGACCAACATGATCCTGCTCGGCCTGGTGCTGGGTTATTTCTATCCGGACATCTGGCTCTCCGACGTGCGCGGCCGCCGTGCCAAGGCGGTGCAGAGGACGCTGCCGTCATACCTGGATTTCATCACCATGGCGGTCGAAGCCGGTCTCAACATGACCGGGGCGATCAGCCAGGCGATGGACAAGGGCCCGCCCGGCCCGCTCAAGCACGAGTTCTACATGGTCGTGCGCGACCTGCGTTCGGGCCTGCCGCGCGCGGATGCGCTGCGGCGCATGGAGGCGCGGCTGCAGATGGTCGAGATCTCGAGTTTTGTCGGCACCGTGATCCAGGCCGAAAAGATGGGTGCCAGCCTCGGTGCCGCGTTGCGCGGGCAGGCCGAGCAGCGCCGCGTCGAGCGTTTCCAGCGTGCCGAGAAGCTGGCGATGGAAGCGCCGGTCAAGCTGATCGGTCCGCTGATGATGTTCATTTTCCCGGTGACATTCATCGTGCTCGGTTTCCCGATCGTGATGAAATTCCTCAATTCCGGGGTGGTGTAGGCGGCAATACAGTGCTGCTTGGCACCCTGTTTGATGAGAGCGGGAAACGTTGCGTGGTCGGCCGGGTATGGAAGGCCGGCAATGCCTGGGAACGTGCCCGCGGACTGCTCGGCAGGCCGCGGCTCGGCGAAGGCGAGGGATTGCTGCTCGAGCCCTGCAGCTCGGTGCACTGCATCGGCATGACCTACGCGCTGGACCTGGTCTACATCGACCGCCGCGGCAGGGTCTGCAAGCTGGTGCACGGGCTGGGACCCTGGCGTTTTTCGGCCAGCCTGCGCGGACACGCAACGCTGGAGATGGCGGCCGGTGCGCTGCAGGCAACGGGAATCAGCCTGGGCGATGTGCTGATCTGGCGGGAGAATGCGGAATGCACGGTGAATCGGTGATGAGGGCAGGGATCGGGCTGGCACTGCTGCTGGGTCTGCTGTTGTCCGGTTGCGGGACCCTGTCTTCCGGTCCGTCCGAGCTGCCGCAGCGCAGCGACCTGTTCCAGCTGAGCAACGAGGCGCAGCTCGCCTATGAATCCGGCGAGGATGCCAAGGCCGAGCAGCTCTACATGGCGCTGTTGCGCAAAACCCCGAACGATCCCGAAATCTGGTTCCGCCTCGGCAACCTCTATGCCCGGGCACACCGGCCCGATGCCGCCGCCGATGCCTACCAGCGCGTGCTGTCGATCAACAATACCGAGCACCGTGCCTGGTACAACCTCGGCATCGTGCGCCTGCGCCAGGGCTGGGCCGCGATGATCCAGGCCTACGGACATTCACCCGCAGGCGACGTGGTTCATGGCGAGAGCGGGCGCATGATCGGCCACCTCGAACGCATGCCGGGCCTGCCACCGGTGAACCGCAATGATTCCGCGCCGAAAAAATAACCCCGCTTCACGCAACCGGCAGCGCCGCCGCGGCCAGGCGCTGGTCGAGTTCATCATCATCTATCCGACGCTGCTGCTGCTGGTGCTCGGCGCCTTCCAGTTCGCGCTGGTCTACCAGGCCAAGTCGACGCTGAACTACGCGACCTTCATGGCGGCACGGCAGGGCGCGCTCAAAAACGCCAAGACGACCCCGATGAAGGATGCGCTGGCGGCCGGCATGACGCCGCTGTTCACCACCACCAAGGATGACTACCTCGACCTGATCAAGGCGCGGGCGATCGCCGCCATCGAAACCTTCAATCCGCTCAATACGCAGATCAGGGTGATCAGCCCGACCGCGAATGCCTACAACGCGCACAAGGCCGATTCCGAGTCCGGCACCGAGATACCGAATGACAACCTGATGTACCGCCCGACGACGGTCAAGGGCGGCATGAGCGTGCAGGATGCCAACCTGCTGACCATCGAGGTCACCTATTGCACGCGGCTGATCGTGCCCATCGTCAACCGCGTGATCTATTCGCTGTATTTCGGATTTGTCGGCGAGCAGGTGCTGGCTGCCGAATATTATTCCGGGGCGGCTACGCCCTCCGGACTCGCCGGACAGCGTTGCGCCGACATCAACGACCAGATCGACAGCCTGATCAACCAGCTGGCGAGTTATGTGCCCGGCGGTTCAGCCTTCCTGTCCTCGTTCTCCTTCCCGGCGATTCCGACCACCATACCCGGGATCGACTGGAACGTCGGCGGCTACCGCATCCCGATCACCTCGACGGCCACCGTGCGCATGCAGAGCCCGGTCACGCAGTCTCCATAAGTAATTGTTTTTAATGAATATTTTTGAATTTCGCCGACGGTGGATGCTGGCGCTGTCCGGCCTGCTGCTGACGGCACCGGCCGCCGCGATGAATTTCAATGACGGCAACTGGCATGTCACGGTGACCACCGAAATCACCGGCATGCAGGTCAGGCCGCCACCGCCTTATTTCTACACCCGCTGCTTCACCAAGCGCAGTTTCCAGCCGCACCTCGCGCCTCCGGGCGCACCCTGCCGCGCCAGCAACCTGCGCACCCACAAGGACGTGATGACCTGGACCCTCAGCTGTTCGGAGAGCGTGGCGCAGATGAGCGGGCACGGACGGATGGTGTTCAGCGGCAACCGGGTGACCGGCACGGTGACCACGCTGTCGCAGTATCCCGCCGAGATGCAGGTTGTGCAGAAGATCAGCGGCAAACGCGTCGGTCCCTGCGAAGTGCAGGGCGATCCGATCGAGGGCAGGCCCCTGCGCCCGCCGCTGCGCGACTACCAGGAAACGGTACCCAAGTCCTGATGTGATCAGCGCGGCGGTTTGCCGGCCGCGCTGCCGCCTGCCGCGCCGCGCAGGTTCACACCTTCGCCCTGCACGGAAATGAGCCGGTTGCCGCCGACGAGCCGGATGCGTTGCGCCTCGCGCTCGTCCTCGAAGTAACGGTCGCGCTCGTCAGCCTTGCCGTCGCCGCGGCCGCCGTCCTCGCCGGCATCCGCCGCGGCACGGCCGCCCTGTCCGCCGCCGCGGAATTCGCCCGAGGTATCGGTGCCGCTGCGCGCGGTGGTGCTGCTGTCGCGGCCGGCACTGCCGCGATCGCCTTCACCCGCTTCGCCGGGACCGACCGAGGCACCACCGCCGGAAGCGCCGCCCTGGAATGAACCCGAGAGTCCGGTGCCGTCGCGTGCGCTGGTGTCGCCTGCCGACGCGATCGTGCCGGTTGATCCATCACCGCTGCCCGCACCCGGGAAACCGCTGCCGCCGTCTCCGGCGCCTGTGCCCGCGCCGCCGCCGGCAATGCCGCTTCCGGCAGCACTGCCGGAACCATCACCAAAAGCCGGGCCATCGCCGCCGGCGAGGAAGCCGCCGCTGCCACCGGCGAGCCCGTTGTCACCAACGGCGACGCCG
>JALHND010000035.1 GCA_022843705.1 Burkholderiales bacterium
GGGCCAGATCACCGGCGGCAGCGTCTACCTGGTCGGCAATGCGGTGACCAACAACGGGCTGATCACCAGCCCCAACGGCGAGGTCATCCTCGCTGCGGGCAACAGCGTCGAACTGGTCAATCCCGGTACCCCCAACCTGCGGGTGGAAATCACCGCCCCGGACAACGAAGCGAGAAACCTCGGCAGCATCAGCGCCGAAGCCGGGCGCATCGGCATCTATGCCGGACTAATCCACAACTCCGGCACGCTCAATGCCAGCAGTGCGGTGGTTGAAGGCGGCCTCATCCT
The DNA here is from genome assembly GCA_022843705.1 of Burkholderiales bacterium. Lineage (GTDB taxonomy): Bacteria > Pseudomonadota > Gammaproteobacteria > Burkholderiales > SG8-41. The sequence goes on from JALHND010000035.1 coordinate 289, forward strand.
GCTGAAAGCTGCGCAGAACATCGAGACCACCGCCGCGAGCACGATCGGCGCCAGCGGCAGCACCGGCGGTGCGGTCACGCTGCAGTCGGGCGATACCACGCTGGTCGAGGGCGAAATCACGGCGACCGGCAGCAGCGGTGCCGGTGGCACGGTGCAGGTGCTGGGCAATCGGGTCGGCCTTGCCGGCAACGCGCAGATTGATGCCTCGGGTGAAACCGGCGGTGGCACGGTGCTGGTGGGCGGCGATTTCCAGGGCAGGAACCCGGAAGTGCAGAATGCCCATCGGACCTACGTCGGCTCCGATGTCACGATCAGGGCCGATGCGATCACGCAGGGCGATGGCGGCAAGGTCATCGTCTGGGCGGATGGTGATACCCGTTATGCCGGATCAAGCAGTGCGCGCGGCGCCGGTAGCGGCGATGGCGGGCTGGTGGAGGTATCCGGCAAACATCTGCTGGATTTCCACGGACGGATTGATGTTGGCGCGGAAAGCGGCCGCGGTGGCCGCGTGCTGCTTGATCCGCAGGACATCCTGCTCAACACCTCGACCCAGCCGACGCCCCCCGTCAACCCCGACGGGGCGCCGGATGTGGCCTTCGGCGATGCGCCGGATCCAGGCACTTACACCATCCAGATCGCCGACATCACCGGATTCTCGGAACTGTACCTGCAGGCCACCCGCGACATCACCGTGGCCAATGCGGTGACCATGGGCGCCGGCAACAGCATCCGGCTCGAGGCCAACAACAACATCACCGTCAATGCCGGGGCGACGATGACCGTTTCGGGCGCCGGCTCGATCACGCTGACCGCCGATGCCGACCATTCCGGCGCAGGCACTGTGTCGCTCGGCGCCGGCCTGGTGGCGCGACAGGGTGGCGTGGTGATCAATGCCGCGAATGTCACGGGCACGGCCGCCGGTACCATCACCACCACCGGTGCCGGCAACCTGGATGCGGGCGATGTCACGATCAATGCCAGTGGCATGGTCAACCTGCTGGGTGCCGTCACGGCCACCGGTGGTACGGCGACCGGTGGCAATCCCGGACGCAGCGGCGGCAACATCACCATCAACGCGGCCGGTGTGAGCACCGCGGCGATCACCGCCAACGGTTCGGCGGGCAACGGTGCGGGACTGAACCAGCAGGGCGGCGCCGGCGGCACGATCACGATCAACTCGACCGACGGTGTGACCACCGGCGCGCTGGGTGCATCGGGCGGCAACGCAAGCAGCACCAATGCCGTTGCCGGGGCCGCAGGCTCGATCACACTCAACAACAGCCTTGCCGGTGATGTGGCCACCGGTGCCCTGACCGCACGCAACGGCTCGGCAACCGGTTCCGGTGCCGGTGGTGCCGCCGGCAGCATATCGGTGGTCAATACCGCGGGTGCGATCAGCACGGCTGCGATCAATGCGGCCGGCAATGCCAAGGGTGCGGGCGGCGATGTCACGCTGGATGCCAGTGGTGACGTACAGGTCACGGGCACGATTTCGGTTTCGGGTGGCGCGGGGATTGGTGTAACCCCCGGCGCAAATGCCGGCAGCCTGACCATCACCGGCGTCAACCGCGGCATCAGCGGCGCCATTACCGCCAGCGGCGGCGCCGGTCTGGGTGCAAACCAGGACGGCGGTGCCGCGGGTACGGTCAACATCAGTGGCAGCGGAACACTCGCCACTGCCGCGATCACCGCAAGCACGGGCAATGCGACGGGCAGTGGAGTTGGCGGTGCCGCAGGCAGCATCACGCTGTCCGGCAGCACGGTCACTGCGGGTGCGCTGAGCGTCAGCGGCGGTTCCAACGGTGATGCGGGCGTGATCAGTGTGACCGCAGCCAGCGGACTGCTGAACCTGACCGGCAACCTGACAGCGAGCGGCGGCGCAGCGGTTTCCGGAACCGCCGGCAACGACGGCGGTACTGTCGTGCTGACGGGGGCGGGCGTGACAACGCTGGCACTGACCGCCAGCGGTTCCAATGGCACGGGTGCGAACCAGCCGGGCGGCGCCGGTGGATCCATCACCGTCAACTCGACCGCCGGCGTGACAACGGGCGTCGTGACGGCATCGGGCGGGAATGCCACTGCAACGAACGGCAATGGCGGAGCGGCCGGCAGCATTGCAATCAGCAACAGCGTCGCCGGCAATGTTGCCGCCACCACGCTGACGGCGCGTACCGGTGCGGCGACCGGCGCAGGCTTCGGCGGCAACGCCGGCACCATTACGGTCACCAATACTGCCGGCAACATAAACACAAGCGCACTGAGTGCCGCGGGCAACACCAAGGGCGCCGGCGGCAACATCACGCTGGATGCCGGCGGCAATGTGCAGGTTACGGGCACGATTTCGACTTCCGGCGGCGCAGGTGCGGGAACGACCGCAGGCGCGGATGCCGGCAACCTGATCATCAACGCAGCGGATGGCACGGTCACGGGTGCGATCACCGCCAGCGGCGGTGCCGCCCTGGGCGCGAATCAGAACGGCGGTGCCGCGGGCACGGTCAATATTGCCGGCAGCGGCACGCTGTCCACGGCGGGAATCACCGCAAGCACGGGCAATGCCACGGGCAGCGGCGCCGGGGGCGCAGCCGGAAGCATCACCCTCAGCGGCGGCACGATCGCGGCCACGGGTGCACTGACAACGACCGGTGGTGCCAATGGCGCCGGCGGCAACATAACGGCAACGGCAACCGCCGGGACGCTGAACGTGAATGCCGCAGTGACTGCCAGCGGCGGCGCAGCGGTGGCCGGCAACAACGGCAACGCGGGCGGACAGATCCGGCTGGCCGGAGCGGACGGCGTGACAACGCTGGCGCTGACCGGCGTCGGCACGGCGGGTAACGGTGCGGGCCGGTCGGGCGGCGCCGGTGGCGGCATTGACATCAGTTCCTCGGCCGGCAATCTGCTGGTCGGTGCAATCAATGTTTCAGGCGGAGCCGCAGGTGGCGGTGATGCCGGTGGCGGCAATGGCGGTACGGTGCTGCTTGATGCCGGCGGAGCGTTGCCGCTGGTCACGATGTCGGGCATCAATGCCGCGGGCGGCAATCCGGCAGGCGCCGGTCTCGCAGGCAACGGCGGCGATGTGAGCGTCAACGACAACGCACTGCTTGCCGCGAACACGGTGATCAACGCCAACGGCGGAACCGGCGGTGCAGGCGGCCAGGTGACTTTTTCCGGCAGCGTGAATTCCTCGGGGGCCACGCGCACGCTGACGGTCAACACGACGGGCATCACCACCTTTGGCGGCGCAGTGGGTGACGTGCTCGCCCTGGGAACCCTGAGCACCAATGCCGGTGGCAGGACGGTGCTGGGCGGCAATGTGACCACGGCCAATGCGGCAGCCAGTTTCGGCGATGCAGTGGAGTTGACTGCCGATGCGGTCATCACCACCGGCAGCGCTGCAGTGGTCTTTGCCGGCACCGTGGACGGCGGCCATGCGCTGACAGTCAATACCACGGGCGCAATAACCTTTGGCGGCGCGGTGGGGTCGACGACCGCGCTGTCCAGCCTCGGGGTCAGTGCCGGCGGCACGACGGCCATCAACGGCGGCGGCATCACCACCACCGGTGCGCAGTCTTTCGGCAATGCCGTGACGCTGGGCGGATTGCCGGCGGTCACACTCACAGCCGGCGGGGATGTGTCTTTCAGCAGCACCGTCAACGGCGCGCGGGCACTGACCATCAACACCCCGGGCAACACCGTGTTCGGCGCCGCCGTGGGCAATACCGCGGCACTGACCGGACTCGTGACGGATGCCGGGGGTGTCACCAGCCTGGCAGGCAATGTTTCGGCGACCAATGCGCCGATCACCTTCGGTGACAATGTCCTGCTGACCGGAAACAGCGCCGTCAGCGCAGGCAACGGCGCGGTGACCTTCGGCGGTACCGTGGATTCATCCGGTGCCGGGCGGGCGCTGACCATCAATTCAACCGGGGTAAGCACCTTCGGCGGCGCGGTCGGCAGCGGCATGGCGCTGGCGAGCGTGGCGACCAATGCCGGCGGCAGCACCGTGATCGGTGGCGGCGCGGTGACCACCACCGGCAACCAGGGCTGGGGCGATGCGGTGACGCTGACGGCCGATACCGTGTTCACCGGCGCGACACCGACCTTTGCCTCGACTGTGAATGGCGGGGGATTCAATCTCAGGCTCGATTACAGCGGCCTGACCGCCCTCAACGGCGCAAACTTCACCGGCATCCGCGATCTTGAAACCGGCAACGGCGGCAGCACCCAGATTGCAGGCACTGTCACGACCACCGGCACGCAGACCTACAACGATGGCGTGCTGCTGACCGCGGCGACCACGCTGAATGCCACGGGCGTTGCGTTTGCCGGCACGGTGAATTCATCCGGCGCGGCGCGTGCATTGACGGTGAATTCCGCCGGCACCACCAGTTTTGGCGGCGCAGTCGGCAACACGCTGACGCTTGCAGCGATCACCACCGATGCCGGCGGCAATACCGTCATCGGAGGCAATATCACCGCGACCAATGCCGCGGTCAACTTCGGTGACGCCGTGACGCTGGCTGCCGGCAGCACCATCAATGCCGGCAGTGGGGCAGTGACCTTTGGCGGCAGTGTGGATGGCGCGCACGCGCTGACGGTCAACAGCAGCGGCATCACCACATTCAACGGCGCCGTCGGCGGCGCAACCGCCCTGGTTTCCCTGACCACCAACGCCGGCGGCAGCACGCGCATCGGTGCCGGTGTTTCCACCACCGGAAACCAGGTCTACGGAGATGCCGTCGTGCTGACCGGCAACAGCGTGCTGAGCGGCGCGACACCGGCTTTTGCATCGACGGTCAACGGCGGTGGTTTCGACCTCGGGCTCGACTTCGGCGGCACCACCGTGATCAACGGCGCCGCATTCAGCAACCTCGGCAGCCTCTCCACCGGCAACGGCGGCATGACGCAGCTTTCGGGCACCATCGTGACCGCGGGATCACAGACCTATCATGATGCAGTGACCACTACGGGCGCCGTTACGCTGAATGCGGGTGGCGCCATCACTGCTTCCGCAGCGGTGACGGCGACGGCAGGCCTGCTGAACCTGGTTTCCGGTTCAGACATCGATCTCTCCGCCGCGGGCAGCAACTTCGGAGCGGTGCAGGCGACGGCCACCGGAAACGTGGCGTTGACGGACATCAACAGCCTGATCGTCAATTCGGTTTCTGCCGGCGGGTCGCTGCGGATTGCCGCGAGCGGCGATCTGCAACTGAACGGCGCGGTCAGTGCGGCCGCCGCAGGCGACGCCGCAGTGCTCGCCGCCGGCGGCAATTTCATCAATGGGGCAGGGGCCGCAGCCATCAGCACACCCTCCGGCCGCTGGCTGGTTTACAGCGCTGATCCGGACACTGCGGTTTTTGGCGGCCTTGCCAGTGGCAACGCGGCACTCTGGTCGCAGACTTTTGCCGGCAATCCGCCGGCGACTATCGCCGTCGGCGGCAACCGTTACCTGTTTGCCGCCGGACGCGTGCTGACCGTCTCCGCCGGTGATGCAGCCAAGGTTTATGGAGACGATCTGACCGGATTGCTGACGGCATTCTCCGTGACCGGCTTCAATGCGAACACCTATGGCGGTGCTGTAACCGCCGATCTCCAGACAGATGCGGTCAGCGGTCTGCCGGCACTGACTTCAGCGGGTGCCGCTGCGACTGCCGGCGTTGCAGGTTCCCCTTACGACATCAGCGCGGCAGCCGGCACCCTGGCGAGCCCGCATGGCTACAACTTCGTGTTTTCACCGGTACTTGGCCAGCTGGCGGTAAGCCCGGCCGCGCTGACGGTACTTGCAAATGATGTGTCCCGCAATTACGGCGTTGCCAACCCTCCCTTCAGCGTCAGTTATGTCGGCCTGCGCGCCGGTGACACGCCGTTGGCACTCGGCGGCGCGGCGGAGTTTGTCAGCGATGCGGCGGAGAAATCACTGCCGGGACGGTACACGATCAGTGTCAGCGGACTGATTTCGCCGAATTACGTGATTACCTATGTTCCGGGTTCCCTGACAGTCATCAACCGCGGTGTCGACATTGGGTCACAGGGCAATGTGCTCGGAGTGCTTGCGGCCCCCGGCGATGTCGTGTTGCCTTCCCCCTCGCAGGGGAGCAGCCTGCCGCCTGTGACCTGCGGCGGCTCCGGTCCTGTTGCCGGCTTGCGCTGCGCAAGCGCGAACCGCAACTGAGGGTTCCGGAAGTCTGTCCGGGGGCTTGGGCGTCCGCCCTTGGTTGCGGTAGCATGATTACGGCAGGCAAAAGCCTGTCACGGCATAAGGATCATTGATGGACGCCGCCGAAGCCCTGCTGCTGGCCCGCACCCAGTTCGGGCTGAACATCGCTTTTCACATCCTGTTTCCCAGCCTGACCATTGCGCTGGCGTGGTTTCTGGTCTATTTCCGCGTGCGTTACGAGCGCAGCCGCGATCCTGCGTGGCTGGCGACCTACCGGCTGTGGATCAAGGTTTTCGCACTGAGCTTCGCGATGGGCGTGGTGTCCGGCATCGTCATGAGTTTCCAGTTCGGCACCAACTGGCCGGGATTCATGAACACGGTCGGCAACATCGCCGGCCCGCTGCTCGCCTACGAGGTGCTGACGGCGTTTTTCCTCGAGGCCACCTTCCTCGGCATCATGCTTTTCGGCATGAACCGCGTGCCGTCCTGGCTGCACATCCTGTCGACGGTGATCGTTGCCATCGGCACTTCGCTGTCCGCGTTCTGGATACTCGCGCTCAATTCCTGGATGCATACACCCGTCGGCCACGTGATGGCCGACGGCCAGATCATCGCCGGCGACTGGCTGCAGGTGATTTTTAATCCCTCGTTCCCGTACCGTTTCACGCACATGATGCTGGCCTCCGGGCTGACCGCGTCTTTCGTGATCGCCGGGTTGTCGGCATGGCGGCTGCTGAAGGCGCCCGATGACGCATCGGCGCTGAAGACGCTGCGCGCCGGGGTGCTGGTGGCCGCGGTGCTGGCGCCGACGCAGATTTTTGTCGGCGACCTGCATGGCCTCAACACGCTGGAACACCAGCCGGCGAAGATTGCCGCGATCGAGGGCATCTGGAAAACGGAGAAAGGCGCGCCGTTGGTGCTGTTCGCGGTGCCCAATGAACAGGAGCGGCGCAATGATTACGCCATTGAAATCCCCAAGGGCGCCGCGCTGATCCTGAAACACGATGCCGATGGCGAATTGAAGGGTCTCGACGAGTTCGAGCCGGACCGGCCGCCGGTGGCGCCGGTGTTCTACGCTTTTCGCCTGATGGTCGGCATCGGCGCCGGCATGCTGGCACTGGCCTGGTTCGGCGCCTGGCGGCTGCGCCGCGGCGGACCGCTGCCGCGCGCGCTGCTGTGGACCTTTGCCGCTTTCACCTTCTCCGGCTGGATTGCCACGCTCGCCGGCTGGATCGTCACCGAGATTGGCCGCCAGCCCTGGCTGGTCACGGGAATTTTGCGCACCCGGGATGCCGTCGGCCATGTCTCGGGTGCCGAGCTCGGTGCCAGCCTCACCGGTTACGTGCTGGCCTACAGCCTGATGCTGCTGGCGTATTTTGTGGTGATCACGCACATGGCCGGCAAGGGTGCCGGGCAGCAGGAGATGCGGAAATGAATATCGACCTGCCGGTGGTGTTCGCGGTGCTGATGGGGGCATCCATACTCGCCTATGTCGTGCTCGACGGTTACGACCTCGGCGTCGGCATGCTGATGCCGGCGGCCAGCGCCCCGGAGCAGGACCTGATGGTGGCGTCGATCGGCCCGTTCTGGGATGCCAACGAGACCTGGCTGGTGCTGGGCATCGGCCTGCTGCTGGTGGCGTTTCCGAAAGCGCATGGCGTGGTGCTGGGCGAGCTCTACCTGCCGGTGACGGTGATGCTGATCGGCCTGATGTTCCGCGGCGTGGCCTTCGAATTCCGGATGAAGGCGCTGGGCTGGCACGCGGAACTGTGGAACTGGCTGTTCTGGTTCGGCTCCTTCCTCGCCAGCCTCGCCCAGGGTTTCATGCTCGGCCGCTACATCACCGGTTTCGAGCCGGGTTTCGCCTACTGGCTGTTTGCGCTGCTGGTCGGCGGCAGCGTCTGCGGCGGTTACGTGCTGCTCGGCGCGACCTGGCTGGTGCTGCGCACCGAGGGCGAGCTGCAGCGCAAGGCTCGGGCCTGGGCGAAATGGGGGTTGTTGTGGGTGGCGCTGGGCGTCGCGCTGGTATCGATTGCAACGCCGCTGGCCAGCGAAACGGTGCGTGACAAGTGGTTCGATTTCCCGCGCACGCTGGGCCTGATGCTGCTGCCTGCAGCGAGCCTCGCAGCCGGTGTATGGCTGTGGCGCAGCCTGCGGCCCGCTGCCGCTGACTGGAAACCCTTTGCCGGGGCGGTGGCGATCTACGTGCTGGCTTTCCTCGGACTCGCCTACAGCATCTTCCCCTATGTCGTCGTCGACCGCATGACCATCTGGGACGCGGCCTCGCACGACAGCGCATTGTGGTTCATGTTCTGGGGCGCGGTGATCGTGCTGCCTTTTATTGCCGGATACACGGTGTTTGCCTACCGGGTGTTTCGCGGCAAGGTGCGCGAGGCGTTGTACAAATGAGCAGCATAATCGGGGGCATCGGTTAAGTATATGTTTATAAACGTAATTTTGTCATCGCAAAATGAACAGTCAGGAGTTTCGGGGTTGGCCGCGGATACGTTCCTCCGACAGTCACTGCCCTTCGTTGCCTGATTCATCTCGCGGACTGACGACGAAGACGCAGTGCGTTCGTGACGACCGAGACTGAGCTCAATGCCATCGCTGCGCCCGCAAAGATGGGCGACAGCAATATCCCGAAAGAGGGGTACAGCAGGCCTGCTGCAATCGGAATCCCGAGCGCGTTGTAGCCGAAGGCGAATACCAGGTTCTGGCGGATGTTGCGCATCGTTGCGCGGGATAGTTTGGCGGCACGGGCAATGCCGCGCAGGTCACCCTTGATCAGTGTTACACCGGCGCTCTCCATTGCAACGTCTGTCCCGGTGCCCATGGCGATCCCGACGTCTGCCTGGGCGAGGGCAGGGGCATCGTTGATGCCGTCTCCCGCCATTGCAATCTTGTGTCCTTCCGATTGGAGGCGTTTGACATGGCCTGCCTTGTCCTCCGGCAATACTTCAGCCAGCGCCTCATCGATGCCGAGCTGTTGCGCGACAGCTTCAGCGGTGCGGCGCGAATCGCCGGTCAGCATCACGATGCGCACGCCGGAACGCTTGAGCTCCGCGAGTGCCTCAGGCGTGCCGCCCTTGATGGGATCGGCGACGGCCGCGATGGCGATGGCAACCTCGTCCACCCCCAGAAACACCACGGTTTTGGCCTGGGCGCGCAGCGTTTCCGCCTGCTGAAGATTTTTGTCGAGCATCCCAACCGCGTGCTGACCCGCGACCAGCTGGTCGACCTGATGCTTGCGCGCGAGGCCGGCCCCTACGACCGCGCGATCGACATCCAGGTCAGCCGCCTGCGGCAGCGCCTCGGCGAGGATGCGAAGGAACCGGCAATCATCAAGACCGTGCGCGGGCAGGGTTATGTCTTTGCCGCGCATGTCGAAAGCGGACCGCGATGACGCTTTTGCCGCGCTCGTTGTTCAGTCGGCTGACGCTGGTTTTGCTGGGCGGCCTGCTGGTTGCCCAGCTGCTCAGCTTCGCGATCCACATGCATGACCGCGGCGAACTGCTGGCGCAGGCGAGCGGCATGCAGTCGGCGCAGCGTATTGCCGACATCGTCAGGCTGCTCGACACTCTGGCGCCCGCGGAGCGGCAGAAGATTGTCCGGGTGCTGGCGGCGCCGCCGCTGGCCGTCAGCCTCGACCGGCCGCCGCTTGCGCCGCCGGATGCCGAAAACGAATCCGCCGCGCGGGCCCTGCTGTTTGCTTCCCTGCTGCGGCGTTATCTGGGCGAGGACCGGCAGCTGACCGTCGGCATGGCGATCGGCGGCCGGGACAGGGGAGACACACCCCCGCACACGCCGCGGTGGGCGGCCGGCGACGGCGAATGGTCACCACCGATGATGCGTCATGGCGGCGGTGGCGGAGGCCTGACATTTGTCGCACAGGTCACATTGCGCGACGGCACGCTGGCCACTTTCGACACGCGCCCGCCGCAGGCCACCGAACACTGGCCCTACCGGCTGTTTGCCAGCATCCTGTTGCTGCTGGCGGCGGTTGTCGTTGTCTCTCTGATCGCGGTGCGCTGGGCAACGCGGCCGCTGAAGACGCTGGCCGACGCGGCGGATGAACTGGGCCGCAACATCAACCGCCCGCCGCTGGCGGAAACCGGGCCGGCCGAGGTAGCGCGCGCCGCGCGCGCCTTCAACACCATGCAGTCGCGGCTGGTGGCCTATCTGGATGAGCGCACCCGGGTGCTGGCGGCGATGTCGCATGACCTGAAGACGCCGATCACGCGGTTGCGGCTGCGCGCCGAGCTGCTGCAGGATGAACAACTGCGTGACAAGTTCGAACGCGACCTGCGCGAGATGGAGGCCATGGTGGCCTCCGCACTCGATTTTCTGCGCGGCATGGACAATGGCGAACCGGCGCGGCCGGTGGACGTCAACGCGATGCTGGAGAGCCTGCAGGCGGACCTGCGCGAGACCGGCGGCACGGTGACGCTGGAGGGGCGCGCGGCAGATCCGTACCCGGGCCGGCCGCAGGCGCTGAAACGCTGCCTCGCCAACCTGCTGGAAAATGCGATCAAGTACGGCAAGGCGGCCCATGTTGTTGTGGATGACGACGCCGACCGGCTGCAGATCAGCATCCTCGATGAGGGGCCGGGCATACCGGCGGAACATCTCGACCGGGTCTTCGAGCCCTATTACCGCGTCGAGGGTTCGCGCAGCCGTGATACCGGTGGCACCGGGCTCGGATTGGCGATCGCGAAAAACATTGCTGAATTGCATGGCGGCAGCATTGAACTGAAGAACCGTCCGCAAGGCGGGCTGGCCGCCGTGTTGCGGTTGCCGCGCAAAAGCTGATGGGGTGCCACAGCCCCGGGCATGAATTAAAAAAATCAATAAAAACAAACACTTGTAATCATTGATCAATTGCGCTGGATGAGCCGGGATTTTTTCGGCCTGTGCGGTAGTGGGCTGGCATCGCGCAGACCGGGGCGACAGAATGTTCCCGGGGGAAGAGACATGGCGAGAGGCCGGAACAATCCGCTGGAATCATTGTTTGATCGCATGACGCAACTGCCCTGGTGGGCGGGCGTCATTGCGGCACTGCTGTCCGGCCTGACGCTGCACGGGATTGTGCGTGTGCTGGATCAGGGGAATGCGGAATTATCCGGGACCTCCGGGCAGGCAGCGTTCGCCGCGTTGCGTGGACTGGCCGCGGGACTGCAGTTCCTGCTGCCGGCGCTTTTTCTTGCTGCCGCCGCGGCATCGGCGTGGGTGATTTACCGGCATCACCGGAATTACGCCGCGGTTGCCGGAGAGCGCGGCCACGCGGCGCTTGAACTGCTGTCATGGCGCGAGTTCGAGAATCTGGTCGGCGAGTTTTTCCGGCGCAAGGGTTTCAGCGTGGAGCAGCGCGGCGGACGCGAGGCCGACGGCGGCGTCGACCTGGTGGCGAGCATCGGCGGGGACCGTTATCTCGTGCAGTGCAAGCATTGGCGGGTGCAGCGGGTCGGCGTGAAAGTGGTGCGCGAGATTTGCGGCGTGGCCGCGGCCGAGGGTGCCGCCGGCGTTTTTGTGGTGACCTCCGGATCCTTCACCGACGAGGCGCGCCGCTTCGTCGAGGAAAACCGCATCGACATCGAACTGATCACCGGCGAGCAGCTGCGGCGGATGATTCGCGGCCTCGATACGGCGGCGCAGCCGCAGTAGTCCGGCAGGGCCGCGTTGGTTAAGATGTGCAACCGGCAGCGGGCCGGCAGTGGAGGACACGTGTATGGCAAACATCGGCTGGAAGTTTGTTGCGGTACTGGTTGTGGTGATGACGGTGCATGCCGCGGGTCACGCGCAGGCTGCCGAATCGAAGTATCCGCAGCGTCCGGTGCGCATGATGGTGAGTTATCCCCCTGGCGGCCCCAGCGACCTGACGGCGCGCCTGGTGGCGCCGCACCTGACCGAAGTGCTGGGGCAGCAGATCATCGTCGACAACCGTGGCGGTGCCGGCGGTACGCTGGCGGTGGCGCTGCTGACCCAGGCGGCTCCCGACGGCCATACGCTGCTGATGTCGGCGGGCGGCGAAATCGTCATCGCGCCCAATCTGCGGCTGAAGCTGCCTTACGATCCGACGAAGGACATCAGGCCGGTGAGTCGCGTCGGAGCCAGCCAGCTGGTGCTGGTGGTGCATCCTGCGGTCGCCGCGAAATCGGTGAAGGACATGATTGCCCTGGCAAAAGCCAGGCCGGGGGCGCTCAACTTCGCGTCTGCGGGCGCCGGTTCGACCGCGCACCTTGCCGGCGAGCAGTTCAAGTACCTCGCCGGCATCGACATCGTGCACGTGCCATACAAGGGTGCCGGCCCGGCGCTGGCCGAATTGATGGCGGGGCAGGTGCAGATGCTGATCAGCGCCTATTCCTCGGCCTTTGCGCACATCAAGGCGGGCAAGCTGCGCGCGCTGGGTGTCACCGGCACCAGGCGCCTGGCGTCTGCGCCGGAGTTGCCGACCATTGCCGAAACCCTGCCCGGTTACGAGGTGCTGTCCTGGTACGGCCTGCACGTGCCGAGAGGCACGCCGCCCGCGATTGTCGGCCGCCTGCACCGGGAACTGGCGACGATTGTGCGCAAGCCGGAAATTTCGGAGCGTCTGGCTGCGCTGGGCATCGAGCCCGAGGGCAATTCGCCCGACGAGTTTCTCGCCCAGATCAAGGCCGAGATCGCGGCCTGGGGCAAGGTCATCACGGCGGCGAAGCTGCCGAAGGAATGAGGCTCAGGGGCTGCGACCGGTGCCGGTGCCCCGGTGCGTGGCGAACCTGAACACGCGCTCCGGCGGCGTGCCGGAGGTGTACTGGAGGCGGTCCAGCCGGGGCACCACGGTTTCATTGCAGACCTTGCGCACGCGGTAGGTCTGGATCGGCGGCACCCAGCCGCTTTTTGACGGGCAATCAACCTCGACGCAGCTGATCTGCCTGAGCCAGGCGCAGATGCTGATGTCCTTGTCGTCGGCATCGAGTATCCGGGTGAGGAAACCGGCGCCCGCATAATGCGGTTTGTTGTCGCCGGCCTCCGACATCACATCCTGGTGCAGGGTGTAGAAGCTGCCGTTGACGGCGAGCACTTCCAGCACTTTTTCCATGAAGCGGGTCAGGTTCTCGGTGTAGGAGAATCCGCCGATGACATCGCTGATCAGCTGGAAGGGGGCGCCGAGTTCTGCGGCCGTGAAGTTGCGCAGCGGCCTGTCGTGGAGGTAACGCATCCGGCCCGCTTCGACACCGGCTGCGGCGCGATGCCAGGCTTCCGTGCGGCGATCCTCGATCGACAGCGCCACGGTGCCCGCTTTGCGGCGCGGAGCTGTGGGGCCGGTATTGCCTTCGTCCTTTGCCGGACTGTGGTAATCGATCATCGCCTGTCCGCGGCCGGCGCCGATGTCGAGCCAGCGATCATCAGGCCCCAGGTTTTTGACGGCGGACTCGAATCCGGGTGCGAGCGCGAACACATAGGCGGCGAGGCCGCGGTCGACGACATAACCTTCGGGCCGGGTTTCGCCGCGGCTGTGATAGATGCTCTGCTGCCTGGAGGCCTCGAGGTCGAATACCGGGGCGGCGGCCCCTGCCGGGAAGATGATGCCTGCAAAGGCCAGGATGCCGGCAAGCAGGTGATGGATGGGGGTGATGCGCCGCAAGGTGATCCTCCGTGCCGGTCCGGCTGTGTCCTATTTTTTTCGGGTGTCGAAAAGACGGCCGGCAGCGACTGCAGGTTCGTAACTTTGCCAGGCGTAGTCCAGCTGGCCGGTCGAGCTGATGCTGATGGCCGCCGCGGTGAGCAGGCTGAGAAAGGCGAGCTGTTCCTCGCGCGTGCCGTCATCGGCCAGGCTGAACTGCGCGTCCTCATGGCCGGCGCCGCGGATCGATACTTCGCCGGCCTGGCCGCGCAGGTTGCGCAGGAAGCTGTCACGGCCGCGCGCGGGAAATACCGTTTCGTCCGCGCCGATGATCATCACCGGACGGGTGACGCGTCCGAGGGCTGCGGTGAGCCCGCTGCCGAATGACGCGGGATCGAGCAGCACGCTCCCGGCCACGGACGCACCCTGGCTCATGGCATAGATCACAGCCGATGCGCCGAAGGAATGACCGACCAGCAGGATGTTCCGGGTGTCGATGTCGGGAAACTGGGCGGGCCGCTTGCGGATGTGGTCGGCAATCCGTGAGAGCGTGCGACCGTGCGCCACCCAGGAGCCGCGGTTGGGCAGCTGCAGCACGATGCTGTTGATTCCCCAGCTCGCGAGATGCATGCCCTGATAGCCATGGTCGGCCTTGCCGTTGCCGTAACCGTGCAGCAGGATGGCCAGCGGTGCGTTGTTGCCCAGTGCCGAGATGTAGAAGTCGGCGGGTATGCGTTCCCTGGCGGACAGCCGGATGACCTGGTCGCTGCGCACGCTGACTTCGAAGGGCCCCCGCAGCCTGAACTGGTCGACGCCGATGTTGCGTTCGACCACCTGCGTGCGCACGGTTTCGCTCTCCAGCGTCCGGGTCACCGGGTCGGGCTTGAACACGAGGGGGGTGATTTCGGTGACCGGCATCTGCGCGCAGCTGCCGGCCAGAAGCATCAGCGCAAGGGCCGCGAGCGTGGCTGAAAACCGTCTGAATCCGGGCATGTGCCGTGTCCCGGGGCCGGTCACGCTTCGGGGATGAGCCCGTTGGCCCGGAATTTCAGGTACAGCTCCCGGCATACCCAGGCGTCGGTTGCGGCATAGGTGATCTGGGCCGGTGTCAGCTGCGGCGCCGCCCAGTTCGTGGTCTTCGCGCCCTTGGGCACGCGGTAACCGAGCAGCAGGCCGGCAAGGTTGCGCAAGCCGGTCTGGCCGTAACCGCGACGTTTGGCGATCAGGCCGAGATCAACGACCTGCCGGTCTTCGAAGGGAAACACCTGCTTCAGCGTCCGCAGGTCATAGGCCAGTGACACGCCGGCCTTGGCGGCGCCGGCCGTGAGCATTTCGGCGAGCAGGCCGTGGGTGTCGGGATAACGCAGCGGAAAAATGTGCACGGCCCGCGCGGTGGCGACCTGCACCAGGCTCGGCAGGTAACTTTCGCCCTTGCGGAAGGCGGGGCGTGTTTCGGTATCGAATCCGAGCACCTGCTCGTCGAGGATGTCACTGCGGGCGGCATGCAGCAGCGCCGGGGTATCGACGAAATGGACGGGGCCCTCATAACGGCGCACCGGCAGTTCGTTGAGCACTTCGCGGGTGATGGTGCGCGGGGATGCGGAATTCATGGCGCGAGGGTAACCGATTGCGGGGGTGCGTGGTACAGTTGCCATGATAACGGCGGGAAAGGAATCGGGATGGCCGGGTGTGTGCGGCGATGGACTGCGGCTGCTGTGCTGGCGGGGGCATTGCCGGCCTGCGCGCCCCTGCCGGTCTACACGACCCTGCCGCTGGACGTGCATCCTTCGCCGAACGTCAGCGAGCGCCGCCCGAACTACGTGATCCTGCACCACACCACCAACAACACGGCGGAAGAGGCGGTGGCGACGCTGACCAGCCGGCTGACGCAGGTCAGCGCGCATTACCTGGTCGCGCGCGACGGTCGCATCATTTATCTCGTTGATGAACTGAAGCGTGCCTGGCATGCCGGCGATTCGTACTGGGGCGGCAACCGCGATCTCAATTCCTCGTCAATCGGCATCGAGCTCGACAACAACGGCCGGGAGCCCTATCCGGATGTCCAGATCGAGGCGCTGCTCGCGCTGCTCGGCGACCTGGCCACGCGCTGGAATATCCCGCCCGCCAACGTGCTCGCGCACGGTGACGTTGCGCCGGGGCGCAAGGTCGACCCCGGTGCGCTGTTTCCGTGGCGGCGTCTCGCTGAGGCAGGTTTCGGGCTGTGGTGCGATCCGCCGTATCCCCAACCCGCGGTGGCGGATGATGCCCTGCTGCTCGCGGCCCTGGGTTATGACGTGACGCGGCTGCCGGCGGCGGTGGCCGCATTCAAGCGCCGCTGGGCGCCCGATGATCCGGCGCCGGGGCTCAGCGAGGAGCAGCGCGGGCTGTTGCTGTGCCTGATCGGCAGGCAGCAGGAGGGCGGGTGACTGGTAATTGGTGAATTGTGATTGGTAAATGGTAAGTGGTGACCGGTTGTCGGGCGGATGGCATTACCCCGCCAATTACGAATCACCAGTCACCAATTACCGGCAAAAAAATCACCGCAGGCTCTGCAGGATGTCCAAGGCCTTGTCCATCGAGAACTCATAAGTCTGCGGACTCCAGCCCCTGGTGTTCTCGCGCATCATGTAGCCGTGCTCCACCCCGGGAAAAACATGGACGGCAAGGCCGGGCTGTTGTTTTGCGCGTTCAGTGTAGGCCGCGAGCACTTCCGGCGGCGCCGCAAAATCGCGGTCACCCCAGATCAGGCAGACCGGTTTTTCAAGGCCGTCGAACTCGTGCAGGAAATCCTTCATCTGCGTGCTGTGGCAGCCGATGCCGGCGTCGAAGCCCAGCCGTTTCGGGCCGATGACGGCATAGGGGCCGCCGAAACAGAAACCCATGGCCGCCGCCCTGCCATTGTGCAGCGGCAGCGTGCGCACCATCGCCAGCGTGTCGGCCATATCGGTCTCGCCGGCCTTCAGCACCGCCATTCTCGGCTGCGAGCGCTGGCCGGCGCGTTCGTCATCACGCGGCAGCGGGCCGGGCAACGTGCGCCAGAACAGGTCCGGCGCCGCGGCAATGAATCCCTTCGCGGCAAACTCGTCGGCGATGCCGCGGATGTCGGCATTGACGCCATGCACCGCCGATGCGAGCACCACTGCAGGTGTTTTCGCGTCACCCGCAGGCAGCGCGAGATAACAGTCGAACTCGCCATTGCCTTCGGAGGAGCGGATCCGGATGTGCCGGCCGGACATGGCGTTTATTCCGTCGCCAGCAGTTCGACTTCGAACACCAGCGTCGCGTTCGGCGGGATCACGCCGCCGGCGCCGCGTGCGCCGTAACCGAGTGCCGGGGGGATCGTCAGCTTGCGCGTCCCGCCGACCTTCATGCCCTGCACGCCCTCGTCCCAGCCGCGGATCACGCGGCCGCCGCCGAGCGGAAACACGAAGGGATCGTCACGGTCCTTGCTCGAATCGAATTTTTTGCCGTCGGTGAGCCAGCCGGTGTAGTGCACGGTGACTTCCTGGCCGGCCGCGGCTTCGCTGCCGTCGCCGGTGACGAGGTCTTCAATGATCAGTCCGCTTTCGAGGGTGATGGCTGGCATGTCTGTTCCTTGGTCGTTTGCAAATCGAGGCCGCATTATGCCCCGCCTTGTCCGTGCCGGAAACCCGCGGGTTTCAGGGATCCAGCGTCACGCCCGATTTTTTGATCACCGCCGCCCAGCGCTGCGTATCCTGCCTGACCAGCTTCTCGAGTTCGTCCGGCGAACCGCTGGCGAGGTCGATGGCGACGGCGCCGAAGCGCGAGCGCATGTCGGACATCTGCACAATGCGCGAGAGTTCGCTGCTCAGACGCCCGATCACCGGCTGCGGCGTGCCCTTGCGCGTGGCGATGCTGAACCATGTCGCGGCGTCGTAATCCCTGTAGCCCTGTTCGGCGACGGTCGGCAGGTCGGGCAGTGCGCTCATGCGTTTGCGCGATGTCACGGCCAGTCCGCGCAGGCGACCGTCCCGGATATACGGCAATGCAGTGATCGGGGTGTCGAACTTGAGCTGGATCACGCCGGTCAGCTGGTCGGCCATGCTGGCCGATCCGCCCTTGTATGGCACATGCTGCATCCGGATGCCGGCCATGCTCATGAACAGCTCGCCCGCGATGTGCGTCAGGTTGCCGTTGCCGGAAGAGGCGAAATTGAGTTTTCCCGGGTTGGCTTTGGCGTGGGCGACCAGATCCTTCAGCGAGCGCGCGGGCAGGGAGGGGTGCACCGCAACCACCAGCGGGGAAATGCCGACCAGTCCGATGTGCGCAAGGTCGCGCCCGACGTTGTAGGGCAGCGATTTGTAGAGCAGCGGGTTCATCACCAGGGCGTTGAAGCCGCCCATGATCAGGGTGTAGCCGTCAGGAGCCGCGCCGGCCTGCAACTGGTAACCGATGATGGTGTTGGCGCCGGGGCGGTTGTCAATGACCACGGTCTGGCCGATCGCGGCGCCCAGGCGTTCGCCGACCGCGCGTGCCAGCAGATCGGTGGCGCCGCCGGCGGTATAGGGCACGATCATCCGCACCGGGCGTTGTGGCCAGCCCTGCGCGTGCAGGGTGGTGGTGACGGAAAAAAGCAGCACTGTGATGGCGGCGTGGAGTGCAGTGTTCGGCATGTTGCGGGTCCTCTTGGTGTTGCGTGTTCAGGGGTGGTTCGGGGGCTGATGGAATGCGTGATACTCGCGTTCGAGCAACTGCGCGAAGCGGATGGTCGAGAGGTCGGCGTACTGGGGGCCGATGATTTGCACGCCGACCGGCAGTCCGTCGGCGGCGGTTGCGACCGGCGCGACGGTCGCCGGCAGCCAGGACACGCTGGCCATGCCCATCCAGTAGATCTGCGTGGTGTCCGGCTGCGGCGTTCCGTCGACGTCGATCACGCGCTCCCAGCGCTGGCCCGCGGGGTTTTGCGTGAAGGCGGTGCCTGCCGCGGCAGGGCACAGCAACAGGTCGTAGCGGCGGAAAAAATCCGTCCACGCCGCGCGCAGGCGATGGCGTTCGTTGTTCAGGCGCAGCCAGTCGCGGTGAAACAGGGTATTGCCGCGCAGCTGCTCGGCGCGGTAGCTGCGGTCGGCCGGATCGAGCCTGTCGCGTTCCTCCAGCAGTTTTGCGAACGAGATGTCGTCATGCGCCCGCATCGAGGTCGCCGCGCGGCGCAGCAGCACATAGAGCCGGTCGTGTTCTGCCGGGTCGAAGGGCAGTTGCGGCTTCAGGTCGATTCTCGCCTTGTGTTTCGCGAGAAATCCGGCAAGCGCTGAAATCGCCCCTGTCACGGCTGCTGAAACCGGCGCGACCGCGGAATCGGCCAGTACGGCGATGCGCAGTCCCCTGAACGCCTCGAACGCGGGTGGCGGCAGTTTCAGCCGGAGAGCATCGCGTTCCGTCCCGTCAGGGCCTGCGGTGAGTTTCAACGCAAGTTCAAGATCCCTTGCAGAGCGTGCCAGCGGACCGAGCACCGACATGTCGGTTGCTGCCCAGGTCCCGGGCAGGGCATGACCCCGCGTCGGCACGATGCCGTACGTGCTCTTGTGTCCGTAAATGCCGCAGAAATGCGCCGGATTGCGGATCGAGCCGCCGATGTCCGAACCGTATTCCAGGAACGTGATGCCTGCGGCGAGCGCGGCGGCGGCACCGCCGCTGGACCCCCCGGGCGTGCGTGTCGTATCCCAGGGGTTGCAGGTTGTTCCATAAACCGGATTGTGGGTCTGCCAGTCTGCGAGCATCACCGGCACATTGCTCTTGCCCCAGATCACGGCGCCCGCGGCACGCAGCCGCTCGATGACCGCCGCATCACGCTGCGCGATGTTGTCCTTCCGGCGCTCCAGTCCCCAGGTCGTCGGCAGGCCGGCGACATCGAAGGATTCCTTGACCGTCATCGGCACGCCGGCAAGCGGGCCGGGCTGTTCGCCGCGCCGGAGGGCGCGGTCGATCGCGCGCGCCGCCTTGCGCGCGGCCGGGAGGTCGGTCACCACGACGGCATTGAGGCGGGGATGCAGCGCCTGTTGCCGCTCGAGCACGGATTCCAGCGCGTCTGCAGCGCGAAGACTGCCGTTGCGAATGCGCCGCGCAATTGCCGCGGCCGGCAGAAAGTGCAGCGGTGTCACGGCTTTTTCGTCTGCTGCGTTGCGCGTTTGCGGTAATCCGGCGTTGCCAGCGTGACTCTCCCCCAATCCACCGTGCTGGTGGTGCCTTCGAGGTTCACCCAGAGATCCTTCAGTTGCCATTCGGCGAACTTCGAGGGGAAACGCGAGCGCTGGCCGACGATTTTCTCGCTGCGCTGGCGGGTCGGTTCGCCGTATTTCCGGGTCAGGTCTTCCAGTGCCGAGCCCTGGCCCTGGATGCCCCAGGTGTTGACGTGGATGGCGACAATGATGCCGTCGGCGGTCTCGACCTGCAGTTCGCCGCGCGCCCAGGGAATGACCTTGGGCCGCGGGTAGAACACGCGGTGTTCTTCCGTGCCCCAGGGGGTTTTCGTTTTCTGCGCCGCGTTGTGACAGTGACGGTCGGTCAATGCATCCTGGTTGGGGGCGCAGGCCGGAAACTGGAAACGCGTGCCGAGTTCGACGCCGAACAGCGCATTGCGGGATTCGGCGGCTTGAAGCGATGCGGGCAGGCACAGCAGCAGCGTGCAGAGCAGATGGCGGAATGATTTCATTGGCGGCATGATACGTGGCTTCGATTAGGCATCCAAACAGACAGCGGGGCAGAGATTGAGTTCATGGCAGGTGTACATCGCGCGCTGCGCCGACGGCACGCTCTACACGGGCATCGCGCGTGATGCCGACAGGCGTATTGCCGAGCACAATGCGGGCAAGGGTGCGGCGGCGAACTATACCCGGGCGCGGCGCCCGGTGGTGCTGGTCTACAGCGAGCCTGCGGAAAACCGTTCGGAGGCGAGCCGGCGCGAATACCGCATCAAGCAGCTGAGCCGCGCCGAGAAGCTGGCGCTGGTGCTGGCTTCAGGCGTTCGCGCGGCCGGCGCGCAGCAGGAGTAGCAGCAGCACGGCGGCCGCAGCCCAGCAGGCGGCGGGCAGGTAAGTCAGCGCCTGCTGCAGGCCGGCATCCTGGTTGAGCTGGGTGGCGATCAGCAGGATGCGCAGCATCGCGGCGAAGGCCAGCATCGAAAACAGGCCGCCGGTGGCAAACCCCTCGCGCCCGGTACGCCCCAGCAGCATTGCCGCACCGAAGGCGCTAAACATCACCGCGGCCCAGGCTGCGCCGGCAGCGATCTGGGCCGCGACCAGTGTGCCGAGTGAAGCCGCCTGCGGGGCGTAAAGCACCGCGATCGCGCCGGCCAGCGTGCCGGCCGCCAGTATCCGGAAGTCTCCATACCGGCGGATCAGCAGTGTCAGCGGCAGCATCGCTAGGTTGAATCCCACCCAGAATGCCGGCATCAGCTGGCCGAGCTGGTCCGCCGGCACGAAGCGCAGGTACTGCGGTGCCGAGGACAGCGAAAAATGCACCTGGAAACCGAGCGCGGCGAGCGCGACCACGGCGAGGAAACCGGCGATCGGCAGCGGTTTGTGTGCCGGCTGTTCCGCGGCCGGAGCGGCAGCGGCAAGGCTGCGTTCGGCCCAGCCGAGTGCCCAGGCGGCGATGGCCACCGAAACCGAGGCGAGCGCGAAGGGCAGCCGCGCATCGGTGTCGCGCAGTGCGATGGTCAGGTACGGCGCAATCGCGCCGGCGATGCCGAAGCCGAACAGCCACATGCCGGAAATCACCGGCCGGGCGCCGGAGGCGGCGTATTTTCCGATCAGCATCAGCGGCGGCGCGCGCAGTGCCGAAGAGGTCACTGTCCAGAGGAAAGTCAGCCCGAGGAACAGCAGCGGACTGGCCAGCGGTGCGGCAAAGGGCAGCAGCAGGAAGGCCAGTGCGGATAAGAGTGTCACCAGGGCCAGCCGCGGGCCGAGACGGCCGATCACGCGCGACATGCGGTCCGCACGCGCGCCCATCAGCCAGTCGGCGATGACAAAGACCAACTGGTCGGCAACCAGGATCCACAGGATCCACGACTTCGGGATGCCGGCTTCCACAGCGAGCCGCGGCAGGAAAATGATGTACACCGTCCACGTCAGCGTGAACAGCAACTGGAGCAGCGCGAAGTAGATGCCGATACGCGGCGTGATCGGATTCATGGCGGCGGCCGCAGTTTGACCAAGCGCGTCGCGGCGGTCAATCGCGGGTGGCTTCCGGGTGCGCCTTGTTAAACTCGGCGCAGGACAACAACTGCATTGCCGGAGCCGCCATGGATGACATCAACAGACCTGCCGCCGAAGTGTTCGAGGCGGCCCGTACGCGCCGCTCGATCCGCGCCTACCGGCCCGACCCGGTGCCGCCGCAACTGCTGCGCGGGATTGTCGAACTCGGGCGCCATGCGCCCAGCGGTTCCAATATCCAGCCCTGGCAGGTGCATGTGCTGACCGGTGCGACGCTGCGGCGTGTCGGCCAGGCGATACAGGCAGCTTTCCTGAACGACGAGCCCGGGCACAAGCGCGATTACGACTATTACACCGACCCGGTGTTCGAACCCTATCTGGCGCGGCGGCGCGCCTGCGGCTGGGGGCTTTACGGCACGCTGGGCATCGGCAAGGGCGACCATGAGAAGTCGAAGGCGTACCGTGCGCAGAACTACGTGTTTTTCGGTGCGCCGGCGGGACTGATATTCACCATCGACCGCAAGCTCGAGAAAGGCAGCTGGCTCGATTACGGCATGTTTTTGCAGACGCTGATGCTGGCGGCGCGGGCGAAGGGTCTGCATACCTGTGCAGAGGCCTCGATCGCCAGTTACCCGGACATCGTGCGCCGCGAACTCGGGCTTGGTGAGGACCGCGTGGTGATCTGCGGCATGGCGATGGGTTATGCGGATGGTGCTGCGGTGGTCAACCGCTTCCAGCCGGAGCGTATTGCGCTGGAGCAGTATGCGACTTTCCTTTATTAAAAAATATCAATTAAAACAAGTACTTATTAATCAGGGGTAAAACACGCGCCGGCCGGAGCGGGGCGGCAGAATCTGCAGATGGCACCAGCCCGGTGTTGCATCCGGGTGTTCCAGCCACAGTTGCAGTTCCTCAAGTGCATCGAGGTGGTTGATGCACCAGGCGTCCAGTCCACCGTCGCGGTCCTCAAGGTCGATGGCCTGGCAGCTCAGGTGTTTGCTGCCTTTGGCCGCACCGGGCACCGTTGCATTGACTGCAGCCGGACGCCAGCCTGAGCTGACCTTGCGCACGAGTCCCGCGCGCCGCAGCAGGCGGTTGACGCGGCGCAGGGTTTCGCGCGCATTGGCACGCAGTTCGCGGGTGAGTTCCCCGCGGTGCAGCCTGTCGCGGCCCATGTAGTAGTCGGCGAGTTTCAGCGGCGGCGCGGATTTGCGGGCGGACATGGATCGCAAGATTACCCGATTCAGGCCGCGGCGCTTACACTAGCGGCTCGGCAATCATCGCTTCCAGGGGAAACCGGAACATGGCGGACAATATCGGCACACGCGCGGGCGATGTCTATGGCTTCGACGCCTTTTCGCCGCAGCAGATCGCTGATCGCGTGCAGAACGTCGGCGTGGTCAAGGCGCGGCTGCCGCTGCTGTCGATGGTGATGCTGGGGGTGCTGGCCGGCGCCTTCATCGGGCTCGGCGCCTTGTACTACACGCTGGTGATCAGCGATGCGGGCCTGTCCTTTGCCGCGGGGCGGGTGCTCGGTGCGGTGTGTTTCTCGCTGGGCCTGCTGCTGGTGGTGGTCGCCGGCGCGGAACTCTTCACCGGCAACAACCTGCTGGCAATGGCCTGGGCCGACGGCAAGGTCAGCACGGGGGAAGTGCTGCGCAACTGGGCCGTGGTCTGCAGCGCCAATTTCGTCGGCGCAGCCGGCCTCGCGCTTCTGGTGTACTGGTCCGGCCATGCCGGCCTCAACAACGGCGCGATCGCGCAGGCCTACCTGAAAATCGCGGCGGCCAAGAGCACGATGCCGCTGTCCGAGCTGTTTTTTCGCGGCGTGCTGTGCAACGTGCTGGTGTGCATGGCGGTGTGGATGGTGCTCGCGGGTCGCAGCGTGGTCGACAAGTTCGTCGCCATCGTGCTGCCGATTTCGGCCTTCGTCGCAGCCGGCTTTGAACACTCGATCGCCAACATGTATTTCTTTCCGCTGGCGCTGCTGCTGAAGGACAGCGGCATCGTTTTGCCCGCCGGTGCCGACGCGATCACGGTTTACGCGATGTTCCGCAACCTGGTGCCGGTGATCGCCGGCAACATCGTCGGCGGCAGCGTGCTGGTGGCGCTGGTGTATTACGTCATTTACCGCCGGCATGCGGCGAAAGGCGGCTAGGCCATGGACCTGCTGATCCACGCCACGCTGACGGTCAGCGGCGAACGCGCGCAGCTGCCGGCGGTCGAGGCGAGAATCGCGACGCTGCTGGCCGCCGAGGCCAGCGCCGGAGAATTCGAGGCGCATCATGGCGACGATGCGCTGGCCTACGATTTCAAGGTGCGCGGCGGCATTCCCTTCCCGGCCTTTGCCGCGGCCTCGCAGGAATTTCCGGGCGTCACCATCATCGCCGAATGGGTCAATGTTGCGGCCGGCCGCAGGGGGCGCGCCTGTCTCAGCCGGGGCAACATCACGGAACATGTCGAGGAGGCAATCGACACCCTGTCCGGCGAGGCGCCCCACCGTTATCTCGATGCGGCGGCCGACGGCACGATCCGCCTTGCCTTCGTGCTGCAGCGGCGTGCT
>JALHND010000036.1 GCA_022843705.1 Burkholderiales bacterium
GATCATTTTGGCTGAAACCTTCGCCCGTCCGTCGCTGCGCTTCGTATTCAGCCACCCGGCGCATTTCATCGCTTTCGGCGGCGGTGCCGGCCTGTCGCCGGCGGCGCCGGGCACTTTCGGCACGCTGCTCGCGCTGCCGCTGTTCCACCTGTTGTCGCCGCTGTTCGATCCCTGGGGTTTTCTGGTGCTGGTCGTCGCGCTGTTCTGGCTCGGGGTGTGGGCGTCCGCCGTCACCGGCCGCGCGCTGGGGGTGGCCGACCACGGCGGCATGGTATGGGACGAGACGGTGGCTTTTTTGCTGGTGCTGTTCTTTGTGCCGGCGACCGGTTACTGGCAGGCTTTTGCCTTCCTGGTGTTCCGCCTGTTCGACATCTTCAAGCCGCCGCCCATCCGTTACTATGACCGCGTGCTGAAGAACGGTTTCGGCGTGATGTGGGACGATCTGCTGGCGGCGGCTTACACGCTGTTGGTGATTGCCGGTGCTTATGCATGGCTCGGTTAGACGACGGAGGTGATGATGCCGGACAAGGTCTTGTATGAACTGGCGGTGAAGGTGGGTGAAGCGCTGAAGGCGCAGGGGCTGATGCTGGCGACTGCGGAATCCTGCACCGGCGGCTGGGTGGCGCAGGCGGTGACCGCGGTGCCGGGCAGCTCGCAGTGGTTCGAGCGCGGCTTCGTCAGTTACACCTATATCTCGAAACGCGAAATGCTGGGCGTATCCCAGGACACGCTGGGCGCGCATGGTGCAGTATCGGAGCCGGTGGTGCGCGAAATGGTGGCCGGCGCGCTGGCCAACAGCCATGCACAGGTGGCGGTGGCGGTCAGCGGCACGGCGGGGCCCGACGGAGGCACGCCGCAGAAACCGGTGGGTACGGTGTGTTTCGCCTGGGGGGTGAAGAACGGCGAACCGAAGAGCGCGACGCTGCATTTTTCCGGCGATCGCGAGGCGGTGCGGAGAGCTGCGGCCGGGGCTGCGCTGGAGGGGGTCCTGGGGCTGTTGCCGGCGACGATTGACTAATATAAGCATTTGTTTTTAAACATATTTCTGTATTTTTGATGGTTATTTACACACTACTGTATAAATAACCAGCTTTTTGCCGGAAACTGTGTATAATGCGAAGCGTCGATTGGGTCGCAGCACACCGGACAAACCAGCACAAGGAAGAGGACATCATGGACGAAAACAAGACCAAGGCGCTCGCAGCTGCGCTGTCGCAGATCGAAAAGCAGTTCGGCAAGGGTTCGGTGATGCGCATGGGCGAGTCGGACATCGCCCGCGACATCCAGGCGGTATCGACCGGCTCGCTGGGCCTCGACATCGGGCTGGGCATCGGCGGCCTGCCGCGCGGCCGGGTGGTTGAAATCTACGGTCCGGAATCCTCGGGCAAAACCACGCTGACGCTGTCGGTGATCGCGCAGATGCAGAAACTCGGCGGCTCGGCGGCGTTCATCGATGCCGAACACGCACTCGACCCGCAATACGCCGCCAAACTCGGCGTCAAGGTCGATGAGCTGATCATCTCCCAGCCCGACAACGGCGAACAGGCGCTGGAAATCGCCGACATGCTGGTGCGTTCGGGTTCGGTCGACGTGGTCGTCATCGACTCGGTGGCGGCGCTGGTGCCCAAGGCCGAGATCGAAGGCGAGATGGGCGAGCCGCAGATGGGCCTGCAGGCAAGGCTGATGTCGCAGGCGCTGAGGAAGCTGACCGCCAACATCAAGCGCTCGAACACGCTGGTGATTTTCATCAACCAGATCCGCATGAAGATCGGCGTCATGTTCGGCAACCCCGAAACCACCACCGGCGGCAACGCGCTGAAGTTCTACGCTTCGGTACGCATCGACATCCGCCGCATCGGTTCGATCAAGAAGGGCGAGGAGGTCATCGGTTCCGAAACCCGCGCCAAGATCGTCAAGAACAAGGTGGCGCCGCCCTTCCGCCAGGCTGAATTCGACATCCTCTACGGCGAAGGCATTTCGCGCGAGGGCGAGATCATCGAACTCGGCGTGGCCCACAACATCATCGAGAAATCCGGCGCCTGGTATTCCTATGGCAAGGACCGCATCGGCCAGGGCAAGGACAACACCCGCGACTGGCTGCGCGAGAACCCGAAAATCGCCGACGAGATCGAAGCCAAGATCCGCGCGGTGCTGGGCATCAACGGCGGCCCGCAGGTGAAGAAGGAGAAGGCGGCGCTGGAAGTGGTCGAATCCGATCCGGCAACCCGCAAAAAGGCGGCGGGACAGTAATCCGGCCCGCCTGCGGCGACAGGCGGCATGCCAGCCAAAGAACCCGGCCTCAGGGCACGCGCACTTAGGCACTTGGCGCGGCGCGAGCATACCCGCCACGAACTGGCGATCAAGCTCGCGCCGCACGCTGAGTCGGAAGCCGAGCTTGCGCAGGTCCTTGATGACTTCACGCAACGTGGCTGGCTGTCGGAGCAGCGTGCCGCCGAGCAGATCGTGCATGCGCGGCGCGGCCGTTACGGACCGGCGCGCATCCGCCGCGATCTGGAACTGAAAGGTGTGCCGTCCGAGACTGCGGCTGCCGTGCTGGCCACCCTGAAGGGCGGCGAACTGGAGGCGGCGCGGGCGGTGTGGAAAAGGAAATTCCGCGCGCCGCCGGTGAATGCGGCGGAGCGGGCGAAGCAGGCGAGATTTCTCCTCGGCCGGGGTTTCGGCAGCGAAGTGATCGTGAAACTGTTCCGGGGTGTGGAAGATGGTGATGAATGAGGCGAACAAAATGACCAGAGACCGTGATGCCTTCGTGTTTTATTCCGCACTGGTGATTGCCGTGCTGACCCTGTTCATCGGGCACGAGGTGGCGCCCGACATGCCGGCCTCGGCCGCATCCCCGGCCGCGCAGGCCGCTCCCGCCAGGGACGGCGCCGCGCAGCAGCAGGTTCGCGGCAGCGCGCAGCCGCTGGTGCTCACGGTCTCGCACAAGGCCTGGTGACGGCGGATGCCCCCGTCGCCTGCGGCGACCGGGAAGCAGGATGAAACCGTGCTGCGGTGGCGGTTGATGCGGTAAAACTGGTTTAAAATCTGCGCCTTACGCAAACCTACCGGCGCATCCGCATGAAATCCGCAGAAATCCGCGACAAGTTCCTCAAATACTTCGAATCCAAGGGCCACACCATCGTGGCCTCCAGCCCGCTGGTGCCGGGCAATGACCCGACGCTGCTGTTCACCAACTCGGGCATGGTGCAGTTCAAGGATGTGTTCCTCGGGCAGGAAAACCGGCCCTACAAGCGCGCGACCACTTCGCAGCGCAGCCTGCGCGCGGGCGGCAAGCACAATGACCTCGAGAATGTCGGTTACACCGCGCGTCACCACACCTTTTTCGAGATGCTCGGCAATTTCTCCTTCGGCGATTATTTCAAGAAGGATGCGATCCACTACGCCTGGGAACTGCTGACCGGCGTCTACAGGCTGCCGAAGGACAAACTCTGGGTCACCGTTTACCAGACCGACGACGAGGCCTGGGACATCTGGGCGAAGGACATCGGTGTGCCGAAAGAGCGCATCGTGCGCATCGGCGACAAGCCGGGCGGCGGCTCCGACAATTTCTGGCAAATGGCAGATACCGGCCCCTGCGGTCCCTGCAGCGAGATTTTCTACGACCACGGCGACGGGGTCGAGGGCGGGCCACCCGGATCGAAGGATGCCGATGGCGACCGTTATATCGAGATCTGGAACCTGGTGTTCATGCAGTTCAACCGCGATGACAAGGGTGTGCTGCATCCGCTGCCCAAGCCCTCGGTCGACACCGGCATGGGGCTGGAGCGCATCGCCGCGGTCATGCAGCATGTGCATTCCAATTACGAGATCGACCTGTTCCAGACACTGATCAAGGCTGCCGCGCGCGAGACCGGCGCGAAGGATCACGACAACAACTCGCTGAAGGTGATCGCCGACCATATCCGTGCCTGCGCCTTCCTGATTGTCGACGGCGTGATACCCGGCAACGAAGGACGCGGTTATGTATTGCGCCGGATCATCCGCCGCGCGATCCGCCACGGTTACAAGCTGGGCCAGACCAAACCCTTTTTCCACCGGGTCGTGCCCGACCTGTCGCAGGCGATGGGCGAGGCCTATCCTGAGCTGCCGAAGGTGCAGGACCGGGTGATGCAGATCCTGAAGCAGGAGGAGGAGCGTTTTGCCGAGACGCTGGTGAACGGCATGAAGGTGCTGGAGCAGGCGCTGACGCGCGAGGACAAGATGCTCGATGGCGAAACGGTGTTCCAGCTTTATGACACCTATGGCTTTCCGGTGGACCTCACCGCCGACATCGCGCGCGAGCGCGGCGTGCGCATGGACTATGCCGGTTTCGAGGCATCGATGGAGCGCCAGCGCGAGCGTGCCCGCGCCGCCTCGAAGTTCCAGATGGGGACGGCCGTCGAATACAGCGGCGTCAAGACCGATTTCCAGGGTTATGAAAAGCTGGCGGTGGATGGCGCCGAGGTGGTGGCGATCTACCGTGACGGCACCGCCGTGCAGTCGATCAACCACGGCGACACCGCGGTGGTTGTACTTGACCGCACGCCGTTTTACGCCGAGTCCGGCGGCCAGGTCGGTGACCGCGGCGAGCTGGTGGCTGCGGGCGGCACCTTCGAGGTGGCCGACACGCAGAAGATCCAGTCCGACGTGTTCGGCCACCACGGCACGCTGAAGACCGGCGCGCTGAAGGTGGGCGACCATGTCGAGGCGCGCGTCGATACCGAGCTGCGCCGGCGCACGATGCGCAACCATTCGGTGACCCACCTGATGCACAAGGCGCTGCGTGAAGTGCTGGGGCCGCATGTGCAGCAGAAGGGCTCGCTGGTCGATGCCGACAAGACGCGTTTCGATTTTTCGCATGACAAGCCGCTGACCGCCGATGAAATCCGCGAGGTCGAGGCCAGGGTCAATGCCGAAATCCTGCAGAACGTCGCCACCCGCGCCCGCATCCTGCCGGTCGAGGAAGCGAAGAAGTCGGGGGCCGTCATGCTTTTCGGCGAAAAATACGGTGACGAGGTGCGTGTGCTCGACATCGGCAGCTCGCGCGAATTCTGCGGCGGCACCCATGTCGAGCGCACCGGCGACATCGGTGTGTTCAAGCTTTATTCGGAAGGCGGCGTCGCCGCCGGCGTGCGCCGGGTCGAGGCCACCACAGGCGGCAATGCACTGGCGATGATCGATGGCCAGCTCGGCGAGTTCGCCGAGGTCGCCCGGCAGCTGCGTGCCCAGCCCGGCGGCGGCGTGCACAAGGCCGTACTGAACCTGATCGAGGAAAAAAAGGCGCTGGAAAAGGAAATCGCGCGCCTGCGCTCGAAACTGGCTTCCGGCCAGGGCGGCGACCTGTCGACCCAGGCGGCCGACGTCAAGGGTTCGAAAGTTCTCGCGGCCGCGATTGATGGCGCTGATGCCAAATCCCTGCGCGAAGCGATGGACAACCTGAAGGGCAAGCTGAAGAGCGCGGCGATCGTGCTGGCGAGCAGCGAGGGTGGCAAGGTCACGCTGATTGCCGGTGTGACCGCCGACCTCACGGGCAAGGTCAAGGCCGGAGAACTGGTGAACTTTGTTGCCCAGCAGGTCGGCGGCAAGGGCGGCGGGCGGCCGGACATGGCGCAGGCCGGTGGCACCGATCCGTCGAAACTGCCGCAGGCCCTGGCCTCCGTGCAGGACTGGGTGGCGCAGAAGCTGTGAGGCGCGCTGCCCGCCTGTTCGCGGCTGCCGTGGTCCTGGCCATGGCGCTGCCGCTGCCGGCGGCATACGCCCAGGGCCACGGCGGCGAAGTCATTGATGCCGCGACCGCGGCGGGCGAAAAGGTGCGCCTGTTGCCCAACGGTCGCTGGGAATACGTCGATGCACAGAAGGCCGCTGTGGCCAGGGCCGTGGCTGACCGTTACCCCGAAAACAGGCTGCGCCCGATGGATGCCCAGGGTTGCCTGTTCGGCATCGGCCGCTGCGTGATGCCCGGCGACAAGGACTACAACCGCGGCACCCTGAATCCCGCCAAACGCTGAGCCGGCAGCCTGCCGCCAGATACTGTCCCGCTTTTGCTGCTCTCCGGCGGACCGGATATTTTCAAACTGCCCCTTTAATCCCGGTTTTGGCCTGCGGCTTTTCCGGTAGGCTGTCGACAGTGAGCATTCGCGCCCGACTCCTGTTGCTGATCCTGTTCGCCACGCTGGTTCCGGCGCTGGCGGGCCTGTTTCATTTCGTCGAAACCCGCGATGCCGAGGTGGCCGATGCCGGGCGCCGGCTGGCGACGGAAGCCGGGCGCGTTGCCGCTGAACTGCAGGACATCATCAAGGGCACCGCGCAGTTGCATTACGGCCTTTCGCGGGCCCGCGACCTTGATGCGCCGGACCGCGCCGCCTGTTCCCGTTTTCTGGGCGACGTGCTGAAGGCGCATCCGCAGTACACCGGAATACTGACCATCAATCCGGACGGCAGGCTGTTCTGCGATTCGCTGCGCACCGGACGCGACCTGGATCTCAACGACCGCCGTTATTTCAGGGAGTCACAGCGCGCGGCCGATGCGGTGGCCGTCGAACCGGTGTTTGGCCGGCTGACGGGAATCGCCGTGATGCAGGTGGCTTATGCGGCGCGCAGTGACGGCGGCGAACTGCGTTTTGTGCTGCTCGCTTCGGTCAATCTCGAACAGATCATGAGCAACCGCGCCAAAACGCTGCCCATGAACGATGCCGTCATCGCGCTGGTGGACAGTGGGGGCACGGTGCTTTCATGGCAGCCTGGAGGTGAAAAACTGCGCGGCACTTCAATCGCCGATACGCCGCTGTTCCGGTTCGCGATGGCGCAGGGCGACAACCGGACGCAGGCTGAAATCACGGCGGGTGGCGTGTCGCGGCTGTGGGCGGTGAGCGCGCTGCCGGATTATCCGGAGGCCGGGCTGCGGGTTCTGGTCGGCGTCAGCCGGAAGGGACTGTTCGAAGCGGCCAACCGCAATCTCGGACAATCACTGCTGGTGATGGCCCTGGTGCTGCTGGCCGCGTTTATCGGTGCCTGGGCGCTGTCGGAGCTGGGCGTGCGCCGCCAGATCGCGCGCATCAGCCATGCACTGAACCGCTTCAGTGGCGGCGATTTCGATGCCCGCATCGGCAAGCCCTATCCCGGCGGCGAAATCGGCGGACTGATGGCGGCGATTGACCGCGATTTCGGACTGATCCAGGAGCAGCGCGACATCATCAACCGGCTCAATGCCGACCTTGAACGCCGTGTTGCCGAACGCACCGCCGAACTGGAGGCGGCCAACAAGGAGCTCGAGTCCTTCTGTTATTCGGTGTCCCACGACCTGCGCATGCCGTTGCGCCACATTGACGGTTATATCGGCCTGCTGGAGAAGGAATCCGGCGGGCGGCTTTCGGCCGAGGCAAGCCGCTATCTGCAGGTGGTTGCTGAAGCCAGCCGCAACATGGGGCGGCTGATCGACGACCTGCTGGCGTTTTCACGCATGGGCAGGGAGGAACTCAGGGAGGACGTGGTGGACCTGGGTTTGCTGGTGAAGGAATGCATCGAGTTCCTGGGGTCCGAAATCCAGGGGCGCAATATCGTGTGGAAGCTGTCGCCACTGCCGGCGGTCCGCGGGGATCGCGCGATGCTCAGGCAGGTGTTTGCCAACCTGCTGGGCAATGCGGTCAAATACACCGGACCGCGGGATCCGGCGGAAATCGAGGTGGGCTGCACGGGTGAAGCCGAGGACCGCCATGTCATCTGCGTGCGCGACAACGGTGTCGGTTTCGACATGCAGTATGCCGGCAAGCTGTTCGGCGTGTTCCAGCGCATGCACCGTGCCGACCAGTTCGAAGGCACCGGCATCGGGCTGGCCAATGTTCGCCGCATCATCTCGCGCCATGGCGGCAGGGTATGGGCGGAGTCGGAAGAGGAGCGGGGCGCGGCGTTTTATTTCACGCTGCGCCCGGCATGAAGGCGCGGATACTGCACTGACCGGAGAATGGACATCGATACCCTGGCCCGCATACTGCTCGTTGAGGACAACATCCACGACGCCGAACTGACGATGAAGGCGCTGGCCCCCATCGCCAACGAGGTGCTGCATGTCTGGGATGGCGCCGAAGCGCTGGATTACCTGCATTGCCGCGGCAAGTTCTCCGGAAGGCCGCGCGGCAATCCGGCGGTGGTCCTGCTTGACCTGAAGATGCCGCGTGTGGACGGGGTCGAGGTGCTGCGCCGGCTGAAGGGGGATCCCGACCTCAAAAAAGTACCCGTGGTGGTGATGACTTCCTCCCGCGAGGACCGCGACCTCAACGTCTGTTACGACCTGAACACCAATGCCTACGTGGTCAAGCCGGTCAATTTTGTGGAGTTTGTCGATGCGGTGCGGCAGGTCGGCGCATTCTGGGCCGTGCTGAACGAACTGCCGCCTGACGGCCTGTCTGCAGGCGATTGACCGGTTTCCCGGCGACAGTGCCGGGATTCAGAACGGCAGTGCGGCGCCGGCCTTGACGGCGATGAGCACGCGGCGGAAATCCTCCTGGATCCGCTTCAGCGCCGCGGCATTGTCGGCCTCGAAACGCAGCACGATGACCGGCGTGGTGTTGGATGGCCGGGCGAGTCCGAAGCCGTCAGGGTATTCGACGCGCAGTCCGTCTATGGTGATGATTTCGCTTGCGCCTTCGAAGCGCGCAGTCTGCTGCAGTTTTTCCATCAGCGTGTAGTTTTCACCTTCGCCGAGCGGCCACTGCAGTTCCGGCGTGCTGATCGAGTCCGGCAGCGCCTCCAGCACCGCGCCGGGGTCGGCGCTGCGGCTGAGGATTTCGAGCAGCCGGGCGCCGGCGTACATCCCGTCGTCGAAGCCGTACCAGCGTTCCTTGAAGAAGATGTGGCCGCTCATCTCGCCGGCCAGCGGTGCGCCGGTTTCGCCGAGTTTTTTCTTGATGAAGGAGTGGCCGGTTTTCCACAGCAGCGGCCTGCCGCCGTGTTTGCGGATCCAGTCGAAGAGGTGGCGCGTGCACTTGACGTCGAAGATGACCTCGGCGCCCGGAACGCGCGACAGCACGTCGGCGGCAAACAGCATCAGCTGACGGTCCGGGTAGATGATTTTTCCGGATTTGGTGACCACGCCGAGGCGGTCGCCGTCGCCGTCGAAGGCGAGGCCGATTTCCGCGTCACCTTTTTTCAGTGCGGTGACCAGGTCCCGGAGGTTGTGCGGTTGCGAGGGATCGGGATGGTGATTGGGAAAAGTGCCGTCGACTTCGCAGAACAGTTCCTCGACCCTGCAGCCGAGCCGGCGGTAGAGCTCCGGGGCGGTGGCGCCGGCAACCCCGTTGCCGCAATCGACGGCAATGCGCATCGGCCGCGCGAGTTTGATCGAGCCGGCAATGCGTTCAAGGTAGGCGGCACGGATGTCGTGGACGCGATACGCACCATTCCCGGCCGCAAGATCATTTCCGGCGATGCGCGCGCGCAGGGCCTGGATCGCCTCTCCGGAAAGCGTGTCGCCGGCGAGCATCATTTTCAGGCCGTTGTACTGCGGCGGATTGTGCGAACCGGTGACCATCACGCCGGACAGCGTGCCCAGTTCATGCGCCGCGTAATACAGCATCGGTGTCGCGACCTGGCCGATATCGATGACGTTGACGCCGGCGGTCCGCAGTCCGCGCGCAAGCGCGGCGGCAAGCGCAGGGCCTGACAGCCGGCCATCGCGGCCGATGACCACGCTGTCGCGGCCGCGTGCCAGCGCTTCGCTGCCGATGGCGCGGCCGATGGTTTCGACACCGGCTTCGGTCAGCGTGTCGCCGACGATGCCGCGGATGTCATAGGCCTTGAAGATGGAGCCGGGAGGGGTTGTCGGGGAGGTCATAAAAATATCAATAAAAACAAATGGTTACGTATTCTATCATTCGCGTGTGAAGAATTCGAGCAGGCAGCGCGGCAACCACGTCAGTGTGCCGCCGGCGTCCGGGAAGCCGACATGACCGCCTTCTTCGGGGAAAACTGCGTTGACCGTGGTTGCCAGCTCCCGCTGCGCCGGCAGGGCCGCGGCCGGCAGGAAAGGATCGTTGCGCGCGTTGAGCAGCAGTGTCGGCACCGCGATTTGCGCGAGCAGGGGTTTGCTGCTGGCACGGGTGTAATAGTCATCGACATCGCGGTAGCCGTGCAGCGGGGCGGTGACCAGATCATCGAATTCGCGCAAGGTGCGGCTCATGCGCAGCCGCGCGGGATCGAACAGGCCCGGGTGAGCTTGCAGCTTGGCCAGTGATTTGCGTTTCATCGTGGCCAGAAAATTCCGGGTGTAGTTCATGTTGAAACCACTTTCCAGCGCGTCCGCTGCGGCATGGAGATCGACCGGGGCAGACACGGCGGCTGCACGCCGCACGACGCCGGCGGCCGATTCGCGCTGTTCGCCGAGCCATTTCAGCAGCGCATTGCCGCCCAGCGACACCCCGACCGCGTACAACGGGCCGGCGTGCTGCCTGCTCAGGCGGCACAGTATCCAGTCGATTTCGGTGCTGTCGCCGGAGTGGTAAGCGCGGGGCAGGCGGTTGATTTCGCCGCTGCAGCCGCGGAAATGCACGACCACGCCGCGCCAGCCCCGTTGGCATGCGGCATGCATCAGTGCCCGCGCATAATGGCTGTTCGAGCTGCCCTCGAGTCCGTGGAACAGCACCAGCAGCGGCTGCCGGTTTCCCTCCATCCCCGATTCCTGATCCCGAACCTGGATCCAGTCGAGGTCGATGAAATCGCAGTCAGGGGTGTCCCAGCGCTGGCGGTGGTAACGGACCGCCGGCCGCGGCGCGAGCAATGCCGGATACAGTGTCTGCAGGTTGCCGCCGGGCAGCCAGGGTGGTGCGCGGTAGGAGCTTGAAGTGGCCATCGCCCGATAGTACGCGGTTTACGCCGGCTGCAGCGCCGTGCCACAATCGCGACCGGGCTTCATCCGCGTCACCGATAACCAGAACAGGGAGAATGAATCATGAGCGATCCCGTGGCACAGACCCCGAGCAATGACGACCGCAACCTGGCGATGCTGGCGCATCTGCTGGGCATCGTGTCCGGTTTCATCGGCGCGCTGATCATCTGGCTGATCAAGAAAGACCAGTCCGCATTCATCGACGAGCAGGGCAAGGAGGCGCTGAACTTCCAGATCACCATGCTGATTGCATTCGTGGTGGCCGGCATGCTGATGGTGATCCTGATCGGCGCCCTGCTGATGCCGCTGCTGTTCGTGGCCAATCTGGTGTTCTGCATTCTGGCCGCGGTCGCCGTATCCAAGGGCGAGCACTACCGCTATCCGGTGGCGCTGCGGCTGCTGAAGTAGCGGAGTTCCGGTCCGGCGCAAACAAAAAAGGGCCCGGCGGGCCCTTTTTGCTGCTGAAGGCTGCTGATCAGTCGCGGTACGACGGATCTTTGCGGTCCAGCTTGCGCAGCAGCGCCGGCCATTCCAGCAGGCCGAAGCGGCGGCGCACGCCGGGGAGCATCAGGTTGTTGGTGTACTTGGTGACTTCCTCGGGCGGCAGCTGCAGCTCGGTGTTGCAGGACAGCGTCATCACCTGCAGCTCGCAGGCGCGCTCGAGGCGGAACATGTTGTTGAAGCACTCGGGGATGCTGGCGCCGGTGGTCAGCAGGCCGTGGTTGCGCAGCACCATCGCCTCACGGTTGCCGAGGTTGGCCACCAGGCGCTCGCGTTCTTCAAGGCGCAGTGCGACACCCTCGTAGTCATGGTAGGCGATGTCGAGGAAACGCATCGAGGACTGCGCGATCGGCAGGATGCCGCATTTCATCGCAGACACCGCCATGCCGGGCAGCGTGTGGGTGTGGATGATGCACTCGACGTCGTGGCGGGCGGCATGGATCGCGCTGTGGATCACGAAGCCGGCCTGGTTGACGCCGTAGTCGGTGGCGTTGAACAGCACATTGCCTTCAAGGTCGATTTTCAGCATCGACGAGGCGGTCATTTCCTCGTACAGCATGCCGTAGGGATTGATCAGGAATTCATTGTGGGTGCCGGGTACGCGTACCGAGATGTGGTTGGCCACCATTTCCACCATGCCGTATTCGGCCATCAGCCGGTAGCAGGCGGCGAGGTTGACGCGGGCTTCCCATTCTTCCTTGCTGACCTGTTCGCGGACAGGCTTGTTGATCTTGATCGCAGGTGCATTCATGGCGGACTCCTTCGGTGGATCGTGGGATTCTACGCCCGGGTCCGCGCGCCGCAACCCGGGCTTTCACAGTCTGGAACCGGGCCTTCAGCCTTTCGCGTAGGCGCCGGCGCTGCCGCCGGCCAGCTTTCCGAACACGGCGCCCGAGGTCAGGCCGGTGCCGCCGGGATAGTTGTGATAAAACAGCCCGCCGACCATTTCACCGGCGGCATACAGGCCCGGGATCGGCTTGCCGGCGGTATCCTCGACATTGCCCTCGCCGTTGACCTTGACGCCGCCGAAGGTGAAGGTGACGCCGCAGGTCACGGCATAGGCCTCGAACGGCGCCTGTTCGATGGTCAGCGCCCAGTTCGACTTGTTGATTTTCAGGCCCTCGGTGCGGCGGCCGTCCTTGACCGTGAGATTGAAGGGCACGTCGGTGCGCACGGCCTTGTTGTAGGCCTTGATCTCGCGCAGGCAGGCTTCGGCGTTGACGCCGTCGAGTTTCCTGACCAGTTCCTCCAGCGAGTCGGCGCGGACCTTGGTCACCTGCCTGATGCGGTATTCGTCGCGCAGCAGCGGGATCGACTGCGCGTCGAAAATCTGCCACGCAAACATGCCCGGCTGGTTGAGCACCACCGCGCCGTACTTGGCGTAGGTGTAGTTGCGGATGTCCGCGCCTTCGTCGACGAAACGCTCGCCGTTGGCGTTGATCATGATGCCGATCGGGTAGCTGTGTTTCTGGAAGTTGTCGCCGACGGCGAGGTCGCCGAAGGCCGGCGCATTCATGTCCCAGCCCACGGCGTGGCAGCCCGACCAGTGGCCGTAGGGCAGGGCGCCTGCTTCCAGCGCCATGCGGATGCCGGCCCCGGTGTTGAAGCGGGTGCCGCGCACCTTGGCGAGATCCCAGCCGGCGCCGAGATAACGCGTGCGCATCTCGGCATTGGATTCGAAACCGCCGCAGGCGAGCACCACCGCCTTGCAGCGGATCTCGACATTTTTGCCCTTGTGTTTTGCTTTCACGCCGATCACGCGGCCGTCGTCGTCCTGGATCAGGCCGGTGGCCGGGGTTTCGTAGAAAATGGTGATGCCTTCGCGTTCACAGGCCTTGTGCTCGTTTTCGACGAGGCCGGGCCCGCCACCCCAGGTTTCCGCGGCGAGGCCGCCGAAGAACTTGAACTTGCCGTCGATTTTCATCGCCTGGCGGCCGAAGCTGGCCTGGAATTTCACGCCTTTCTTGCGCATCCACGTCAGGGTCTCGAGACTGCGCGACACCAGGATTTCGCAGAGGTCGGGGTCGGTGCGGTACTGGGTGATGCGGCCCATGTCGTCGTAGAACTGCTCGGCGGTGTAGGTGCCGAAGTCGGTGTTCCTGATTTCGTCGTCGGTCAGGTCGGGGACGATCTGCTTCAGGTCATCGGGACCGTTGAACAGCACGCGCATCGCGCCCGCGGTGTAGCGGCTGTTGCCGCCGCATTCCTCGATCGGGGCGGCTTCCAGCATGATCACCCTGCCGCCGGATTCGCGTGCGGCGAGCGCCGCGCAGGCCGCCGCATTGCCGGCGCCGACCACCACCACATCAGGATTGCCAAACAGCTCTTTGCTCATCGTCAAGGCTCTCTAAAAAATATCAATAAAATCAAATACTTGTAATTACCGGTCGATGCCCGCCGGGCGCGAATCGTCACCCGACAGCAGCGAATAGTTCACTGCGCGCCCGACACCCTGGCGGAATCCTTCGAGGCGCAGCACCTGGCCCGGCGCGATGTTGGCGAGGTTCACGTCGCGGCCGAAGTCGCGCAGCATCTGCACGTGCTGCTGCGGGAAGCGGTAGGGGTCGGCTTCGATGACCACGTGGTCGAACCAGTCCTGCGCGCAGAGCGTTTTCAGGCTGTCCGGCGCGTCCTTGGCGAGCAGGTCCATCTCGCACTGCTCGACGGTCACGTGGTGTATGCCCTGGGCCGCGACCGAGCGCACGATGCCTTCAAGGTAGTCGAGGCTCAGCGCATCTTCCGGGTTCTTGCGGCCGAATTCGTAGACCACTTTCATTTTTTCCTTCTGGAAACGGTCAATCATGCGCGCGCGTTCGTCTTCGCTCAACGTCACGTAGTTCTCGGAAATTTCCAGACCGGGGATCGCGAGGCGCTTCAGCAGTGCGACCAGGCCGTCGAGTTCGTTGCGGTGCCAGGCGTATTCGAACAGGATGCCGCCGGCGAAAGGCATCACGCCGGCGTCGAGATAGAGTTTGGTCGTGCGTTTGACGACATCGCCCGGGATCAGCAGCGCATTCATCGCGTAGATCTTGGCGTAGTCGATGTACTCCGCCGCGACATCGAGCAGATCGGCGATGCCGCGTTCGCCGCCGGACCAGCCGAAGGTGTCGGGGCCGAAATCGATCATCGAGGTGATGCCGCGGCGGCGCGGCTTCGGACTGCGCTGCGGCAGTGCGAGTTCCTTCACGGTATTGCGTTGGGTCATGGTTTGTTCGCTGGTGTTGGCGGCGGCGGGTGACCGCAGGCGTTGCGGCGGCGGTTTCCCGCTGGTTGTCCGGTGTGCCAGGCACTCCGAAGTCCACTAAACGGACATCCGGATTATAGCTGATACGCTCCCCGTGATCAGACCGGAGTCCGCGATGCAGACAGAACTTGCCGGGGTGCCGCGGCTGGCGCCGTCTAGTGCAGCGTCTTGGCGGGCTGTTCCGCGCCGCGCTCGGGCTGCGCCGATGCCGGTGCCGCGGCCGCATGATGGGCAACCATGCGCCAGCCGCGTTCACTGCGCTGGTAAACGTTGGTGGCAATCACCGGCTGCTGTGCGCGTGACTGGCCGGTGACGGTGATGTGCTCATGGACGCTGTGCACCGCGAGCATCATCGTGTGGATGTGCCGGATGTCGCGCAGGCTGAAGCGCAGGTCCTGGCCGCCGGCAAAAATGCGGCGCCACGATTCGCGGATGTTGTCGAGCCCGGAGATGCGCGTGCCGCCGGGGTGCACGCAGTAGCTGTCGTCATCGTCGGACCACACTTCCATCATCGCCTCGAGGTCGCGCCTGACGAAGGCATCGTAGAAGGCGGCTTCGGCGTCCTGCGGTGTCGCGAACAGCGTTTTTTTCACGGCAGTGCTCCTGCGCGAATCAGGCCGCGATTCTAGCAAAGTCGATTGCGGCAAAAACACTCGCCGGCCGGAGATCCCTGAGGCAGCGCAGGTGTCCCAGCGGGCAGTTGCGTTCGAAGCAGGGGCTGCAGTCCAGCCCGAGGGAGAGGATGCGGGTGTCCCTGCCCAGCGGGGGCGTGAACTTCGGCGAGCTGGATCCGTAAAGCGCGACCACGGGGCGGCCGACGGCTGCTGCGACGTGCATCAGTCCGGAGTCGTTGCTGACGACCAGCCGTGCTGCGCCGAGCAGGTCGGCGGCTTCGGCGATGTCGGTACGGCCGCAGAGGTTGATGCAGCCGTCGCCCGCCTGCTGCGCGATGGTCTCGGCAACGGCGTGGTCCCTGGGCGAGCCGACCAGCCAGACTGCGAATCCGCGCGCTGCGAGCATCCGCGCCAACTCGGCGTAATGGGCTTCCGGCCAGCGTTTGGCGGGGCCGTACTCCGCGCCGGGACAGAAGGCAACGGCGGGTTGTTCCGCATCCAGGCCGAGACGCGCAAGCAGCTGCCCCTGGCCGGCGGTGGAGGTCCTGAGTGCGGGCGGCGGCAGCGGGTCAGGCAGCGCGGCGCCGGCCGGCAGCGCCAGTGCGGCAAAACGCTGGACCATCTGCGGCAGCGCCGCTTCGTCAAGCCGGCGCAGGTCGTTGAGCAGGCCCCAGCGCGCCTCGCCGCGGAATCCGCGGCGCTGCGGTATCCCGGCAAACCAGGGAATCAGCGCTGATTTCCAGGAATTGGGCAGCACCACGGCGAGTTCGTAGTTTCCATTGCGCAGTTCATGTCCGAGGCGGCGGCGTTCACCGATGCGCAGCGCGCCGTGGCCGAAGGGATTGGCGAGCCCGCTGCTGACCTCGGGCATGCGCGCGAGCAGCGGCAGCGTCCATGGTGGCGCGAGGTAGTCGATCCGCGAGCCCGGATTCTGCTGCAGCAGCAGGCGCAGCAGCGGCTGCGAAAGCAGGGTGTCGCCAACCCAGGACGGACCGACGACGAGAATGTTCACCGGCAGTGGCGGGTCAGGGGCTGCAACCCGCCGTTCCTCAGTGGTGGCCGGCTGCCGCGCCGCCCTTCAGCGTGTAGCGTGTGCCGCAGTACGGGCAGAGCGCCTCGCCGGTCTGTTCGACCGGAAGGAACACCCGCGGGTGGGCATTCCACAGCATCATCGCCGGTGTCGGACAGTGCAGCGGCAAGTCGGCCGCGGTGACTTCGATCAGGCGTGATTTGTTGTCGGCGGGCTGTGTCATGGCGGGCTCAGGCGGCTACGGGTGACAGCCAGTCGCGGTGTTCCGGCGCCTTGGCGTTCACACACTCGAAAAACTTCTTCTGCAGGCGTGCGGTGATCGGTCCGCGCTTGCCCTCGCCGATGGTGCGTCCGTCAACTTCGCGGATCGGCGTCACTTCGGCGGCGGTGCCGGTGAAGAAGGCCTCGTCGGCGATGTAGAGGTCGTCGCGGGTGATGCGCCGCGCCGAAACCTCGTAACCCATCTCGCGCGCGAGCGTAATGATCGAATCGCGGGTGATGCCGATCAGCGCACTGGTGAGTTCCGGTTCGTAGAGTTTTCCGTTCTTGACCATGAACAGGTTCTCGCCCGAGCCCTCGGCGACGAATCCGTCGACGTCGAGCAGCAGGCCCTCGTCGTAGCCGTGTTCAGTGGCTTCGAGGTTGGCCAGGATCGAGTTGGCATAGGTGCCGGAGTACTTTGCGCGGCACATCGACACGTTGACATGGTGGCGGGCGTGGGAGGAGGTTTTCACCCGGATGCCCTTTTCCAGGGCCTCGGCACC
The DNA here is from genome assembly GCA_022843705.1 of Burkholderiales bacterium. Taxonomy (GTDB): domain Bacteria; phylum Pseudomonadota; class Gammaproteobacteria; order Burkholderiales; family SG8-41. The sequence continues at coordinate 17,033 of JALHND010000036.1, forward strand.
AAGGTAGGCACCCCATGGCCAGGCCGCGATGGCGACGTGCACGCTGGCTCCCTTGGGCGACACGCCCATTTTTTCCGAGCCATAAAACGCGATCGGCCGGATGTAGCAGGATTCAAGCTTGTTGACGCGGACGACTTCCTTCTGCGCCTCCATCAGCACTTCCCGCGAGTACGGGATTTTCATCATGTAGATGTGTGCCGAATTGAACAGCCTTTCTGTGTGTTCCTTGAGCCGGAAAATCGCCGTGCCGATTTCCGTGTTGTAGGCGCGGACGCCTTCGAACACCGCGAGGCCGTAGTGCAGGGAATGGGTCAGTACGTGGGTTGTCGCATCGCGCCAGGGGACCAGCTTCCCGTCGTACCAGATTTGCCCGTCGCGATCAGCCATGGACATGCCGTGTTTCTCCGAATAATGGGTTCAGTGATGCCGCAGGTGCCTGCAAGGTTGTTGCGGAGGTCGGTGGGCTGCGATCCCAAACCGTGGCCGTTTGTGCGGCGCCCGGTTTTCTCCGGCCGGGTGGACATTTTAGCCGATTTGCCCCGCGCTGCCGATGGCGGAGCAGCAGCGTGAAAACCGGTTGCGGGCATATGGGGATTTCCGGTTACCGGCTACAATACGGAATCGACAAGAAGAAGCGGGGTGGATTCCGCCGGAGTCCGGCGGAATCATCGGGAGACGGGATGCTGACAAGGCTGCGTGCCTGGCTTAACGGCCTGAGCGAGCGCGTCATCAACGAGCAGGACAGCGAGCAGGAAAAGCTCAACAAGACGCTGCTGATCTTCGCCTGCGGCCTGATGGGCTTCGGCTCGGTGCTCTGGCTTGCCCTGTACTGGGCAATGGGCATCAAGTTTTCATCGACGGTGCCGCTGACCTACCTCGCGGTGTCTGCCGCCTCGCTGGCCTATTACGTCTACACGCTGAATTTTGCGGTGTTCCGGACGCTGCAGGTCAGCCTGTTCCTGTTCATGCCGTTCATCATGCAGTGGAGCATCGGCAGTTATGTCAGCTCCTCCGGCGTCGCGCTGTGGGCGCTGCTGGCGCCCGTCGGCGTGATGATCTTCCAAGGCGCCCGGCAGTCGCTGCCCTGGTTTTCCGCCTACATCGTGCTCACCGCGGTTTCGGGTTTTTTCGACTACTGGCTGACCTTCGGCGTCGAGTCCGGCGTGACGATGCAGAGCATTGCCGTGTTTTTCACGCTCAACTTCGCCGCGATGTCGACGATCATGTACCTGCTGATCAGCTTTTTCGTGCGCCAGCGCGACAAGCTGGCGCACGATGTCAACGAGCAAAACCGTCTGCTGCGCATCGAGCAGGAGAAATCGGAATCGCTGCTGCTGAACATCCTGCCGGCGCCGATCGCGAGGCGGCTGAAGGAGCAGCAGGGCATCATCGCCGACGGCTTTGCCGATGTCACGGTGATGTTCGCCGACATCATCGATTTCACGCGCCTTGCCGAGGAGGTGCCGCCGAAGGCGATGGTCGAGCTGCTGAACGAGGTGTTTTCCCGGTTTGACGCCATGGCGGATTCGCACCGGCTGGAGAAGATCAAGACCATCGGCGATGCTTACATGGTGGCCGGAGGACTGATAGAGCACGACGGCGTTGATTTCGCGGTGGATGCCCGGGATTACACCTCGGCGATGTTGCGGCTGGCCCTGGAAATGCGCCAGTACATGAAGGTGCTGTCCGAGAAAAAAGGCATGACCCTGGGCATTCATGTCGGCATCTGTTCAGGACCCGTGGTGGCCGGGGTGATCGGCACCCGCAAGTTCATCTACGACCTGTGGGGCGATACCGTCAACACGGCGAGCCGGGTCACCGGCGAAGCCAAGGCCGGGGTCATCTACGTCGATGCCATGACCTACCGCCGCTCGCGCACACAGTTCGAATACGAAGGGCCGATCCAGATCACCGGCAAGGGCAAGGGTGTCATCGAGGTTTACCGGCTGGTCGATGTCGCGCCGCATCTGCGCGATGTCACCGTCTAGCGCGCCGGGTTGCCGGCTTCCCCGAACAGCACTGTCCAGAGCGCCCTGACCGCGGCAGCGGCGTCGGCGATCGTGGCCGGCGGCACCCTCGCGTAACGTTCACCGGCGAGCCGCAGCTGGTGCTGCAGCTCGCGGAACCGGCGGTAGGCTGTACGTACAGCCTCAGCCTCGGCCTCGCCGATGAGTCCCAGCGTTCCCGCCGTTTTCAGCAGTGCCAGGTTGCCGGCATTGGCGGTCAGCTGCGGATGGTCGTGGGCGTGGCCCAGCACCAGGTACTGCACCATGAATTCGACATCAATGATGCCGCCGGGGTCGTGTTTCAGGTCGAACAGGCCGCTGGTGTTGGGGTGGGCAGCCAGCATTTTCCGGCGCATTTCGATGATTCCCGCACGCAGTTCGCCATCCTCCCGCTTCTTGCGCAGCACCCCGATGCGGAGTTCCTCAAAGCCGCGGCTGATTGCCGCGTCACCGGTCACGCTGCGCGCCCGGGTCAGGGCCTGGTGCTCCCACAGCCAGGCCTGTTCGAGCTGGTAGCGGCGCAGGCTGTCCAGCGGCGTGACCAGCAGGCCGCTGGCGCCGTCCGGGCGCAGCCGCAGGTCGGTTTCGTAGAGCAGGCCCGCGGCGGTGGTGCTGGTCAGCCAGTGGTTGATGCGCTGGGCTAGGCGCGCGTAGTTTTCGGCGGCCTCGGGCGCCGGGTCATCGTAGACGAAGACGATGTCGAGATCCGAGGCATAACCCAGCTCCTTGCCCCCGAGTTTGCCGTAACCGACGATGGCGAACAGCGGCGTTTCACGGTGACGCTGGCGCAGGCCCAGCCAGGACAGCCGCAGCACGGCTTCCAGTATCACGCAGGCGAGGTCGGAGAGGTGGTCGCTCAGCGTTTCCAGCGGCAGCGTGCCAGCGAGGTCCTGCGCGATGAAGTGCAGGGTTTGCGTGTTCTTGAAATGCCGCAGCAGGTCCATCTGCCGTTCGATGTCGCCTTCCGCCGAATCCAGCCCCTCGCGCAGCGTCGCCCGCAGCGCGTCCCAGTCCGGCGCGGCGAGCAGCGTGCGGGAATCAAGCAGCTCATCGAGCAGGATCGGGTGGCGCGTGATGTACTGGGCGACCCAGGGACTGGCGCCCATCAGGTCGGCGACGCGGTCGAGCGCGTGCGGATATTCATGCAGCAGCGCGAGATAGGCCTCGCGCCGGCTGATGCTTTCGAACAGCGCCAGCAGGCGTTCCGCGGTGTCATCCGGGTTGCGGCGCGATGCCGCGGCGGCGATGGCGGCGGGCACCAGCCGGTCAAGCCTGCGCTGGCTGGCTGCCGGCATCTGGCGGTAGCGGCTGCCGTTGCGGAACAGGACGAGCTGGCGCGACAGTTCCCCTGCACGCGCAAAACCCAGTCCCGCCAGCTGCCCGGTGGCCGTGTCGTCCGCCCCGCCGTCTGCCGACTGCTCCTGCCACAGCGCTGCGAGCGGATGTTCGTCGCCGGTGTCGCTTTCGGAGAAAATCGAGTCGAAGTGCCGCGACACGGCGTCGCGGTGCCGCGAGAGTTCGGCGAGAAAGGAGATCGTGTCCGGGAAACCCATGCTTTCGGCCAGCAGCGCGCGCTCCCCGTCCTGCCGAGGCAGGTCCTGGGTCTGCTGGTCGTCGCGGTATTGCAGCCGGTGTTCCAGATTGCGCAGGAATACATAGGCGGCGGACAATTCGCCGACGGCTTCCGGTGCGATGAAGCCTCGTTCCCCCAGCACCGCAAGCACCGGCAGCGTCGACTGCTGCTGCAGCGCGCGCTCGTGTCCTCCGCGGATCAGCTGGTATACCTGGGCGATGAATTCGATTTCGCGGATGCCGCCGGGCCCGAGCTTGATGTTGTCCTGCCGGTCGCGGCGCCTGACTTCGTGCCGGACCTGGCTGTGCAGGCTGCGCATTGCCGCGAACGCGCCGTAGTCCAGGTGCCGGCGGTAGACGAAGGGGCGCACCAGTGCGAGCAGCGCGTCCTGCTGGTCGCCGGTCAGCGGCCGGCCCTTGATCCAGGCGTAACGTTCCCACGCCCGGCCCTGGGTGATCAGGTAGTTCTCGAGCATGTCGAAACTGACAACCAGCGGCCCGCTGTCGCCGTACGGCCGCAGCCGGGTGTCCACCCGGAACACGAAGCCGTCTTCAGTCCATTCACTGAGGGCGCCGATCAGCCGGCGCGCGAGGCGCGTGAAGAATTCGTGGTTGCTGAGAGAACGCGCGCCGGCAGTTTCCCCCTCCTCGGGATAAACCAGCACCAGGTCGATATCCGAGGACGCGTTGAGTTCGGCGCCGCCGAGTTTGCCCATGCCGACCACGTGCAGATGCTGGGGGGCGCCATCGGTCGCGCCGAGGGGCTCCCCGTGAACGGCGGCAAGGTCGCGGTGCAACTGCGCCGTCGCCCTGCGGATGGTGACTTCGGCCAGGCAGGTCACCGTGGCCACGACCTCTTCAAGCCCGGCGCGACCGCCGAGGTCGCGCGCGATCAGCCGTGCCAGCACCCGCTGGCGCAGCCGCCGCAGTGCACGGCCCAGGCTGCGGTCGTCGCTGATCCGGGCACTGTCCAGTTCGGCCTCCATTGCGCCGGCAGTGAACGCCTGGTCGAGTTCCGGCGTCAAAAGCACATGGGGGTCTGCCGCGAGCAGGCGCTGCAGGTAGCGGCTGTATCGCGCGGCGTTGGTGATGGTTTCACCCGCGTCCCGCGGACGACGGGTCCTAGCGGATTCCATGGCCGGTTCCCGCGGGTTTCGCGTTAAAATGGCTAAGCCCTTGTTTCACATTCGCATTTTATATTTTTTCAGGCCTGACATGGCGCGTGTCGCAACCCCCGGATGGATCTTCGGCAGTTCGCTGCTGATTTACCGTGTACTGACCTGGGTGGTGCTCGCAACGGGTCTCCTGTTCGGCGCAACGGTGCTGGTGCTGCGCTACTGGATACTGCCTGACATTTCCAGCCACCGCGAAACGATCGCCCGCGTGCTGAGCGATGCGACACAGCAGCAGATCGGCATCGGCGGCATTTCCGCCAACTGGGACGGGCTGCGTCCACAGCTCGCGCTGTCGCAGGTGGTGGTGCATGACGCGGCGGGCCGTCCGGCCCTCGAATTGCCGCGCGTCGATGCCACCCTGTCCTGGCGTTCGGCCGTTCGCCTGCAGGTGGATTTTCATTCGCTGGATATCCACAAGCCGTCACTGACGGTGCGCCGGGACAGCAAGGGCGGCATTACGGTGGCGGGCATCGCGATGAATCTCGATGCCGGCGGCAGCGGAGGTTTCTCGAACTGGCTGCTGTCCCAGCGCGACATCGAAATCCACGATGCACGGCTGATCTGGGATGACGGCTTGCGCGCGGCACCGGTTCTCGAGCTGGACCAACTGCAGCTGCGCATCGTCAACAGGGGCAAGCGCCACCGCATCGCGCTGCGCGCGGTGCCGCCGGCGGCATTTGCGTCGCCGCTGGACCTGCGTGCCGACCTCAGGGGCGAGGATTTCCGGTCGCTGTCGTCGATGCTCAACGGCCAGCTGTTTGTGCAGGTGGACCATGTCGACATCGCGGCATGGCGGCAATGGATCGACTTCCCGGTGCATTTTCCGCAGGGCCTGGGTGCCCTGCGCGCCTGGCTGACCTTCGACGGCAACGAGTTGCAGGCTGTCATCGCCGACGCCCAGCTGCGCGCGGTCAAGACCCGGCTCGGCAGCAGCCTGCCCGAACTCGACATGCGTGAACTGGGCGGACGTTTCTCCTGGAAACGCAGCGATGACGGCATGGAGATCACCACCAGAAAGCTGGCGTTTGTCACCGGTGACGGACTGACGCTGCCGGCGGTGGATTTTTCGCTGCGTCTGGGCGGTGCCGGTGAATCCGGCTATGCGCGCGGCGAGCTGCAGGCCAATGCGCTGGAGCTGGCGCCCCTGGTGCAGCTCGCTGACCGCCTGCCGCTGGATGCGGAATTGCGCAGGTCGCTGGTGGCCTATTCGCCCGCCGGTTCGCTTTATGACGTTTCCCTGCGCTGGAATGGCGCCTGGCCGAAACCGGCTGCCTATGCGTTGCGCGGCCGTTTCCATGAGTTGTCCCTGCGCCGGCACGGCAGCTTCCCGGGTTTTTCCGGTTTCAGCGGCAACATTGACGGCAGCGAAAAGGGCGGCACGCTGTACGTGGCGACGCAGAAGGCCGTACTGGAGATGCCGCAGCTGTTCCGCGACCGCCTGCAGCTGGATACGCTGTCCGGACAACTTGCCTGGTCGCAGGCGGGCGGCGCCACCGAACTGCGCTTCAGCAATTTTGCCTATGCCAACGCCGATCTTGCAGGAACCCTGTTCGGCACTTACCGCACTGCTGCGGAGGGTCCCGGCACTGCCGACCTGACCGGCCATCTGAGCCGCGGCGTGGCGCAGCGGGTGACCGCCTACCTGCCGTTGACGGTGGCGAAAAATTCACGTGGCTGGCTGGACCGCGCATTCATCGCCGGCAGCTCCAACGACGTGCGTTTCCGCCTCAAGGGGGACCTCGGGCATTTCCCTTTCGCCGACGAACGCAACGGCGTGTTCGAGGTCGCGGCGAAGGTCAGCGGTGGCACCCTGTTCTATGGAGAGGGCTGGCCGCGGATCACCGGCATCGAGGGCGATTTCCTGTTCCGTGGTGCCCGCCTCGAGATGAACGCGCGCGAGGCGAACATCGGCAAGGTGCGCCTCTCGAGGGTGCGGGCGCAGATACCGGACCTGCTGCACCACGAGGAGCAGCTCAACATCAGCGGCGAGGCGGAAGGTGCGACCGCCGATTTCCTGTCGTTCATCGCGGAAAGCCCGGTCAACGGGATGATCAACGGATTCACCGAGGGCATGCAGGCCCAGGGACAGGGACGGCTGGGACTGAAGCTGCAACTGCCCCTGCAGTCGCTGCAGAAGAGCAGGGTCAGCGGAAGTTACCAGTTCATCAACAACCAGCTGCTGCCGGAACCCGGCTTCCCGCCCCTGGAGCAGGTCAACGGGCGTCTCGAGTTCACGCAGGACAGCGTGCGCGTGCCTTCCGCCACCGCGACTTTCCTCGGCGGACCGCTGAGCGTGACCGCGGGCAGCCAGCGGGATGCCGCGGTCAGCATCCAGTTCCAGGGGCGGATCAATGCCGACGCCGCGCGCCGCGCGGGCGGCATCGAGTGGTTGCGCCATATCCGCGGTGCCACCGACTGGCGGGGTTCGCTCGCCATGCGCAACAAGCGCGTCGATCTGCTGGTCGAGTCGAGTCTGCAGGGGCTCGCGGTGAACCTGCCCGCGCCCTTCACCAAAACAGCGGCGGAGTCCCTGCCGCTGCGCATCGAACGCCGTTATACGGGACCGCGCGAGGAGCGCATTGCGGCGACCGCGGGCAACATTGCCAGCATGGTGCTGCTCAGGCGCGGCGAGGGCAGGGATGCGCGGATCGAGCGCGGTGTGCTGCGTTTCGGCGAGGGGGC
>JALHND010000037.1 GCA_022843705.1 Burkholderiales bacterium
AAATCGATCCGCAACTCATCGGCGGCCTGAAAATCATGGTCGGCGATAAAGTCATTGATGCAACGGTGCGCGGCAGGCTGGATGCCATGGCCGCCGCGCTGACCCACTAGGAGCAACACCATGCAACTGAATCCTTCCGAGATCAGTGAACTCATCAAGAGCCGGATCCAGAATCTGGCGGGCACCACCGAAGCGCGCACCCAGGGCACGGTGATTTCGGTGACCGACGGCATCTGCCGCATCCACGGCCTCGCCGACGTGATGCAGGGCGAGATGCTGGAATTCCCGAAAAACACCTTCGGCCTCGCGCTGAACCTCGAGCGCGACTCGGTCGGCGCGGTGATTCTGGGCGAATACGAGCACATTTCGGAAGGCGATACCGTCAAGACCACGGGCCGCATTCTCGAAGTGCCGGTCGGCCCCGAACTGATCGGCCGCGTCGTCAATTCGCTGGGCCAGCCGATTGACGGCAAGGGCCCGGTCAACGCCAAGATGACGGACGTGATCGAAAAGGTCGCGCCGGGCGTGATCGCAAGGAAGTCCGTGTCGCAACCGGTGCAGACCGGCCTGAAGTCGATCGACTCGATGGTGCCGGTCGGCCGTGGTCAGCGCGAACTGATCATCGGCGACCGCCAGACCGGCAAGACCGCGGTGGCGCTCGACACCATCATCAACCAGAAGGGCAAGGACCTGATCTGCATCTACGTCGCGATCGGCCAGAAAGCCTCTTCGATCAAGAACGTCGTGCGCAAGCTCGAGGAACACGGCGCGATGGAATACACCATCGTTGTTGCCGCCTCGGCTTCGGAGTCCGCCGCGATGCAGTTCATCGCGCCCTACTCCGGCTGCACCATGGGCGAATACTTCCGCGACCGCGGCCAGGACGCGCTGATCATTTATGACGATTTGACCAAACAAGCCTGGGCCTACCGCCAGGTGTCGCTGTTGCTGCGCCGCCCGCCGGGCCGCGAAGCCTATCCCGGCGACGTGTTCTACCTGCACTCGCGTCTGCTCGAGCGCGCCGCGCGCGTCAATGAGGAATATGTCGAAGCCTTCACCAAGGGTGCGGTCAAGGGCAAGACCGGTTCGCTGACCGCGCTGCCGGTCATCGAAACCCAGGCCGGCGACGTGACCGCCTTCGTGCCGACCAACGTGATCTCGATCACCGACGGCCAGATCTTCCTCGAGACCGACCTGTTCAACGCCGGTATCCGTCCCGCGATCAACGCCGGCATCTCGGTGTCTCGTGTCGGTGGTGCCGCCCAGACCAAGATTATCAAGAAGCTGGGCGGCGGTGTGCGCCTGGCGCTGGCGCAGTACCGCGAACTGGCGGCCTTTGCTCAGTTTGCCTCCGACCTCGACGAAGCCACCCGCAAGCAGCTGGAACGCGGCCGCCTGGTCACGGAGCTGATGAAGCAGCCGCAGTACGAGCCGCTGCAGGTCTGGGAAATGGCGCTGACACTGTTTGCGGTCAACGGCAGCCATCTCGACGATGTCGATGTCAAAAAAGCCCTGGCGGCCGAGCGCTCGATGCGCGATTACATCAAGGCCAAGTATGGCGATCTGGTGAAACGCATCGAGGACAGCAAGGACCTCTCCAAGGATGACGAAGAGAAGCTGACCGCGGCGATCAAGGACTGGAAGCAGAACGGTTCGTACTGAGCGCCAAAACCAGTAAATTAATCGTTTAAAAACAAATACTTAAGACATGGCCGGCTCGAAGGAAATCCGCACCAAGATCAAGAGCGTGCAAAACACGCGCAAGATCACCAAAGCGATGGAAATGGTCGCGGCCTCGAAAATGCGCCGCGCTCAGGAACGCATGCGCACGTCGCGTCCGTACAGCGAGAGGATCCGCAACGTCGCCGCGCACATCAGCCATGCCAATCCGGAGTATCGCCATCCCTTCCTGGTGGACCGCAACTCGGTCAAACGCATCGGCCTGATCGTGGTCACCACCGACAAGGGCCTTTGCGGCGGCCTCAATACCAATGCCCTGCGCCTGGCCCTGAACAAGATCAAGGAATGGGAAGCCCAGGGCGAGGAAATCGAGGTCTGCGCGCTGGGCAACAAGGGCCTGGGTTTCATGCAGCGCCTCGGTGCCAAGGTCACTTCGCAGGTGATCGGCCTCGGTGACAAGCCGCACATGGAAAAACTGATCGGTGCGGTCAAGGTGATGCTCGACGGTTACACCCAGGACCGCTTTGACCGGCTGATGATCGTCTACACCCGGTTCATCAACACGATGAAACAGGAGGCGGTGGTGGAACAGCTGCTGCCGCTGTCCGGGGAAGCGCTGGGTGCGCCCGAGGGTTCCTGGGATTACATCTATGAACCCGACCCCAAGGTCGTGCTCGACCAGATACTGACGCGTTATGTCGAGACCCTGATCTACCAGGGTGTGGCCGAAAACATGGCATCCGAGCAGTCGGCGCGGATGGTGGCGATGAAGGCCGCCTCGGACAACGCCGGCAAGGTGATTGACGAATTGACACTGATTTACAACAAGACTCGACAGGCTTCGATTACCAAGGAGCTGTCGGAGATCGTCGCCGGCGCGGCAGCGGTCTGATTGTTTGACGACATTTTGATTTAGGGATTGACCATGAGCCAGGGAAAAATCGTTCAGTGCATCGGCGCGGTGATCGACGTCGAGTTTCCGCGCGACCAGATGCCGCATATTTATGACGCGCTGAAAATGGACGGCAGCGAACTGACGCTGGAAGTCCAGCAGCAGCTCGGTGACGGCGTTGTCCGCACCATCGCGCTGGGTTCCTCCGACGGCCTGCGCCGCGGCATGATGGTGACCAACACCAAGGCCCCGATCATGGTGCCGGTTGGCCCCAAGACGCTGGGGCGCATCATGGACGTGCTGGGCCGTCCGATCGATGAAGTCGGTCCCATCGGTTCCGACAAGACGATGTCGATCCACCGCAAGGCGCCGACCTATGAAGAACTGTCGCCCTCGACCGATCTGCTGGAAACCGGCATCAAGGTTATTGACCTGGTCTGCCCGTTTGCCAAGGGCGGCAAGGTCGGCCTGTTCGGCGGCGCCGGTGTCGGCAAGACCGTGAACATGATGGAACTGATCAACAACATCGCCAAGGCGCACTCGGGCCTGTCGGTGTTCGCCGGCGTCGGCGAGCGCACCCGCGAAGGCAATGACTTCTACCACGAGATGATGGATGCCGGTGTCGTCAACAAGGATGACCTGTCGAAATCGAAAGTGGCGATGGTCTACGGCCAGATGAACGAGCCGCCGGGCAACCGTTTGCGCGTGGCGCTGACCGGCCTGACCATGGCGGAAGCCTTCCGCGACGAAGGCCGCGACGTGCTGTTCTTCGTCGACAACATCTACCGTTACACGCTGGCCGGCACCGAAGTATCGGCGCTGCTGGGCCGGATGCCGTCGGCGGTGGGTTACCAGCCGACGCTGGCCGAGGAAATGGGCCGCCTGCAGGAGCGCATCACCTCGACCAAGACCGGTTCGATCACCTCGATCCAGGCCGTATACGTGCCGGCGGATGACCTGACCGATCCCTCGCCCGCCACCACCTTCGGCCACCTCGATTCGACCGTGGTGCTGTCGCGTGACATCGCCTCGCTGGGCATCTATCCCGCGGTGGATCCGCTGGATTCGACTTCGCGCCAGCTCGATCCGCATGTTGTCGGTGAAGACCACTACAACACCGCGCGCGCCGTCCAGGCGACGCTGCAGCGTTACAAGGAACTGCGCGACATCATCGCGATTCTGGGCATGGACGAACTGTCGCCGGAAGACAAGCTGGCGGTGTCCCGCGCGCGGAAAATCCAGCGTTTCCTGTCGCAGCCGTTCAGCGTCGCCGAAGTGTTCACCGGCTCGCCGGGCAAATACGTTTCGCTGAAGGACACCATCAAGGGCTTCAAGATGATCGTCAGCGGTGAGTGTGATGCGCTGCCGGAGCAGGCCTTCTACATGGTCGGCGGCATTGAGGAAGCATTCGAGAAGGCGAAGACGCTGCAGTAACGGGCAAGGAAACCGGCAATGGCTGAAGCAGTTCATACCATGCACGTTGATGTTGTCAGCGCGGAAGAGCAGATCTATTCCGGCGAGGCGGAGTTTGTCGTGTTGCCGGGTGAAGCCGGCGAACTCGGCATTTATCCGCGGCATACCCCGCTGATCACCCGCATCCGGCCCGGCGAAGTGCGCATCAAGCCGGCGGGCGGCGGTGCCGAAGAGCTCATCTTCGTCGCCGGCGGCATACTTGAAGTGCAGCCCAAGGTGGTCACCGTGCTGGCCGACACCGCGATCCGCGGCGCCGACCTTGACGAAGCCAAGGCCACCGAGGCGCTGAAGCAGGCCGAGGAGGCGCGCAAGAACGCCCAGGGCAAGCAGGAAGTGGCGACGGTCGAGGCCGAACTGGCCATGCTGGCGGCGCAGCTGGCCGCCATCCGCAAGCTGCGCGGCAAACGCTGAGAACGGATATTCGGAATGCCAGGGGCGGCTGCGGCCGCCCTTTTGTTTTGCAGGAAGTTTTCGGCAGGCGGCAGCGGTTGCCGCCCGCCTTCATGCGATAATTTTCGAATGCGATTCCAGGTCGTCATACTCGCGGCAGGCCAGGGCAGGCGGATGAATTCCGAATTGCCCAAGGTGCTGCATCCGCTGGCCGGCAAACCGCTGCTGGCGCATGTGATCGCCACCGCGCGCGAACTGGCCGCCGAACGCATCTGCATCGTGCATGGTCACGGCGGCGAACAGGTGCGCAAGGCGGTGACCGGCGACGATCTGGTATTCGCGCTGCAGGAGCCGCAGCTCGGCACCGGGCACGCCGTGCAGCAGGCCCTGCCGCAGCTGACGCCGGCACCGCTGACGCTGGTGCTCTACGGCGATGTGCCCCTGGTGCGCGCGGACACGCTGCGCGGCCTGCTGGCGGCCGCCGGCAAGGGTGTCGCGATATTGACCGCGGTGCCGGAAGACCCGGCAGGTTACGGCCGCATCCTGCGCAACAAGACCAAACGGGTGACCGGCATCGTCGAGCAGAAGGACGCGACAGCCGCGCAGCGCAAAATCCGCGAAATCAACACCGGAATCATGGTGCTGCCGACGGCAAAGCTGAAGCAGTGGCTGCCGAAACTGCGCAACAAAAATGCCCAGAACGAATACTACCTGACTGACGTCGTGGCGCTGGCGGTAAAGGACCGCCTGCCGGTCACCGGCATGGTTGCGGAGGATGCCGGAGAGACCGAAGGTGTCAACAGCCGCGTGCAGCTGGCGCAGCTGGAGCGCCTGCACCAGAAACGCGAGGCAATGCGCCTGCTCGAGGCTGGAGTGACGCTGCTTGATCCGGCCCGTTTCGACCAACGCGGGACGCTCGGCTGCGGTCGTGATGTAGTCATCGACGTCAACTGTGTGTTCGAAGGCGCGGTGGAACTGGCAGACGGTGCCAGCATCGGCGCGAACTGCGTGCTCAAGGATGTCACCATCGGCCCCGGCACCCGCATCGAACCCTTCTGCCACCTCGACGGCGCGAGCATCGGCGCCGGTTGCCGCATCGGACCTTATGCGCGCATCCGGCCGGGCACGCAACTGGCTGCCGGAGTGCATATCGGCAACTTCGTCGAGGTCAAGGCGAGCGAGATGGGTGACGGTTCGAAGGCCAATCATCTGGCCTATGTCGGCGACTCGACGGTCGGCCGCAACGTCAACATCGGCGCCGGCACCATCACCTGCAATTACGACGGCGCCAGCAAGCATCGCACGGTGATCGAAGATGACGTGCATATCGGCTCCGATGTTCAGCTGGTGGCACCGGTGCGCGTGGCGCGCGGCAGCACGGTGGGTGCCGGCACGACGGTGTGGAAAGACACGCCGGCGGGCGGTCTGGTGCTGAATCCGAAAAGCCAGGAACACCGCCCCGGCTGGCAGCGGCCGCGCAAGGCGCCGAAATCATCCTGAACGGGAGCTCCTGAACATGTGCGGCATCGTCGGTGCCATCGCCCAGCGCGATGTCGTGCCCATCCTGATCGAAGGTCTCAAGCGCCTGGAATACCGCGGCTACGATTCAGCCGGCATCGCAATCAACGACGGCACGCTTAAGCGGCTGCGCAGCACCGGCCGCGTCGCCGAGCTTGAGCGCATGGCGCAGACCGCGGGGATTGGCGCCCCGCAGGGTATCGCGCATACGCGCTGGGCTACCCATGGCGTGCCTTCGGAACGCAATGCCCACCCCCATGTATCGGGGACGATTTCGGTGGTGCACAACGGCATCATCGAAAACCATGACGAGATCCGTGTCCGTCTGGGCGCCGCAGGTTACGACTTCCTGTCGGACACCGATACCGAGGTGATTGCCCACCTGGTGCACGAACATCGCAGGTCTTCGGCGAGCCTGTTCGAGGCCGTGCAAAAGAGCCTGCGCGAACTGGTCGGCGCCTATGCCATCGCGGTGGTCGACGAGACCGACCGCGAGCATATCGTCGTCGCCCGCATGGGGGCGCCGCTGCTGCTTGGTCTGGGCGACGGCGAAAATTTTGCAGCCTCCGACGCCTCGGCGCTGGTGCAGGTGACCCCGCGCATCGTCTACCTCGAGGAAGGCGACTGCGCTGAACTGTCGCGCGACCGCATCCGCATCGTCGATGCCGCCGGCCACCCGGCGATCCGGCCCGAGCAGCGTTCGCAGCTGACGGCGGAGGCCGTCGAACTTGGTCATTATCGGCACTACATGCAGAAGGAAATCTTCGAGCAACCGATGGCGGTGGCCAACACGCTGGAAATGGTGACCAATGCCCGGGCTGTGGCACCCCAGCTTTTCGGCGCCGGTGCAGATAAAATATTCAATAAAATCAATGGGTTGGTGATACTGGCTTGCGGCACGAGTTATCACGCCGGAATGGTGGCGCGCTACTGGATCGAAGCCCTTGCGGGGTTGCCCTGCTCAGTCGAGATCGCCAGCGAGTACCGTTATCGCGAGCCCTACAACGATCCCGATGCGCTGGTGGTCACGATTTCCCAGTCGGGCGAAACCGCAGACACGCTGGCCGCACTGCAGTATGCAAAGCTGCGCGGCCACCGGCACAGCCTGTCGATCTGCAACGTGCCGGAATCAGCTTTGGTGCGCGCCTCCGACCTGCGTTTCCTGACGCGCGCGGGTCCCGAGATCGGCGTTGCCTCGACCAAGGCCTTCACCACCCAGCTCGCGGCGCTGGTGCTGCTGGCGATGGCACTCGCCAAGCAGCGCGGGCGCCTGCCGCCGGCACATGAAGGCGAGTTGCTGCATGCCTTGCGCCATCTGCCTTCGGCGCTGAGCCACGTGCTGCAGGTGGAGCCGGCGATCGCCGCATGGGCGGAACAGTTCGCACGCAAGGAACACATGCTGTTCCTGGGCCGCGGCATCCATTATCCGATCGCCATGGAAGGGGCGCTGAAGCTGAAGGAGATTTCCTACATCCATGCCGAAGCCTACGCCGCCGGTGAACTGAAACACGGTCCGCTGGCGCTGGTCGACCGCAACATGCCGGTGGTCGCCGTGGCCCCGCGCGATGCCTTGCTCGAAAAACTGAAATCCAATCTGCAGGAAGTGCGTGCCCGCGGCGGCGAGCTGTACGTGCTGGCGGACCAGGATACCCGCCTGCAAAGCGGCGACGGCGTCCACGTCATCCAGATGCCGGATCATGCCGGCCTGCTCTCTCCGATCCTGCATACCGTGCCCCTGCAGCTGCTGGCCTATCACACGGCCCTGCACCGCGGTACCGACGTCGACAAGCCGCGCAACCTGGCAAAGTCGGTGACCGTCGAGTAAATCCGCGTCCGCGTCGCCGGAAATCCGGAATTGAGGCCGCGAAGCACGCTTTTTCCGTGGTCACCGCACGCCTTGCCTTCCCTATGATGCAGGACAAGTGCACAAATCCGGGGGAAGCCTGATGCCGACCATTGCGGTGTTCAACCAGAAGGGCGGGGTCGGCAAGACCACCACCAGTCTCAATCTTGCCGCGGCACTGGCGCTGTTGCGCCGCAATCCGGTCGGGATTGACCTCGACCCCCAGGGACACTTTTCCCTTGCCTGCGGCCTGCAGAGGGTGTCCGATGAACGCAGCATGTCCGCATTCTTCGCGCGCGGCACGCCTTTGCAATCGCTGCTGCAATCCCTGCCTTCCGGGTTGCGGCTGATTCCGGCGGCGCTGTCGCTGTCGAAAATCGATGCCCTGCATGGCCATGATCCGCAGATTGCAGGCCGCCTGAAAGCCGGACTCTGCGTATTCCCGGGCACCGGGGTGCCGGTGCTGATCGACTGCTGCCCGATGCTGTCGGTGCTGACGCTCAATGCCCTGGTGGCGGCAGAGCGCGTGCTGATCCCCGTCTCCGCCGATTACCTGTCGCTGCAGGGCGTGCACCGCCTCAGCGCGGCACTGGACGTGCTCGAGAAAAAACTTGGCCGTCGTTTTGAACGCAGGGTTGTGGTCACACGCTTCGATGCGCGGCGCCGCATCGCTTTTGATGTCTACGACCGGCTGCAGCAGCATTTTGGTGCCGAAGTCTGCAATACCCGCATCGCCGAGAATGTCAGCCTTGCCGAAAGTCCGCTGCATGGCAAACACATTTTTGAATTCGCCCCGCAGAGTCCGGGTGCCCGTGATTACCGCGCGCTGGCGCAGGAACTGCTGGCCGCCGGATTTTTCGATTCCGTGACCACGGCGCCACAGCCGATCGGTGTTGCAGCCTGAAGTGAATCAGCCGCCGCGCCGCGGCTTGCGGCCGGCGCGGGCAGCCAGCGGATCGTAGGCCCAGCGCGGCAACACATGCATCAGCCGCGCGATTACCGCCATCTGCCAGGGCAGTACCGCATGGGTTTTCCGCGCATCGATGAGGGTGGCGATTTTTCGTGCGGCCGATTCCGCCGTCATGATAAAGGGCATGTGATAGGGATTGACTGCGGTCATCGCCGTGGCGATGTAGCCGGGGCAGATCGTGATCACGGTGACGCCGCTGCCGCGCAGTTCCACGCGAAGGCTCTCCAGGTAACTGATTGCCGCGGCTTTTGACGCCGAGTAGGCCCCTGCACCGGGGATGCCGCGGTATCCGGCGACACTGGCGATGCCGACCAGGATGCCGTTTCCGCGTTCCCGCATGGCTGAAACATGGGGCTGGAAGGTGTGCACCAGGCCGAGGACATTGGTGTCGAAAACATCTCGGAAAGCCTGCTCATCGCCGGCTTCTTCCGTCAGCGTGCCGACACTGATGCCGGCATTGGCGATGACAATGTCCGGCAGGCCGTGCCTTGCCGTGATGGCCGCCGCCGCATCGCGCATCGCAGCGGCATCACGGACGTCCGAGGCATGCGTCGAACAGAGCCCAGGATATTCGATGGCCAGCTTGTCCAGCGCCGCCGCGCGACGGGCGATCAGGGCGACAGGAATTCCGTGACTGGCGTAATGTCGGGCCAGCGCGGCACCGAGCCCTCCTGAAGCGCCGGTAACCACCACTGCGCCGCGCCCAGGGACCTGCATGCGGGAGCGGATGCCGTTCAGCGCTGGCCGGTTTCGCTGCGCACCTTCTGCACCAGTCCGTCGGTGATGGTGACGAGGCTGTTCAGCGATTCAGCCATGTTGCCGGAGGTCAGGTAGCGGCCGTTGACCACCAGCGAGGGAGTACCCGTGATCTGGTAGGCCCGGGTCAGTTTTGCCGCTTCGTCCACGCGGCGCTGCACTTCGGGGGAGTTGTAGGCCTGTTCCCAGCGTTCGCGGTCGATGCCGTTGCGAGCCGCCCAGGCCGACATCACATCCGGCTTGCTCATGTGCAGTTCCTCGACATGGTAGCCGTGATAGACGCGTTGATGCAGGCGTTCGACTTCGCCCAGCGCTTCCAGCGTGTAGTAGATGCGCGCATGCGGCGCCCAGCTGTCGCGCAGTATTGCCGGAATGCGCCGGATCACGACGTCAGCAGGTTTGCGGCTGATCCAGCGCTCCAGCGCAGGCTGAAGGTTGTTGCAGTGGGGGCAGCCGTACCAGAAGAAATCAATGACTTCTATGCGGTCCGCGATCGCCACCGGCTGTGGTTTGATCACCCGGTAATCGATGTCGGCACGCACCGGCTGCTGGGCCGGCGCGTGCAGGGGAAGAACCAGCCCGAGCACGCAGGCGACCACTACAGCCGTCGCCCGCAGCATGGCTATTTGCCGCCCCTGTTCTTGCGCGCTTCGGCGATCAGGCCGTCGACCACCTGGAAAAAGCGGTCATAGTCGACGCCGCGGTCGGCCTTGAGGGTCATCGACGGTGCCGTCAGGTAGCGGCCGTCGACCACCACAGCCGGCGTTCCCGGAATGTCGTACTTGCGGGTCAGTTCGATGGAGCGCTGTGTCTTGCCATTCACACCGAAGGAATTGTAGGTGTCGGCGAATTTCTTGCGATCCACGCCTTTGCCGGCCGCCCAGTCGAATATGGCATTGGCGTCACGCAGCTGCTGGCGCTGCTTGTGCAGGGTCGCGAACATTTCATGGTGCAGCTTGTCGACCATGCCCAGTGCTTCGATCGTGTAATACGCCCGGGTCATCGGGATCCACGATTCCTGGAATACCGCAGGCACGCGCCGGAACTCGACATCCGCCGGCTTGCGCTTGAGCCAGGCTTCAAGCGAAGGCTGCAGGTTGTTGCAATGGGGGCAGCCGTACCAGAAAAACTCCAGCACCTCGACCTTGCTGCCGCTGTCGGTCGGCTGCGGCGGCTGGATCGGGGCATAGTCCTTGCCGGCTGTCAGCTGGGCATGGGCGGACGCGAAAAAGAGGCTGAGGACTGCGGCGGCGAAAACGCGCCGGGAAAACGTGGACAATGACATGGCTGCTCCGGGGAGGGACGTTATTTGTCGGCGTCGCGCACCTTGATCAGCGTGGTGTCGATGCCGTTCTTCTTCAGAGTGTCGCGGGTGCGATTGAGTTCCTCGACGTTGCCGTAGGGGCCCAGGCGCACCCGGTGCCAGACGCCGCGATCGGGCAGAGTCGTGGTCTGGATCGAGGCCTGTACACCGATCAGCGCCAGTCGCGCCTTCAGGTTGTCGGCATCCGGTGCATTCTGGAAGGCGCCCGCCTGCAGGTAGAAGGATTCCCGGGCGGCCGCCTTGGTCTCGCGCAGCTGCTGGTCGGTGGCCGGCTCTTCGACACCGGGCAGTATCTTGTAGAAATCAAAGCGGGGCTTGGCTTCCTCGGCCGGTTTGGCCGGCTTGTCCGCTGTTTTGGCAGAATCGGATGCGGCGGCCTTCGGAAGCTCGGATTTTGCGGCCGGCGGCCTGGACTGGAAGGGTGTGGGCATCTTGTTGATGTACCAGGCGACCCCCAGCGCGATCGCCAGGCCCAGCACCAGCCCGATCAGAATACCGACGAACAGCGATCCCCCGTTGCTGCGGGAACCACCCTTGCGGTCACTGCCTTTGTAATCCCTGCTCACGCGCGCATCTTACATTTTTTCGGGTGCGCCCACACCCAGCAGCGCGAGTCCGTTCTTCAGTACCTGGCGCACGGCGAGCGCCAGGGCGAGCCGCGCCTGCGTCAGCGCCGCATCCTCGACGATGAAACGTTCGGCGTTGTAGTAGCTGTGAAACTCGCCGGCGAGCTCCTTCAGGTAAAAGGCGATGTTGTGCGGCGCGAGGTCACGGGCCGCACCTTCGATGATTTCCGGATACTCCATCAACCGCTTCAGCAGCGCTGTCTCGTGAGCGGATACCAGCGGCGCCGTGTCGGCCGCGGCCAGCGCCGCCATATCGCCGCCCCACTGCGCCAGCACGCTGCAGACGCGGGCGTGGGCGTACTGGATGTAGTAGACCGGATTGTCGTTGCTCTGCGACTTGGCCAGATCGAGATCAAAATCGAAATGCTGGTCACTTTTGCGCAGCACGTAGAAAAAACGCGCGGCATCGACGCCGACATCGCCGTAGAGTTCCTCGAGCGTCACATAGTTGCCGCTGCGCTTGCCCATGCGCACGGGCTCGCCGCCGCGGAACAATGCGACCAGCTGGATCAGCGGTACGACCAGCTTTGCCGCGTCGCCGCCGAGCGCGGTGATGGCGGCCTTCACCCGCGGGATGTAGCCGTGGTGGTCGGCGCCCCAGACATCAATGATCGAGTCGTAGCCGCGCGCAAGCTTGTCGGCATGGTAGGCGATGTCGGAGGCGAAATAGGTGTAGAGGCCGTTTTCACGCAGGACCACGCGGTCCTTGTCATCGCCAAAGTCGGTGCTGCGAAACCAGGTGGCGCCATCTTTTTCGTAAAGATGGCCGGCGGCCTGCAGCCGCTCGAGCGTGGCGGCAACCTTGCCATCGTTATAAAGCGACTGCTCGGAATACCAGCGGTCAAAGGTCACGCCGAAGCGCTCCAGAACATCGCGGCATTCGGCCAACTGGCGCGCGAGCACCTGATCGAACATGCCGCGAAGTTCGTCGCCGAGCAGTGATTTCATGTTGGCGATCAGCACATCCATGCGCGTTTCCTGCAGTGCCTCGGTCTGCTCCGGCGTTTCGTCGCCACGGGCCTGCGGCAGTCCGGCGAGCACGGCTGCGGCATCGCGCTCGAATGTCTTGCCCTGCTGAGCACGCAGTTCTCCGGCGCGCTGGCGCACGTATTCGCCCTGGTAACCGTTGGGCGGGAATTCGACCGCGATGCCGGCGGCCTCCAGATAACGCATCCATACCGACACCAGCAGGATATCCATCTGGCGGCCGGCATCGTTGACATAGAACTCGCGGTCGACGTCGTAGCCGGCTGCGGCAAGGATCGCGGCGAGGCTCGCACCGTAGGCTGCACCGCGGCCGTGGCCGACATGCAGCGGCCCGGTGGGATTCGCCGATACGAATTCGACCTGGATTTTCCGGCCCGCACCGGCGTTGCCGCAGCCGTAGCGCTCGCCGGCGGTGATAACGCGCGCGACTACGCGCTGCTTGTAGGCGCGGGTCAGGAACAGGTTGATGAATCCGGCGCCGGCGATTTCGGCCTTTTCAAGATCCGGCGAAGCAGGCAGCGCATCAAGAATCTGTTGCGCGATCACGCGCGGATTGGCACGCAACTCCTTCGCCAGCTGCATTGCGATATTGCAGGCAAAGTCACCGTGCTGGGCCTGTTTCGGGCGTTCAAGGGTAATGGTGGCAGCAGGGGACGCCGGTGCGACCTGCAGCAGTGCCTGGCGGAGCAGGCCGCTGAGCAGGGCCCGGGCGTCGGCGGATATGGCGGTCATCGGAATGTCGGTGAGAAAAGCCTGGTGGCAAGTGCCAGCGGGTTTCTGTCAAGTGCCTGTTTTGGAAGTGATTTTGACTGCGGAAAAGTGCAGGATTTTAACATGGTGCCAGTACGCCCACTCAGAGTTCCGCGGGGTCCACGTCGAGAGCCCAGCGCGCCGCCGAACTGGTGGCCTTGGCCAGCTGTGGATGCCAGGCACCGAGGAATGCACGCAGCTCCCTGCGGGACGGGGATTGCAGCAGCAGGTGTGCGCGTTCACGGCCTGCCTTGCGCATCATGCCGGCAGGAATCGGGTCGTAAACCGAAACCGAAGGGCTGATGCCGCGCGCCAGGCGTGCGGCGTTTTCAAGGAATTGCAGGGCAAGGTCTACGCTGCGTGATTCCGCCCGCAGCACCGCCTGGTGCATATAGGGCGGGAATCCGGCCTGGCGGCGTTCGGCGAGCAGTTCACGCGCGAATGCATCGAAATCCTGGTTGCGCAGTGCGGCATACAGCGGATGACCGGGAAACCGGGTCTGCACCAGCACCTGACCGCGGATGTTGCTCCGTCCCGCCCGTCCGGCCACCTGGGTAAGCAGCGCATACAACCGTTCCGGCGCGCGGAAATCGCTGCTGTACAGCATGCTGTCTGCGTTGACGATGCCGACCAGGTTGAGTTGCGGGAAATCATGGCCCTTGGCCAGAATCTGGGTGCCGACGAGGATATCGACAGCACCCTCCCGGATGCGGTCGCGCATGTCCGGCCAGGCATCCCTGCGCCGGGTGGTGTCGCGGTCAATGCGCAGGATGCGTGCTTTCGGGAAATGCTGCGCCAGCGCAGCCTCGATACGCTGAGTCCCCTGCCCGACCGGGGCAAGATCGGCGTTGCCGCAATCGGGGCAGGCAACCGGCACTGCGCCGTCGTGTCCGCAGTGATGACAGCGCAGACGGCGCTCCCGCAGGTGCAGCACCAGCTTGGCAGAACAGCGCCTGCAGTCCGATGTCCATCCGCAGCTGCCGCAGACCAGGACCGGGGCATAACCGCGGCGGTTGATGAATACCATGCTCTGCTCACCGCATTCGATGCGGGTTCTGATGGCCGCGATCAGCCGCCCCGACAGGCCGTCGGCCGGATGATCCTGTTGCAGGTCTATGCAGTCGATCTGTGGTGGCAGGGCATGGATGCGTTGCGACAGCCGCAGCAGCCGATACCGGCCATCGATGGCATTGCGGTAGGTTTCCAGCGCCGGAGTCGCCGAACCCAGCACTACCGGCACGCCGGCCTGACGGGCACGGACCACGGCGAGGTCTCGCGCCGAATAGCGGAAACCTTCGCCCTGTTTGAAGGAGCTGTCGTGTTCTTCATCGACAATGATCAGGCCCGGTGCCGGCAATGGAGCAAAAACGGCCAGTCGCGTGCCGAGGATGATGCGCGCCTTGCCGCTGCGGGCTGCTTCCCAGTGTGCTGCGCGTTCGCCGTCGGCAAGGCCGCTGTGGAGGGTGGCAACAGTCGTTCCGGGAAAACGCGTGACGACCAGCGATTGCAGCTGGGGCGTGAGTGCAATTTCCGGCACCAGCAGCAATGCCTGGGTATTGCGGGCGAGTGCCGCGGCGATGGCATGCAGATAGACCTCGGTTTTGCCGCTGCCGGTGATGCCCAGCAGCAGCAGCGGCTGGTAATGGCCCAGGGACGAGACAATGGCATCGACTGCTGCAGCCTGTTCGCCATTGAGTGCAGGGCCTGCAGCTGCCCGATGCGAATCCGGCTGCACTGGTGCCACCGGTGTTGCTGCCCGCACCCAGCCCTGGGCAATGAAAGTCTTGAGGGCTTTGCGGATGGCGGCACTTTCGGCGGCAATGACCGCGTGTGGAATCACCGGGCTGCCGCGCAGCAGGGACAGCAGGCCCTGTTGGGCCCGTGCCCGCGGCGGCAGGGCCAAAGCATCAATCGCGGCGCCCGCCGGCGTCAACGCGTAACCCGCCGGGTTCTGCTCGCGGCTGCGCACCTGGCGCAACGCTGCGGGCACGGTGGCCATGATTGCGGAGCCCAGCGGATGCACGTAATAGTCGGCGGCAAAGCCGAGCAGCTTGAGATCGGCCTTGCCCAGCAGGGGTTGTTCGTCCAGTACGCGCAGTGCGTGTTTCAGGCCGGCGGGCGGAACGTCGCTGTGTTCGGGTCTGGCGACGATGATGCCGATCAGCCTGCGGCGCCCGAAGGGCACCATTACGCGGGCACCAATCCTCGCTGCAGGATCGTCACACCGGTAGTCGAAAAGCCGTTCGACCGGAACATCCAGTGCGACGCGAATCAGGCTCATGGCTGTGTTCTGCCGGTGGGGGTGGCAAGTTCTGCCGGGAATTCAAAATGGCAGGCAACTGCCTTGCAGCCAAGGATTTTTTTTGTCACCGGGCTGTGGACAAGTCTGTTGATCAAATTCCCGCCGTTGTCACCGATACCGTGCTGCCGGGCGACCGGTTATGGGGCTGTATCAGCGCTTTGTCAAAAAATATAATAAAAACAAATACTTGCAAATGCCTCGCGATCCTGGCAGCCCTTGTCCTGCTGGATACTCGTCGCTAAGTCCTTGCTGTGCATAATCTTTTTTGCCGGCACCGGCCCGGGCCCGATCAGTGATAGGCCCGGCTCAACTCATGCACGGCATCCACCAGCGCCCCGACGTGTTCAGGTGGCGTGAACTGCGAAATGCCGTGGCCGAGATTGAATACATGACCCTCGCCCTTGCCGAACTGCCGCAGGACTGCGGCGGCTTCGGCACGAATGGTTTCGGGATCGCTGAACAGCACGGCGGGATCGAGGTTACCCTGCAGCGCGACCTGTTTGCCTATCCGGCGCCGCGCGGCATCGAGGCTGACTGTCCAATCGAGCCCGACGGCGTTGCAGCCGGTGCCGGCGATATCCTCCAGCCACAGTCCGCCGCCCTTGGTAAACACGATGTTCGGCACCGGCTCGCCATTCCACTCCCGGTGCAGTCCGGCGACCACGCGTCGCAGGTACTCCAGGGAAAACTCGCGGTAGGCGGCGTCGGACAGGGAGCCGCCCCAGGTGTCGAACACCATGACCGCCTGTGCGCCGGCTTCGATCTGCGCATTGAGGTAAGCGATCACTGCGCGGGTGTTGACGTCGAGCACATGGTGCAGCAGGCCAGGCTGCTTGTAGAGCATGCTTTTGATGGTGCGGAAATCATCGCTGCCGCCGCCTTCGATCATGTAGCAGGCCAGCGTATAGGGACTGCCGGAAAATCCGATCAGGGGCACGCTGCCGTCGAGGGCGCCGCGGATCTGCCTGACGGCATCCAGCACGTAGACGAGGCTTTCCCGCGGTTCAGGCACGCGCAGCGCATGGATCGCAGCCTCGTCACGCAGGGGGCGTTCGAATTTCGGCCCCTCCCCTTCGGCAAAATAAAGGCCGAGGCCCATCGCGTCGGGCACGGTCAGGATGTCGGAAAACAGGATGGCTGCATCCAGCGGGAAACGTGCCAGCGGCTGCAGCGTGACTTCGGTGGCGAAATCAGGATTTTTGGCGAGGCCGAGGAAACTGCCGGCGCGTTTGCGTGTGGCGTTGTACTCCGGCAGGTAACGCCCGGCCTGGCGCATGATCCAGACCGGCGTGTACGGTACCGGCTGGCGCAGCAGCGCGCGGATGAAGGTGTTGTTTTTCAGTGCCGCCATTTAGCGCGGCAGCTCGCTGGATCCCATCAGGAATTCGTCGACCGCGCGGGCGCATTGCCGCCCCTCGCGAATGGCCCAGACCACCAGCGATTGCCCGCGGCGCATGTCACCCGCGGCGAAAAGCTTGTCCACTGACGTGCGGTAGTTCTCGGTGTCGGCCTTGACGTTGCCCCGGTTGTCTTTTTCGACACCGGCCTGCTCCAGCAGCCCGGCCGGAACCGGACCGAGGAAACCCATTGCCAGCAGAACCAGATCGGCTTTCAGAGTGAATTCCGAACCCGGCACCTCCTGCATCCTGCCGTCTTTCCATTCGATCCGTGCGGCGACCAGCTTCTCGACCTTGCCATCCTTGCCTTCAAAACGTTTGGTGGCCACGGACCAGTCCCGCTTGCAGCCCTCTTCATGGGAACTCGACGTACGCAGCTTGACCGGCCAGTACGGCCAGACCAGCGGCTTGTTTTCCTTTTCCGGGGGTTGCGGCAGCAGTTCGAACTGGGTCACCGATGCAGCGCCGTGGCGGTTGGAGGTGCCGACACAGTCGGAGCCGGTGTCGCCGCCGCCGATGACGATGACGTGTTTGCCGGTGGCCTTGATCTGGCCGGCAACCTTGTCGCCGGCAACCACCTTGTTCTGCTGCGGCAGGAATTCCATCGCGAAGTGCACGCCGGCGAGTTCGCGGCCGGGCACCGGAAGGTCGCGCGGCTGCTCCGCGCCACCAGCCATTACCACGGCGTCGAATTCGTCGATGAGTTTCTGCATCGCAAGATTGCCGCCGACATGCTGTCCGGTGCGGAACTCAACGCCCTCGGCGCGCATCTGCTCGACCCGGCGGTCGATCAGGTGTTTCTCCATCTTGAAATCGGGGATGCCGTAACGCAGCAGGCCGCCCGCACGGTCGGCTTTCTCGAACACCACGACGTCATGGCCGGCGCGTGCCAGCTGCTGTGCACAGGCCAGGCCGGCGGGTCCGGAGCCGATCACGGCAACGCGTTTTCCGGTTTTGTTCGCCGGCGGCTGCGGCACGACCCAGCCGGATTCCCAGCCCTTGTCGATAATGGCATGTTCGATCGACTTGATGCCGACCGGGTCGTTGTTGATGTTCAGCGTGCAGGCCGCCTCGCAGGGAGCCGGGCAGATGCGGCCGGTGAACTCGGGGAAATTGTTGGTCGAATGCAGGGTATCCAGCGCGCGCTGCCAGTCCTGTTTGAAGACCAGGTCGTTCCAGTCCGGAATGATGTTGTTGACCGGA
This sequence comes from Burkholderiales bacterium, assembly GCA_022843705.1. GTDB lineage: Bacteria > Pseudomonadota > Gammaproteobacteria > Burkholderiales > SG8-41. The sequence continues at coordinate 18,112 of JALHND010000037.1, forward strand.
CAGCCACTCATGCAGAACGGCGTGCCGCAGTCCATGCAGCGTGCACCCTGGACACCGGCGGCTTCGTCAGTCAGGTGGTGCACGAACTCCCGCCAGTGCTTCAGCCGCTCCTGCGGCTGTTCAGCGGCCTCATGCAGCCGTTCAAATTCCAGAAATCCGGTTATTTTTCCCATAGCTGTATTGCCCCTGAAACATCAGGCCCGTGAAGGACCGAAAGTCGTGATTCCGTCGGTTATTTCGCGGCTTCAGGCTGCGATTTTCTTGCCTTTGGCCGCAAGCTCTCCCAGCGCACGCCGGTATTCGTTCGGGAAAATCTTGACGAACTTCCCTCGCGCTGCCGCCCAGTCCGCGAGTATTTTCTGGGCACGGACGCTGCCGGTGAGGCGGTGATGATTCTCGATGAAGCGCCTCGCCAGTACGTCGTCGGCTTCGCCCATGTGCCAGATGTCGCGGGACACCTTGGCATCCTGTTCGGCTTCGGTGAGCAGCGGCTCCAGCTTGACCATCGCGGTGTTGCAATAGGACGCGAAGCTGCCGTCCTCATCGTAGACATAGGCAATGCCGCCGGACATGCCTGCGGCGAAGTTGCGCCCGGTAGTACCCAGCACAACGACCGTGCCGCCCGTCATGTACTCGCAGCCGTGGTCACCGACGCCTTCGACGACGGTATGTGCCCCCGAGTTGCGCACGGCAAACCGTTCGCCGGCGACGCCGCGGAAATAGGCTTCGCCCGCGATGGCGCCGTAGAGTACGGCATTGCCGGTGATGATGTTCTGCCCGGCGTCTCCGCGGAACTTCGGGGAGGGCTGCACGATGATTCGTCCGCCGGAAAGGCCTTTGCCGCAGTAATCGTTGGTATCGCCGATCAGCTCCAGCGTGATGCCGCGCGACAGGAATGCGCCAAGGCTCTGCCCGGCCGAACCGGCAAAACGCACGCGAATGGTGTCCTCCGGCAGCCCGTCATGGCCGTAGCGTTTGGCGACCATGCCGGAGAGCATGGTGCCGACCGTGCGGTTGATGTTGCGGATCGGCATCTCGATGGTGACTTTTTCACCGCGCTCCAGCGCCGGTCCTGCAAGTTCGATCAACCGGTGATCCAGCGCCTTGTCCAGACCGTGATCCTGGGACTCGGTGTGGAAGCGCGGAACCTCGGGACCGATCTGGGGCTGATGGAAAATGCGGCTGAAATCGAGGCCGCGGGCTTTCCAGTGTTCGATCCCTTTGCGGGTATCCAGCAGGTCGGCGCGCCCGATCAGGTCGTCGAATTTCCGCACGCCCAGCCGGGCCATCAGTTCTCGGATCTCTTCGGCGACGAAGAAGAAATAGTTGATGACATGTTCCGGCTTGCCGGAAAACTTCTTGCGCAGCACGGGGTCCTGGGTCGCGACACCGACCGGGCAGGTGTTCAGATGGCACTTGCGCATCATGATGCAGCCCTCGACCACCAGTGGTGCGGTGGCAAAGCCGAACTCGTCGGCACCGAGCAGCGCACCGATGACGACATCGCGCCCGGTTTTGATCTGGCCGTCCACCTGCACGGCAATGCGGCTGCGCAGGCGGTTCAGAACCAGCGTTTGCTGGGTCTCGGCGAGGCCGAGTTCCCAGGGCGTGCCGGCGTGCTTGATCGACGACCAGGGGCTCGCACCGGTGCCGCCGTCATGACCGGAAATGGTCACGTGGTCGGCCTTGGCCTTGGCCACGCCGGCGGCGACGGTGCCGACGCCGACTTCCGACACCAGTTTGACGCTGATCGAGGCGGCAGTGTTGCTGTTCTTCAGGTCATGGATCAACTGCGCCAGATCCTCGATCGAATAGATATCGTGGTGCGGCGGCGGTGAGATCAACTCGACGCCCGGTGTCGAATAACGCAGTTCGGCGATGTACTCGGATACCTTGCGGCCGGGCAACTGGCCGCCCTCGCCGGGCTTGGCACCCTGCGCCATCTTGATCTGGATCTGCTCGGCACTGGCCAGGTATTCCGCGGTGACGCCGAAGCGGCCCGAAGCCACCTGCTTGATCTTCGATTTCAGGGAATCGCCGGGCTGCAGCACGATGTCGTGCTCGATGCGTCCTTCGCCCAGGCGCGAGGCCAGTGTTTCGCCGGGCTGCACCGGGGCGAAACGCCGCCGGTCTTCGCCGCCCTCGCCGGTATTGGACTTGCCGCCGAGGCGGTTCATCGCCACGGCGAGCGTGGTGTGGGCTTCGGTCGAAATAGAACCCAGTGACATGGCGCCGGTGGAAAAACGTTTGACGATCTCTGTTGCGGGCTCCACCTCTTCGATCGGCACCGGTGTGCAGCGGTTGAAGCGGAACTCGAACAGGCCGCGGAACGTCATGTGCCGCTTCGACTGGTCGTTGATGATGTCGGCGTATTCGCGATAGGTGGTTGCGCTGTTGGCGCGGGTCGCATGCTGCAGCTTGGCGATCGCGTCCGGTGTCCACATGTGGTCTTCGCCGCGCACCCGCCAGGCGTACTCGCCGCCGGCATCCAGTGCGCCCGCAAGGACCGGGTCGCCGCTGAAGGCGCCCAGGTGTGTGCGGATGGCTTCCTCGGCCACTTCGAACAGGCCGATGCCGCCGACATTCGACGGGGTGCCGTGGAAATATTTGTCGATCAGCGGCGACGAGAGGCCGATGGCCTCGAAAATCTGCGCGCCGGTGTAGGACATGTAGGTGGAGATGCCCATTTTCGACATCACCTTGCGCAGTCCCTTGCCCACCGCCTTGACGAAATTCTTGATCGCCTTGTAGCCGTCGACTTTTTCGCCAAGCTGGCCGCTTTCGGCCATTTGCAGGATGGTTTCCAGCGCCAGGTAGGGATGTACCGCTTCGGCGCCGTAGCCGCCGAGCAGCGCGAAATGGTGCACTTCACGCGCCGAACCTGTTTCCACCACCAGGCCGGCGCTGGTACGCAGCCCCTTGTCGACCAGGTGGTGATGTATGGTCGACAATGCCAGCAACGCCGGAATCGCCACCTGCTCGCGGTCGACGCGGCGGTCGGAGAGGATCAGGATCGAGTAACCGGCACGCACCGCATCTTCTGCCTGGGCGGCGAGGCTGGCGAGGCGGGCCTCGATGGCCTCCTTGCCCCAGGATACGGGATAGGTGATGTCCAGCTCGCAGGACCTGAATTTGCCGTCGGTATAGCTCTCGATGTTGCGGATTTTCTCCATCTCGAAGAAATCGAGCACCGGCTGGCTGACTTCGAGGCGGATCGGCGGATTCATTTCATCGACGCCGAGAAGATTGGGCTTGGGACCGATGAATGACACCAGCGAGGTCACCAGCTCCTCGCGGATCGGATCGATAGGCGGATTGGTGACCTGCGCAAAAAGCTGCTTGAAGTACTGGTACAGCCCCTTGTTCTTGTTCGACAGCACGGCGGGCGGCGAATCATTGCCCATGGACCCGATCGGCTCCTCGCCGTTGGCGGCCATCGGCATCATCAGGAACTTGAGGTCTTCCTGGGTGTAGCCGAAGGCCTGCTGGCGGTCGAGCAGGGGCACCGCGCTGCGCTCCGGCTGCGCTTTCTGGCTTTCGACGTCATCAAGCTTGACGCGGATGCGCTCCATCCATTCGACGTAGGGCTTGTTTGATGCCAGCGACTCTTTCAGCTCCTTGTCGTCGATGATGCGCCCCTTCTCGAGGTCAACAAGGAACATCTTGCCCGGCTGCAAGCGCCACTTCTTGGTGATTTTTTCTTCCGGAATCGGCAGACAGCCGCATTCGGAACCCATGATCACCAGGTCGTCATCGGTGACGATGTAACGGGCCGGGCGCAGGCCGTTGCGGTCCAGGGTGGCGCCGATCTGGCGGCCGTCGGTGAACGCGATCGCCGCAGGGCCGTCCCAGGGTTCCATCATCGCCGCATGGTATTCGTAGAATGCGCGGCGGTTGGCGTCCATCAGGGTGTGACCTTCCCAGGCTTCGGGGATCATCATCATCACCGCATGGGCGATCGAGTACCCGCCCATCACCAGCAGTTCCAGCGCGTTGTCGAAGGAGGCGGAATCCGACTGGCCGGCGTAGATCAGCGGCCATAGCTTGTCGAGGTCCTTGCCGAGCACCGGGCTCGAGATGGCGCCCTGACGCGCGCGCACCCAGTTCACGTTGCCGCGCACGGTGTTGATTTCGCCATTGTGCGCAATCATCCGGAACGGGTGTGCGAGGTCCCATGTCGGGAAGGTGTTGGTCGAAAAACGCTGGTGCACCAGTGCCAGCGCGGAGACCACCCGGGGGTCCTGCAGGTCCCTGTAGTAGGTGCCAACCTGGGAGGGCAGCAGCATGCCCTTGTAGACAATCGTGCGCGCCGACATCGAGGGCACGAAGTATTCGGTGCCGTGGGCCAGCTTGAGCGCGCGGATGGCGTGGCTGGCGCTTTTCCGGATGACATACAGCTTGCGCTCCAAGGCATCGGTCACGCGGATCGCCGAACTGCGTCCGATGAATACCTGGCGGATTACCGGTTCGACTTTTTTGACCGACTCACCCAGGTCCGAGCTGTCGACAGGGACGTCGCGCCAGCCGAGAAGGCTCTGGCCTTCATCCTTGATCGCGCGCTCGATCTCGTATTCGCAGGCGATGCGTGATGCAGGCTCGCGCGGCAGGAACACCATGCCGATGCCGTAATGGCCTGCAGGAGGCAGTTTGACCCCCTGTTTGGCCATTTCTTCGCGGAAAAAGGCATCCGGAATCTGGATCAGGATGCCCGCGCCGTCGGAGGCTTTGGGATCTGCGCCGACTGCACCGCGATGCGTCAGGTTGCGCAGTATGGTCAGTCCCTGATCGACGATGTCGTGGCTTTTCTTGCCCTTGATGTGGGCAACGAATCCGACGCCGCAGGCGTCGTGTTCATGGGCCGCGTCGTACAGGCCTTGGGGTTCCGGCAGATTTGGGTGAGCCATCGGGCGCCTCGTCAAAAACACATTGTTAATCAATAGGTTGTGCGCTTTATTGCTGCGGCGCGCCAGAGCCTGAAAATCAATGTGCGAAAAACGGAGTGAAACCCGATAAGTCTACCCGCATCAAGGGGTTGGTTCAACCGCCAAAGGCGGCAAATTCCGCAGAAAATCTCAACTGATATCGATGGCAAACAGGCGTCGATGTTCGACGATGGCGTAACGGTCGGTCATGCCGGCGATGTAGTCGGCGATGGCCCGGGGTGTATCGGTGCGGGCGCGTTCCTGGAATTCGGGCGGCAACAGGCCGGGTTCGGATAGGAAAGCCTGGAACAGCTCGGTGACAATGCGGCGTGCCTTGCTGCTCATCCGGGACACGCGGTAATGCCGGTACAGGTTGGTGTGCAGGAACTGCTTCAGTTCCGTCTGCTCCCGGCGAATGCG
>JALHND010000038.1 GCA_022843705.1 Burkholderiales bacterium
TTCGAGGTGGCGACCTCGCAGGGTACTTACCGCAGCCGCGCGCTGGTGGTGGCCACCGGCGGCTTGTCGATCCCGAAAATCGGCGCCACACCTTTCGGTTATCGCCTCGCCGAGCAGTTCGGTCTGCCCATCGTGCCGCCCAAGCCCGCGCTGGTGCCGCTGGCGCTGCCGCCGGAATGGCTGGCGCGTTTCGGCGCGCTGTCCGGGTCGTCCTTCGATGCGGTGACCTCCTGCGTACAGCAGCCGCGCGGTGAACACTGGCCGTCGTTCCGCGAGGCGGCGCTGGTGACCCATCGCGGCCTGTCGGGGCCGGCGATCCTGCAGGTGTCTTCGTACTGGCAACTCGGCGGCGCGCGCGGGCCGGTGGCGCTGGACCTGTTGCCGGAGATCGATGCCGCTGACTGGCTTGAGCAGCATCGCCGCGGCCAGCAGGCGCTGGGTGCGGTGCTGGCGGAACACCTGCCGCGGCGCTTTGCAACGGGCTTCGCCGAGCTGCACGGCTGGACGCAGCCGCTGGCGCAGCTGTCGAAGGTGATGCTCGCCGAGATCGCGCAGACCCTGAAGGGCTGGCCGATCCAGCCTTCGGGCACGCTGGGTTATGCCAAGGCCGAGGTCACACTGGGCGGCGTCGATACCGATGCGCTGTCGCAACAGACGCTGGAGGCGCGCAGCGTGCCGGGCCTGCATTTCATCGGCGAGGTGGTCGATGTCACCGGCTGGCTTGGCGGCTACAACTTCCAGTGGGCCTGGGCTTCGGGGCAGGCGGCGGGGAATGCGGTGTAGTCTGAATCCGCAAAACTCCAATATTAATAATGACTTGCTTGCATTTCCTCCAGTAAGGGAGTACTTTTCCGCCCAGTTCAATCGGCGGGAGTCGTCATCGTTCGTTCCATCCTGACCTGGCGCGGTTTCTGGGCAGCGCTGCTGCTGCCGGTCGCGTCGTCGGCGTTTGCGGCGGAGTGGGGCCGGATGGTGTTGCTGTCTTCTGCGGGAGAGCCGCTGCGCGCCGAGATCGAAGTCCCCGCCCGTTACACCGAAGCTGAAGTTCCCGTGCTGCAGCTTGCGCCCGCCGAGGCCTATGCGCCGGCCGGCCTCCAATACGATCCCGCCCTGGCCGCCGCGCGTTTTCAATTCGATCTGCGTGCCGACGGCCGTCCCTATTACATCCTGCAGTCGGCGCGGCCGGTCGCCGCGTCGCAGGTCGCGCTGCTCATCGAGCGCGTGGCGCCGGGGCCGCAGTCACGGCGCGCCTATGTCGTGCAGGTCGGCGGCGCGGCGGACAAGGGTGCGGTGTTCGCGCCGGTGTCACTGCACAAACCGGCTGCGGCGCGCAGTGCTGCAGTGGCGGACGATGCGCGCTGGGTGCGCGAGATCGGGCGCCTGCAGTCGGAGGTCGATGCGCAGGGGCGGGCGCTGGCCGGCATGCTCGAACGTGTGGCGGCGATGGAATCGGCGGTGAAGGCCTTGCAGCGCGGGCTGGAAACGCGGAGCAGCGCGGCTGCGGCACCGGTCGCCGCGGCATCATCACCTGCGCCTGCTGTTGCCGAAAAACCGCCCGTCGCAGCACCGGCGCCCGTTGCGCCGCCGCCTCCGGCAGTCAGCGAACGCACGGAACGCCAGGCGCTGTCGGCGTCCTGGGTCAATCACAGCCTGCTGCTGCTTGCGGCGGGTCTGCTGCTCCTGCTGCTGGGCATCGGCGGCTGGATCCTCTGGGGACCGCCTTCGCGCGAGGCGCGCAAGGCGCCGGCCAACACGCAGTAATCCTTCCGGCGCCGCGCAGCCGCGGCTTCTGTCCGGTTTCCGCAAGTTTCGCGCAAGTCCCCGGCAAGCACTGCGCAAGTGCCTTCTGCAACCATCACGATCACCAGACCGCCTGCTCTCTTGCCCAGCGGTGGTCTGACTTTCGTTTTTCCGGAGGAGTTCGTGATGAAAACAATGATGCCTGCACTCGGCTTGTTCCTGCTGTCCTTGTCGGCGCGTGCCGATGAAGCGGCAATTCCGCCACCGCCTGCCGACGTGAGCCCGGTGGCGATGATTGTCGTGGTGCTGCTGCTGGTGGCGATGGTCGGCGGTTTCATCGCCTTCACCGTCCTCAAGGATCGCAAGCGCAACGGCAAGTGAAGTCGTGCGCGTGATTCAGGTGGAATACGCGCGTTTGGCGGCGCAGGCTGTCTTCTCCCTCCCTGCACCCTGTGCCGCCGGGGATAAACGCGTGACGGTGGGGAAGGGGCGCTCAGTGGTGTCGGCCCTTTCCCCACGGTGTGTTTATAAGTATTTGATTTTATTTATAAAATAAAAACCCGGCGTCTTGTTCAGGGAGGCCGGGTTTGCGGGATGCCGGCGCGGGGCCGGCATGACGGTGAGGCGGTGGCGGTCAGGACTCCGCGGCCTTGCCTTCGACGACGCGCAGTTGCGGGCGCTCTTTCGGCGCGCGCAGCTGGTGCTGGTCGGCAAACAGCAGGTGTTGCGGACCGATCTCGGCAATGGTGTTGCAGCCGAGCAGGGCCATGTTGCGGTGGATTTCGTCGCGGTAGATCTGCAGCGCGCGTGCCGCACCGGCTTCTCCGCCCGCCGCCACGCCATACAGCGTCGAGCGCCCGACCATCACCGCGTTTGCACCCAGCGCCAGCGCCTTGACCACGTCGCTGCCGCGGCGGATGCCGCTGTCCATGAAAATGGTCGCGCGTTTGCCCACCGCATCGACGATTTCCGGCAACACTTCGATCGGCGACACGATGCCGTCAAGGTTGCGCCCGCCGTGGTTGGAGACGTCGATGCCGTCGGCACCGTGGTCCACCGCGGTGATCGCGTCCTGCGGATCAAGGATGCCCTTGACGATCAGTTTGCCCGGCCAGATCTTGCGCAGCGCGTCGAGGTCATCCCATTTCACCGAGTCGGTGCGCAGGCTGGCGCGTCCGGGCGGTCCCTTGGTCATTTTTGCCTTGGCGGCTTCCGGGTAGTTGGCATACATCGGCATGCCGGTGGTCATCAGGTAACGCGCCATCACGCCCATCAGCCAGCGCGGATGCGTTGCCATGTCCCACATGTTGCGCGCGTTGAAGCTGAAGGGCAGCGTGAAGCCGTTGCGCAGGTTGTATTCACGGTTGCCGGCGGACACGCCGTCGACGGTGACGATCAGCGTCTTGTAGCCGGCGGCCTTGGCGCGGTTGACCAGCTCATGCGACATCGAGCGGTCGGGCCACAGGTAGAGCTGGAACCACAGGTCGCCGCCGGCCTCGTCGGCGACACGCTCCATCGCGGTGATCGAGCCGGTGGCGAGCGAGAACGGAATCCCTGCGGCGCGCGCGGCCTTGGCCAGCTTGATTTCGCCTTCGTGCCACAGCAGGCCGGCAACGCCGGTGGGGGCGATCACCATCGGCATCTTGTACCTGGTGCCGAAGATCTCGGTGTCCTGCGTGCGTTTGGAGACGTCGACGAAGGTGCGGGTGCGGAAGCGGATGCGGTCGAAGACTTCGCGGTTGTTGCGCAGCGCGACTTCGTCCTCGGTGCCGCGGTCGACGAATTCAAAGAAGCCGCGCGGCACGCGTTTCATCGCGATCTTGCGCAGGTCGAATATGTTGTAGGCCTTCAGGTTGTCGCTCATGGATGGGTTCCTGGTGTTGTGCGTCGGGTTGCGGGCGCGGGGCGCCGGTTGTGCATTGTGGACGTGTGGCGGCTTGCAGGCTGCAGGCGAGGCCCGAAAATACCGCGAACAGGCCCCCTGTGGCTAGTGCCGGCGCGACGGGGACACCGCAGTCCGCGATCTGGTCCGCCGCGGCCGTTTGCTGGCATACTCATCCGGGCCTATTGACGTCAAATCAGGGAGTCACAGTCACATGAAGGTTCTGGTCATCCACGGCGCCGGCCTCGACATGCGCGGCAAGGTGCAGCTCGACGTGTTCGGGCCGCTGACGCTGGCGCAGTACGAGGAGCACATCCGCGGTTACGCGAAGGATCTCGGCATCGAGGTGTCGTTTTTCCATTCCAACATCGAAGGCGAGGTGGTCAACCGGCTCTACGCCGCCTTCGACAGCGACACCGCCGGCTGCGTGATCAATCCCGGCGGCTACACGATGGTCACCGGCCCGCTGCGCGCGGCGGTGGCGCAGATGAAATTCCCGGTGGTCGAGGTGCATCTCAGCAACCCCACCGCGCGCGGCACGGTGTCGGTGTTCCAGCCGGTGTGCAAGGCCTCGGTCTACGGGCTGGGCATCGAGAGTTACAAACATGCGCTGGCGGGGCTGAAGCTGCTGGTGAATAAAAAGTAGTCTGATCGGATCGTCAATCCGGCCAAGCGCAGCGCGAGCCGGAATCCAGGGGGGTCTTGCCACAGCACGGCCTGGATTCCGGCGTCCGCCGGAATGACGGCGCAGATGGAAAGTCGTGGGGGAGATGAAAGTTGAAATTCGGTGACTACGTCAAGCTGAAGTCGCTGGCCACGCCGGCCGGTTTCCGGGAAAACCTGCAGCGCATGGGCCTGCCGATGCCCTGTGACGATACGCTGGAGGTGGCGCCGGCATCGCCGATGGCGCAGCCGCTGACGGTCGACGGCATGACCATCGGCAACCGCTACACGGTGCATCCGATGGAAGGCTGGGACGCCGAAGCCGACGGCAGCCCCTCGGACAACACCCGCCGCCGCTGGCAGCGTTTCGGCGCCTCCGGCGCGAAGCTGATCTGGGGCGGCGAGGCGGTGGCGGTGCGGCCCGACGGCCGTGCCAATCCCAACCAGCTGCTGCTCAACGATGCGACCGAGCGCGCGATCGGCGCGATGCGCGAGGCGCTGGTGGCCGAACACCGCGCGGTGATGGGCGGCGATGACGGCCTCGTGGTCGGCCTGCAGCTGACGCACTCGGGCCGTTTCTGCAAACCCAATGACCATCACAAACAGGAGCCGATGATCCTCTACCGGCATCCGATCCTCGACCGCAAGTTCAGGCTCGCGGCGGATTATCCGCTGATGAGCGACGGCGACATCCGTGCGCTGATCGACTGTTATGTGCAGAACGCCAAACGCGCGGCACGGCTCGGTTTCCGGTTCGTCGACGTCAAGGCCTGCCACGGTTATCTCGGCCACGAATTCCTGTCGGCGAAAACCCGCGAAGGCGAATTCGGCGGCTCGCTGGAGAACCGCACGCGCTTCCTGCGCGAGATCGTCGCCGGCATCAGGGCCGAGGCGCCGGGCCTGAAGATCGGCATGCGCATTTCCGCCGCTGATCTCGTGCCCTTCCGCCCCGATCCGGCGCTGACCACGGCGGAGGCGATGGGGCCGGGCGCGCCGGAGGACTTCGGCAGCCTGCTGCCGTACCGCTACGGCTTCGGAATGCAGGAGTCCGATCCGCTGGCGATCGACCTCGGCGAAACGAAATCAGTGATCGCCATCGCGCGCGACCTGGGCATCAAACTGTTCAACATCACGCTCGGCAGCCCGTACTACAACCCGCACCTGACCCGGCCCGCGCTTTATCCGCCTTCAGACGGTTACCACCCGCCCGAGGATCCGCTGATCGGCGTGATGCGCCACCTGAACGTGGTGCGCGAACTGAAGCAGGCCTTCCCCGAACTCGCCTTCGTCGGCAGCGGATACACCTATCTGCAGGAATTTTTGCCTTACGTCGCGCAGGCGGCGGTGCGCGCCGGCTGGACCGACAGCGTCGGCCTCGGCCGCATGGTGCTGGCCTATCCGGAGCTGCCCGCCGACGTGCTCGCCGGGCGGCCGCTGCAGAGAAAACGCCTCTGCCGCACCTTCAGCGACTGCACCACCGCGCCGCGGCACGGCCTGGTGTCGGGCTGTTATCCGCTGGATGCGCATTACAAGAAGTCGCCGGAGATGGTGAAGGTGGCGGCGATCAAGAAGGCGGCGAATATTTCCTGAGCCGGAATTTCATTGCCGTAGGGCGCATAAGCGCAGCGTCATGCGCCGGATGCGGCATTCGGCGGATGGCGCCGCTTCGCGGCTTATCCGCCCTACGGGGTGGTGCGGGATCGGGAAGCCGACTATTCCAATGCCATCATTCCGGTGGGGGGGGCTTGCTCGCCCTGCGGGACAAGTCCTTAAGGCGATCTTAGCCCGTCGTCGCAATTGCAGTTGCCAGTTCTTTTGGTGACGTACCCAGCGCAAGCAGCGATTTCACCAGCAGGTCGATGGATACCGAAGCGTCGGCGGCTTCCATCTTGGCGATGCGGGATTGACTGGATTCGATCAATTTTGCGAGCGCGACCTGGCTTAGTCCCTTTTTGAGGCGTTTGTTCCTGAGGGATTCGCTCAAGGCCAGTTTCATCGCGATATAGGCTGATTCCTCGGCAGTAAGACCGAGAAAGTCGTCGGCTGTGCCGATTTTCCATCCGGCTTTTTCCAGTTTTTTGCGTTTAGCGGGTTTCATCCTGGTACCTCTGAATTCGTGTTTTGCTGATGGCGATGACATGTTTCGGTGTGGCTGCCGTTTTCTTGTTGAATATTTCCAGAATCAGGATTGCATCGCTGTCGATCCTGTAAACAATTCTCCAGGTAAGGTTTTCATCGTTGATGCGCAGTTCATGACATCGCGCCCCGATCGTCGGCATTGGCCTCGAGTGCGGTAAACCCAGCTTGTCACCGCGCTGCAGGCGCCGCAGCAGAAAACCGGCTTCCAGTCGTGCCGCGGGCGAGAATGGAGGTGACTTGATCTCACCGTGCAGCCAGATCAGCGGCTTTTCAGCGGCTCTCATGGAAGGCATGATATGTCACATATGACATAATTTCAAGGAGGGTGCATATTGCGTAGGGCGCATAAGCGCAGCGTCATGCGCCGGATGCGGCATTCGGCGGATGGCGCCGCTTCGCGGCTTATCCGCCCTACGGATTCTGTTTCAGGTGATGCCGTGCAGCGCCTGCAGGGACTTCATTCTCTCGATCGCCAATTCCGGCTTCTGCAGCAGTCCCGCCGCATCGGCGAGTTTGAACAGCTCCACGAAATGCATCAGCGACCGCGCGCTCTGCTGGCCGCCGACCATCGTGAAGTGGTCCTGGTGGCCGTTGAGCCAGGCCATGAACACGACACCGGTTTTGTAGAAACGCGTCGGCGCGCGGAAGATGTGGCGCGACAGCGGCACGGTGGGTGCGAGTATTTCTTCGAACCTGGCGCGGTTGTTCTGCGCCAGGGCCAGCAGCGCCGCGCTGGCCGCGGGCGCGATGGCGTCGAAAATGCCGAGCAATGCGTCGCTGTGGCGTTGGTTGTCCGAGTCGCCGATTTCATCGCCGGCGATCAGTTCGGCGTAGTTGAAATCGTCGCCGGTGTACATGCGCACGCCTTCCGGCAGGCGGCGGCGCACGGCGATTTCGATGTCCTTGTCGAGCAGCGACATCTTGATGCCGTCGACCTTCGAGGCATTGGCATTGATCACGCCTAGTGCGGTGTCCACGGCCTGCTGCGTGTCGCTGCTGCCCCAGTAACCTTTAAGCGCCGGGTCGAACATGTCGCCCAGCCAGTGCAGGATCACCGGTTGTTTGGCCTGGCGCAGGATGCGGTCGTAGACCTTCTCGTAATCCGCGGGGCCGCGCGCAACTTTCGCCAGCGCGCGGCTCGCCATCAGCACGATGCGGCCGCCGGCGGCTTCGATGGCTGCGAGCTGTTCTTCGTAGGCGCGGATGACATCATCCACCGAGCGCGCATCTTCCGGCGTAAGCTGGTCGGTGCCGCAGCCGGAAGCGAGCAGCGCGCCGGGGAAATCCCGCGAGGCATCGACCGAACGGCGGATCAGTTCCAGTGAGGCGGGCCAGTCCATGCCCATGCCGCGCTGCGCGGTGTCCATCGCTTCGGCGACACCGAGGCCGAGGCTCCACAGGTGGCGGCGATAGGCGAGTGTCGCGTCCCAGTCGACGGCGCAGTGGATCCAGGGATCAATGTCGGCGCGCGGGTCGGCAACGACGTGGGCGGCGGAGTAGGCGATGCGCGTGAGTTGCGCCGGTGAGCCAGCGGTGGCGAAGCGGGCCGGACCCTGCAGGCGGTACGGCGTGATGCGGCCGTCGGCATCGGGCAGGCGGATCTGCAGGTCGGGACGGCCGTTCATCGCGGGCTCTGGTCGGGATGCGGGAGCCGCGATTATAGGATGCAAAACCGGCGCGCAAAAAAAGCCCCGCGCCGGGTGACCGGGCGGGGCTTAGCTTCAAACCCACGTTCAGTTCAGCGGGATGTAGAGGCTCGGCAGCACCACGTGGACGCCAATTGCCGGCCGGTGGTAGACGGGGGCCGGCTCGTAGTAGTGGTGCACCACGCGCGGCGGGTGGTAACGATGCACGTGTTTCACGACATGCCGCGGCGGACCGTAATGATGGTAGACGTGTTTCTGGGTTTTCCAGTGGTGCTTGGGCCCGTGGCCATGACCGTGGCCGCGGTCCGCGAATGCCGGGCCCGCACCGAGCAGCACTGCCGACAAGATGGCGCCTGTCAGGAATTTCATGATGATCTCCTTGGTTCTGGGGAAACTTGTGTTTCCCCGGGTTGCCCCTGCGACTCTTGTTGTCGTGACGCATGACTGCCGGTCACGGAACAGAGTCTAGGGGCGGAACTTCGGCGCGACTGTGAGTATTTGTAAGCACATGTAACGGCAGCGGGCGCCGTACACAAATGCTTGCAGATCAGGCGTTTGCGGCGCCTGCGCCCCACTGGCCGAGGGTGTGGATGCGGTCCCCGGCGCTGAGGCCGGACGGGTTCGCGGGCGCGGCAGGCAGCGCGCCGGGCTGCAATGCCTGCGGCACGACTGCGGCGATGCCGGCGCGGGTTTCAGGATCCTGCAGGGCCTGCGCGAGTCCCTGCGCATCGGCCCACAGCGGCCGCCCGCCTTCGCAATGCAGCCAGATGCGGCCGCTCGCGCGGTCGGCGAAGTTCACCACCGGCAGCCGCTTGATGCAGGCGGCGAGGAACTGGGTGTTGCGCTCCGGCGCCATTTCCGCCGCGCCGGGATAAACCGCGGCGGGATTCTGCGCGTTGACATGGATCCGGCGGTAACGCTCGACGTCGAGCAGTCCGCCGACATCAAGCACCTGCATTTCGCCGTTCCAGCCGAAGGCGACGGTGCGCGGCTGTTCGCCGAGCGCGACGCTGTTGTCGAGGAATTCGTAATGCACCTTCTTGTCGGCGGCGAGGGCCCAGGTGAAAAACACCTCGGGCATGCCGTTGAAAGCCTCGATGTTGTGCGCAAGCAGGTCGTCCACCGCCTTGTAGCGGCCGACCTCGAGGCCGCGGTGCCAGGCACGTTCGACGGTGGCATCCGGCGGCGTGATCATGAAGAACAGGTAGACCAGGCTGCCGAAACGCGTCAGCAGGTTGCTGCCGGCGACGTCGGAGGCGGGCGCGAAGGTGTCGAAACGGAAACGGTCGATCAGCAGGTGGGTCATCAGCCCGCGGTCGGCCTTGCGCGCGATGTAGCGGTCGAGCTTGTGGTCGACGACCTGCAGTTCGTGGCCGGACAGCGATCCGGCGTATTTGTAGGATTCGCCGAGCGAGGCGTAGTCGAGCAGGAACTTGCGGAAGATGTCGGGGCTGACCAGCGCGAAATCCGCCCAGTTGACGCCGATGCGCGCGGCGAGTTCGCGCTGCAGCGGGCGCAGCGTGCTTTTTCCCGCGGCGGAGGCGCCCTTGGTGTTCATCACCACCGGCAGCGTCTGCACCGGCAGCAGGCGGAAACCTTCGGCCGCGGCGGCGCGCTGGACTAGCGGATCGATCATGCGGCCGATTTCCTCGCTGCCGTAATCGTTGCAGGCGAGGTCGGTGGCGACCGAGGCGAGCAGGCCGCGGTCGCCCCAGATGCGGCCGTGGCGCGCATGCATCGCGCCGGCGGTGCGCGCCAGTGCCTGGCAGGCGGCGCGCTGCACCGGATCGGCGGCATCGCGCGCGCCGGCTTCCCAGCGGCGGATCGCGCGCAGGTCGCGTGATTCGGTCTCCTCGGCGGCCGCGGGTGCGACCTTGCCGGCGAGTCTGGCCCAGAAGCTGCGCGCCGGCGCGGCCGCGGGGGCATCCTGCATGCCGCTTTCGATCAGTTGCATGACGGTATTGAACAATGTCGTGCGCAGCGCTTCGTGCGCGGCGCGGATGCCGGTCATGTGCGGGGCGATGTGGCGGCTGAGGATGGCGTCGGTGGTGCGGCGGAAGTTGATGCCGAGGTCTTCGGTTTTGCTGCCGTCCTCGATGCTGAAATCCGCGGTGACCCGTGCCAGCAGTTCGTGCACCACCAGGCGCTCCGGCTTGTAGACCACCAGGTCTTCCATCGGCAGTCCGGTGAGGTCGGCCAGTTCGCGCACCTGGCGCAGCGAGGAGCTGACGTTTTCCGGGCGGTGGATGGTGGCGAGGTGCAGCAGCGCCGCCGGTATCTGCGACTGCAGTCCGGGATTCCAGGGACCTTCGGGGACGGCGCCCTGCGGCAGTTCGTTCATTCCTTCAGTCTACGCCTGGGCGCAGCAGACCGTTGCGGCTGCCGGTGGTGGTGATTCGCGCGCACTGCGCCGCGGTCAGCCGCGTGTTGTGCGGCGTGGTGTCCTCGGCCATCAGGTTGCCCGGCGTGTTGTCGTGTTCGCCGCTGTCCATCAGCACATGGGCCAGTTCGTGGGCGAGGGCGATGCCGGGGTCGCGCGCACCGTGGATGATCCACACCGTGTCGGTGAGTTCGGGACGCGTGCGGCTGTTGCCGCGGCCGATGGCTTCGGCCTCGAAGGCCGGCCGCTGGCGGGTGCCGGCGGCGAAATAGATCGCCGGCTTGCGCAGCGGCAGCGCGCGTGCCAGCTCGCGCGAACGCGGCGTGTCGAAGTCGCGGTGGCTGCCGGGCACGCGGATGCGCAGCAACTCGGCTTCGGTGAGGCGTACACCGCATTGCGCAAGGATGCCGGCGGCCGTGTTGACCGCCGCAGCGATCTCCGCGTCATTCCAGCCGCCGATGTTGGCCAGCGTCAGGGTCAGTGCATGCTGACCCTGGGTTGCCGTGAGTGATGACGTTTCGAGAACGTTGCGTTCTTCAACCTGAAAGTCCGGAGAAGCGGCAACTGCATCGCAACAAACCGAGGCCAGCGCGACCATCAGCACCGGCATGAAGCCGATTGCCGAAAAAATAGGCAATCTAACGCTGTCCCGGGCGTGAGGCATTTTCGATAACGCTTTTTTGGCCTTGTTCACAGAGATATCCACAGAAATTGTGAATGATTTTTGACGTCATGCACCGGAATGGTGAGTCTGCGGGCTGCTCGCGACGCCTGATAGCCGGTGTGGTGGCGAAAAAAAAATTCCGAGGCAAAATGCCGCACTGGGAAAGTGCAAAAAATATCAATAAAAACAAATAGTTGTGATCATGTTTGGCGAGGGCGCAAAAGCCTATGTTCGTCAATCACTTAGCGGCTGTTTGCCCCTGCCGCATGAAGTCCCCGTGGCCCTGTTGACAAGCCTTGTCATCATTTTGTAAAGCGCTGCGCCGGTTGGCGGCCGCAGGAGATATCAACATGCGGGGCCGGCGCAGTGTCAAGGCTTATTTCGGTGCTGGAGGCGGTTTCCCGGGAGCCGGGCGCGGGGCCTAGAGGCCGCGGACGAAACTTTCGATGCCCTTCATCAGCATTTCGACGGCAATCGCGGTGAGGATCAGGCCCATCAGGCGGTCGACGGCGGCCAGTCCGCGCAGGCCGAGCAGGCGGGCGATGCGCGCCGAGGCCAGCAGCAGCACCAGCGTCACCGCGCTGGCGATGGCGAGTGCCAGGATCCAGTCGGCCATGCGTTCGGGCGCACGCGACACCAGCAGGATCACCGTGGCAATGGCCGAGGGACCGGCGATCGAAGGAATCGCCAGCGGCACGATGAAGGGTTCGGCATCGAGCGGGTCGGCGCCGAACACGCCCTCCGGATGCTTGAATACCAGGCGCAACGCGATCAGGAACAGGATCACGCCGCCGGCGATGTTCAGCGAGGCGTCGGAGAGACCGAGCAGGTCAAGGATCCAGCGGCCGAAAAACACGAAGAACAGCAGCAACGCGAAGGCGATCGCGCATTCGCGCAGGATCACCCGGTTGCGGCGCTCCGGCGCGACGTTCTTCAGCAGCGA
This sequence comes from Burkholderiales bacterium, assembly GCA_022843705.1. GTDB lineage: Bacteria > Pseudomonadota > Gammaproteobacteria > Burkholderiales > SG8-41. Next base: position 12,058 of record JALHND010000038.1, read on the forward strand.
GACGAACAGCGGGATGTTGCCCAGCGGGTCCATCACCAGCAGCAGGATGACGACGGCGGAGGCGAGGGAGACTTCCATGGCGGAAGTCTACTGCAGCGCGGGCTAGAAGCCGAAGAGATTGCGCCTTGCGTGCTGCAGGTGGGCGAGGATCGCGGCGCGGGCGCGGTCGGCGTCGCGCGCCTTCAGCGCATCGACGATGGTGCGGTGTTCTTCCTGGTACTTGAGCCGCCGCTCCGGCGTCACCACGCGGTCCTTCAGCTTGCCCCATTCGGTCTGGTGGCGCACCGCGGTGGCCATGTCGAAGACGCGGGTGACGAAGCGGTTGTGGGTGGCGGCTGCAAGGGCCTGGTGCAGTGCCGCGTCCCAGACTTCGAAATCGTCGAGCGTGGCGCCGCGTTCGGCACGGTCGAGGCAGGTTTCCATGCGTTCGAAGTCGGCCGGCGTGGCGTTGGTGACGATCAGTTCGGCCATTGCCGGTTCGAGGCGCATGCGCGCTTCCATCAGTTCGGCCGGGCTGGTGTGGGTGACGCTGTCGGCGGGGAAGCCGCCGGTGTCGGCGAGGAAGGTGCCGCGGCCGACGTGGCGGGTGATCGTGCCCTCCGCCTCGAGCTGGGCCAGGGTCTTGCGCACGGTGTTGCGCGGCAGGTCGAAACGTGCCGCCAGTTCGCGCTCGGTCGGCAGCTTGCCGCCGGGACCGACGGCACCCTGGGCCACGGCTTCGAGCAGGTAGGCGCGGATGTCCTGGGTGCTGTCGCGCCGGCCGCTGCGGCGGATCGGCTGGGGGTCGGGTCGGCGGTTGGAGGTCATTGCAGTCATGGTCTGCCGCGGATTGTGCATGGTCTTACCAATCGGGTCAATTGGTTCAATTGGTAAGCACTGCTTTCAACCATGAGGTTTGCGGTTTTTGGTGGCAAACGCAGATTCTTGGAGATTTCTCCTCTTGTGCGCTGCGCAATATGGCATGGCCCGGCCGTCCGGGTTATCCAACCAATATGGCTCAATGATTGACTATTGGTTGGCCGGCGGCTAGGATGCCCGGCATCCGGTGGCCTTTGTCTGGCCGGTTGCCGCGATCCGAATACAAGCCAGCCCGTTACAGAAACTACCGAGCGAGGGGACATGTCTGCAGCAGCTTCGGCGCCGATCCGGCTGGCCGTCATTTCCGAGGGGGTCAATGCCTGGCCGCTGTACGTGGCCCAGGGCCGCGACATGTTCGGGCAGGAAGGTGTTGCCGTCGAAGTCACGCTGACCGGCTCCTCGACCCACCAGCTTGAACAACTGCGCAGCGGCGGCTACGACATCGGTTTCCAGCAGTCGGACCACGTCGTGCGCGCGGTCGAGACCGGCGGTGACCTGTGCATCGTGATGGCCCAGGGCCATGCGCCCGAACTGTCACTGGTGGCGGCGCAGGACGTGAAGACGCTGGCCGACCTCAAGGGCCGCGACATCGTCGTTGACGGCGCCAACAGCGGTTACGCGCTGCTGCTGCGCAAGCTGCTCGCCGATCATGGTCTGTCGAAAACCGATTACCGCTTTCTCGAAATCGGCGGCTCGCAGGAGCGCTTCGATGCGATGAAGGCGGGCCAGGGCGCCGCGAGCTGGCTCAATCCGCCTTTTGACCGCAACCTGTTCGCGCTGGGTTTTGCTTCGCTCGGCACGACGACACAATTCTTCCCCAGCTATCCCGGCTCGATCGCCGCCTGCCGCCGTGCCTGGGCCGCGCAGAACGCGGACCGGCTGGTCGCCTTCATCCGCGCCTTCCGCGGCGCCTGCCACTGGCTGAAGGATGCGGCGAACCGGGACGCGGCGATTGCATTGCTGCCCTCGCGGCTGAGCATCGCGCCGGCGCTGGCGAACAAGGCCTTCGATGCCTTTGTCGCCAAGCCGCTGCCGGCGATCGATGCCGCCGGCCTGCAGCAGGTGATCGATGTCTACTGGCAGGCCGAGGGTCTGCCACTGCCTAAGGGCGCGCCCGAAAAATACATGGATCTGTCGTACCAGAACAAGGCGGGACTCTGATTCCGCCACCCATCGCTTCGGCACACAGGAGGAGAAACCATGAACCACCGGAAAAAGGGACTGCAGGGCATCGTGTTCGGTGCGGCGCTGGCGGCGCTGACCGCCGTGGCCGCGGAACCGGCGGACAGGTTTCCGTCGAAACCGATCCGCATCATGGGGCAGGGCGCGGGCAGCACGGCCGACTACCTGTCGCGCTACATCGGCCAGCGGCTGACCGAGCGCTGGGGCCAGCCGGTGGTGGTCGACAACCGCGCCGGCGCCGGCGGCACGCTGTCGGCGGAGGTGGTCGCCAAGGCGACGCCCGACGGTTATTCGCTGGTGATGGGCCATGCCGGTCCGATGGTCAGCGCGGTGTCCCTCTACAAGAACCTGCCCTACGATCCGCTGAAGGATTTTTCGCCGATCACCAAAACGGCAAGCGGCGTCACGGTGCTGGTGCTGCATCCCTCGGTGCCGGCGAAAAACGTTCCCGAACTGGTGGCTCTGGCCAAGCAGAAGCCGCTGTCCTATGCCTCGGCCGGCAACGGCACGGTCAGCCACCTGACCGGAGAACTGTTCAAGCAGGTGGCCAAGGTCAATGTGCAGCATGTGCCGTACAAGAGCGCGGGTTTTGCGCTGACCTCGATCCTGTCGGGTGAAACCCAGATTTCCTTCCTGTCGCCGGTCACCGCCTATGCCCAGCTGAAGTCGGGCAAGGTGCGCGCGCTGGCGGTGTCGGGCAAGGAGCGTTTCCCCGGCGCGCCCGACATTCCCAGCGCGACCGAAGCCGGCCTCGCCGGCATGGAGGCTGAACTGTGGTTCGGGCTGTTCACCACCGCGAAGGTGCCGAAACCGATCGTCGCCAAGCTGCACAAGGAAATCACCGGCATCCTCAATTCGGAAGAGGTCAAGGCCTCGCTGCTGCAGCGGGGTGCGATTGCTTCGCCGTCCACGCCGGAAGAGCTGCAGGCCTATGTCAAAAGCGAGCTGGCGAAATGGACGCCGATCATCAAGGCTTCGGGCATCAAGGCGGACTAGAACTGCAGCGATGAGCGCTGAGTGATGAATGAAGAGCGTTATTCATAAGTAATTGATTATATTGGAGATTTTGTAATGGCTGGTAAAAAGAGGAAAGTCGAGCCGAAGCTGGTGAAAAGCTCGGCGATCGATCCCAAGAAGCGCGTTTCCTCGGCGCCCGACGGTCTGTTCGACCCCGCGAATCCGAACCATCGCTGGGACCGTCCGCTGCAGGCGCCGGGCCGCATGCAGGTGGATTTCGAGGAGCGCGTCGATTTCCGCCGGCTGCACGAGTACCGCCTCGCGCGCACGCGCAACGCGCTGAAAAAATCGAAACTCGGCGCGCTGCTGGTGTTCGACCAGATCAACATGCGTTACATCTCGAGCACGGTGATCGGCGAGTGGGCGCGCGACAAGCTGACGCGCTGGTGCCTGCTGACCGGCAATGGCGAGCCCTGGGTCTGGGATTTCGGTTCCGCGGTGCGCCACCACAAGCTCTATGCGCCCTGGCTGCCGACCAACCACTGCATCCCCGGCCTCGCCGGGCTGCGCGGCGCGGTGTCGCCGAAGGTCGGCCTGTTCGAGCAGGCGGCGAAAGAGATCTACGACATCCTCAAGCAGGAGGGCGTCGCCGACATGCCGATCGGCATCGACGTCGTCGAGCCGCCCTTCCTGTTCGCGCTGCAGAAGCTGGGCCTGAAGGTGATGGACGGCCAGCAGGTGATGCTTGATGCGCGCGAGATCAAGAGTTACGACGAGATCACGCTGCTCAACATGGCGGCGGCGATGGGCGACGGCGTCTACCAGGACATCTACGAAATGCTGAAGCCGGGTGTCCGCGAGAGCGAGATCGTCGCCCACGCGACCAAGCGTTTCTACGAAATGGGTTCGGACTGCGTGGAAGCGGTCAACGCGATTGCCGGCGAGCGCTGCAGCCCGCATCCGCACAACTTCACCGACCGGCTGATCCGACCCGGTGACCAGGCCTATTTCGACCTGATCCAGTCGTACATGGGCTACAAGACCTGTTATTACCGCACCTTCACCGTCGGCAGCGCGACGCCGGCCCAGCACGACGCCTACAAGCGCGCGCGGCGCTGGATGGACGATGCGATCGCGATGCTGAAGCCGGGGGTGTCGACCGACGAGGTCGCGCGCGCCTTCCCCAAATGCACCGACATCGGTTTCGAGACCGAAATGGCGGCCTTCGGTCTGAACTTCTGCCATGGCCTCGGCCTCGGCCTGCACGAGCGGCCGCTGATCTCGCGCCTGAACTCGTTCAAGGATCCCTACGAGCTGAAGGCCGGCATGGTGTTCGCGGTGGAGACCTTCTGTCCGGCGAAGGACGGCGTGTCGGCGGCGCGCATCGAGGAGGAAGTGGTGCTGACCCCCGACGGCGCGAAAGTCATTACGCTGTTCCCGGCGCAGGAGCTGCCGATAGCCAATAAATACTAGTGAGGGGTGAGGAGTGAGGGGTGTATGCGGTGCGCAAGCCTCACGTCTCCGAGAAACACCCCTGGCTCCTCACGCCTGACACCTAACGCTTCACACCTGACATCTGACACCTGACTGGCTTGCAAGAATGAAAACTTCGGTAAAACCCAAGAAATCCGCTGAGCCCTCGGACGATATTGGTCACGACATCCGGCTCGAGCTGTTCCGGATGCAGCTCGAGCTGCGGCTCTGCGAAAAACGCGCCTACGACCTGTTCCTGCAGAACCTGATCAAGGGTACCAGCCACCTGTCGCTGGGTCAGGAGGCGATCGCCGCCGCCTTCGGCGTGGCGATGCGCCCGGATGACTACACCTTCTGCACTTACCGCGGCCATGCCCACACGCTGGCGCGCGGCGCGTCGATGAGCGGCGTGCTCGGCGAACTGATGGGTCGCGAATGCGGACTGCTCGGCGGCAAGGGCGGCTCGATGCACCTGACCGACGTGTCGAAGGGCGCGATGGGCTCCTACGCGATCATCGGCGCGCATCTGCCGGTGGCGGCCGGCGCGGCCTGGAGCGCGCAGTACCGCGGCACCGAACAGGTCTCCGTCTGTTTCTTCGGCGACGGCACGACCAACATCGGCGCCTTCCACGAAGCGCTCAATTTCGCGGTGATCTGGAAGCTGCCGGTGATTTTCGTCTGCGAAAACAACCTCTACATGGAATACACGCCGATCAGCGCGGTGACCGCGGTGGAGCATCCGGCGGCCGACCGCGCCTCGGCCTACAACCTGGAGAAGATTGTCGTCGACGGCAACGATGCCGACGCGGTCTACCGCACGGCGACGAAATACATCGCCCGCGCGCGCAAGGGTGGCGGTCCGGCGCTGATCGAATGCATGACCTACCGCCACTCGGGCCATTCGCGCGCCGACCCGGCCAAGTACCGGCCGGAGGGGGAGCTCGAAAAGTGGCTGGAACGCGATCCGGTCAAGATCTACCGCGAACGGCTGCTCGGTCTCGGCATCGTCGAGGCCACGCTGAAGGACATCGAGGACGAGGTGATGCAGCAGGTGAATGAGGCGACCGAGGTGGCCAAGGCTTCGGCGCCGCCGTCACTGGACGGCATTTACGAGCATGTCTGGGCCGACGGAGGTGCGTCATGGCGGAACTGACCTACCGCGACGCGGTGGCTGCGGGCATCGCCCAGGAAATGGCGCGCGACGAACGCGTGGTTTTCCTCGGTGAGGACGTGGCGCATGCCGGCGGCGTGTTCAAGGCGACGGTCGGCCTGCTCGACCAGTTCGGGCCGAAACGCGTGCGCGACACGCCGATCTCGGAGCAGGCGATCCTCGGCGCGGCGATGGGCGCGGCGATGACCGGCCTGCGGCCGATCGCCGAGATCATGTTCTCCGACTTCCTCGCCGTGTGCTGGGACATCGTGGCGAACGAGATCGCCAAATCGCGCTACATGACCAACGGCCAGGTGCAGGTGCCGCTGGTGATCCGCACCGCCAACGGCGCGGGCTCGCGTTTCGGCGCGCAGCATTCGCAGTCGGTGGAGAACTGGGCGATGATGATTCCCGGCATCAAGGTGGTCGCGCCGGCCTTCCCGGCCGACGTCAAGGGCCTGATCGCCGCCGCGGTGCGCGACGAGGATCCGGTCATCGTGTTCGAGCAGAAGTCGCTGTATCCGATGAAGGGCGAAGTGCCCGACGGCGAACTGGTCCACGAGCTGGGCAAGGCGCGCGTGCTGCGCCGGGGCAAGGACTGCACGATTGTCGCCCTCGCCCTGATGGTGCATCGCGCGCTGGCCGCCGCGGAAATCCTCGAGAGGGAACACGGCATTTCCTGCACCGTGGTCGATGTGCGTTCGCTGGTGCCGCTGGACACGGTGACCATCCTCGCCGAAGTCGCGGCGACCGGCCGCCTGGTCACCGTCGAGGAAAACCCGCGGCTCTGCGGCTGGGGCGCCGAAATCGCCTCGATCATCGCCGACGAGTGCTTCTGGGAACTCGACGGCCCGATCATCCGCATCACCACGCCGCACATCCCGCTGCCTTCGGCCGACCGTCTGGAAGACAACACCATTCCGTCGGTCGAACGCATCGTGCGCGAGATCGTGGAAAAGATTGATTGAACTACAACATCAATTAACAGGATGGACAGGATAAACAGGATGAACCCCGTTCTTTGCACAACTTCAGGGCCGGGGTTTGCTGTTAATCCTGTAAATCCTGTCCATCCTGTTAATTCGCTTTTGCTGTCTGGCAGTAATCATGTTTTTCAGGAGCAGTGAATGGATGTGATCATGCCGCAGCTGGGTGAAACGGTCGCCGAGGGCACCGTCACCCGGTGGTACAAGAAGGTCGGCGACAGCGTGAAGGCCGACGAGACGCTGTTCGACGTCGAGACCGACAAGGTCAGCACCGAGATTCCGTCACCGGTGGCGGGTGTCATTGCCGAGATCGTCGTCAGCGAGGGCGTGGTGGCCAAGGTCGGCGCCACGCTGGCGGTAATCCGCGAGGCGGGCGATGCGAAGCCGGCGCCGTCATCCGCAGCGAAACCCGCAGCGAAACCCGCGGCGCCCGTCGCCGCTCCGGCTGCGCCTGAGACCCAGGCTGCGCCGCGCCGTTCGCGGGTCGATCCGGCCGAGCGGCTGTCGCCGGTGGTGCGGCGGCTGGTCGCCGAACACGGCCTCGATCCGGCAGCGATTGCGGGCACCGGCCGCGACGGCCGCATCACCCGCGAGGACGTCACCGATTTCATCGCGCGCCGCGGTGCGCAGCCCGCAGCCGCTGCGGCGCCTGCCGCACGACCGGCCCCGGCGCCCGTGCAGGCGGGGCAGACCGTGGCCTTCAACGGCGTGCGCAAACGTGTTGCCGAGAACATGGCGAAGTCCTGGCAGACTTCGCCGCATGTGCTGCAGGTGGTTGAGGCCGATTTCCTGAAAGTCGACCAGGCGCGCGCGGCCCACGGCGCGGCGTGGAAGGCGCGCGAGGGTTTTTCGCTGACCTACCTGCCGTTCATCGTGCGCGCGGTGTCGATCGCGCTGGGCAAGTTTCCGAAACTCAATGCCAGCCTCGCCGGAGACGGCCTGACGCTGCACCGCCGGATCAACATCGGCATCGCCGTCGACCTCAACTTCGACGGGCTGGTGGTGCCGGTGCTGAAGGACGTGCCGGCGAAGTCGCTGCCGCAGATCGCACGCGAAATCAACGACCTCGCGACCCGCGCCCGCGCCGGCAAGCTGCGTCCGGATGAAATGACCGAGGGCGGCTACACCATCACCAACAACGGCGCCTTCGGCACGGTGATCACCGCGCCGATCATCAACCAGCCGCAGGTGGCGATCCTGTCGGCCGACGGCATCCGCAAGAAGCCGGTGGTGATCGAGTCCGAAGGCGGCGACTCGATCGCCATCCGCCCGGTCGGCGTGCTGGCGCAGAGTTTCGACCACCGCGCGGTGGACGGTTCGTACTCGGCGGCCTTCCTCGCCGAGGTGAAAAATGCCCTCGAATCCCGCAACTGGGTGCAGGCGCTGGAGGCCTGAAAGCGAATTAACAGGATGGACAGGATTGACAGGATAAAAAGCAAGAGCCCGGATTTGCATGTCTGCCCGGTTTTATCCTGAACATCCTGTCCATCCTGCAAGTTGATTTTGAAGTTCTTATTTAAGGAAACGACATGGCTGACATGAAAAAACACAAACTGGGCTGGATCGGCATTGGCCGCATGGGTTACGCGATGGCGGAGCGCCTGGCCAAGGCCGGCTGCGACATCACCGTCTGGAACCGCACCAAGTCGAAGGCCGAGCCGCTGGCGAAGTCCGGCGCCAAGGTCGCCGACAAGCTGACCGACCTCGCCGGCTGCGACATCGTGTTCACGATGGTGTCCACCGGCAAGGACGTCAAGGAAGTGCTGTTCGGACCGAATGGCGTGATGTCCGCCGGCGGCAAGCCGAAGATCATCGTCGACAGCACTTCAATCTCGCTGGAGGAATCGGCGGAGATCCGCGCCAAGCTCAGCGAAAAGGGCATCCAGTTGCTGGCCTCTCCGGTGTCGGGCAATGCCAAGGTGATCAAGGCCGGCAAGCTGACCGTGGTTGCTTCCGGACCGCAGGACGCCTTTGCCGCGGTGAGCCCGTACCTGGAGGCCATCGGCCGCGGCGTGTCCTATGTCGGCGACGGCGAGTTGTCGCGCATTGCCAAGATCTGCCACAACGTGATGCTCGGCGTGGTGATCCAGAACCTCTGCGAAATCACGGTGCTGGCGGAGAAGGCCGGCATGCAGCGCCACGCCTTCCTCGACTTCCTCAACAAGAGCGTGATGGGCTCGATGTTCACCGCCTACAAGACGCCGGCGCTGTCCAACCTCGATTTCCATGTCACTTTCACCCCGGAACTGCTGCGCAAGGACATCGACCTCGGACTTGCCGCCGGCCGCACCCACGGGGTGCCGATGCCGACCACCGCCGTCACGCGCGATCTGGTGCAGACGCTCATCGGGCACGGGTATGATCAGGACTTCTCGCAGCTGTTGCTGCTGCAGGCGAAGGCGTCGGGCATCGAGCTCAAGCCGGAAAACGTCAATATCGGCGACGGGCTCTGACATTCAACCACCCAGGAGGAGGGGAACATGAAGACAGTAGCGAAGTGTGCAATCGCCGCGCTGGCCGTCTGCGCGACACAGGTTTTTGCGGCGGAGTATCCGACCAAGCCGGTGCGTTTCATCGTCGCATTCCCGCCGGGCAGCGCCACCGACATCGTCGGCCGGCTCTACACCCAGAAGTGGACGGAGATGTGGGGGCAGACCGTGCTCGCGGACAACCGCCCCGGCGCCGGCGGCTCGATTGCCGGCGCGATTGCGGCGAAGGCCAATCCGGACGGCTACACGCTGCTGATGCATTCCTCGGGGCACACGGTGAATCCCTCGCTGTATGCCAAGCTGCCGTATGACACGCTGAAGGATTTCGTCGATATCGGCCCGCTGGCGCAGCAGCCCAACGTGATGGTGACGCACCCGAGCAGCCCGTACAAGACCGTCCAGGATGTGCTGAACACCGCAAAGTCCAAGCCCGGAGTGCTGAATTTTGCCTCGGCGGGCGTCGGCAGCGGCACCCACCTGAACCTGGAAAAACTCAAGCTGATGGCCAAAGTCAACATGAACCATGTGCCGTACAAGGGTTCTGCCGAGGCGCTGGGCGACGTGGTCGGCGGGCGTGTCGATTTCTATTTCGCTCCGGTGTCGACGATGCAGGGGCAACTGCAGGCCGGCAAGGTTCGCGCGATTGCGGTGAGCACCATCAAGCGCAGCAGCGTGCTGCCGAACGTGCCGACCATTGCAGAATCCGGCGTGCCGGGTTTCGACTTTTCGCTGTGGTTCGGCATCTGGGCGCCGACCGGTGTGCCGCAGCCGGTCATCGCCAAGATCGCGAACTCGATCAGGGCCGCGGGCAATGATCCGGTGGTCAAGGGCAAACTTTCGGGGCTTGGGAACGAGCCGATGGAAATGACACCGGCGCAGTTCGCCAAGTTCGTGCGCGAGGAAATCGCCACCGGCGCGACGGTGCTGCAGGCGGCGGGCATCAAGCCTCAATAGGCATTCTGTTCATGGCATCGCGGGCGGCCTGGTTCCACGGCCGCCCGTTTTTTTGGAGGTTCGAAGATTGGATAAACCGGCATCCCCGATTTCAACGGCACTTGAGCCACGGCTGCAGGCGATCCTGCAACAGGAATACCCGCGTTTTTCCGATGCCGAGTACGCGCGCCGCCACGCGGCGCTGGCCGGCGTGATGGACAAACACGGCTGCGACCATCTGCTGGTGGTGACCGACCACCGCGCCGGCAACGCGCCGCAGTGGGTCACCGGCTGGCCGGGCACCGCGGAGGCCTATGTGCTGTTCAGGCCCGGCGAACCGATGCTGATGCACATGGAGTGGCACAACCACGTGCCGCTGGCGCGCCGCCTGGCACGTGGCGTCGATGTGCGCTGGGGGCGGCACCAGGGCATTGCGCTGACGGTGGAGGAACTCAGGCGCCGCGGCGCGAAACGTGTCGGCCTCATCGGCCCGCTGGTGGTTTCCAAATACCGCCAGCTCGAGGCGGTTTTCGACATGGTGCTGCTCGACACCGAGTACACGCAGCTCAGGATGCGCAAGTCGGCGGAGGAAATCGACTGGCTGCGCATCGGCGCCGCGTTGTCCGACGCCGGCATGCGGGCACTGGTCGCCGGCACCCGCCCCGGCATGGACGAGCGCGAACTGGCGGCGCTGGTCGAAAGCGCCTATGTCGGGATTGGCGGCACGACGATGATCCATTACATCGGCGTCACCGCGATGGATGCGCCGCATCTTTTTGTGCCGCCGCAGCTGCCGTCGACGCGCAAGGTGCGCGCCGGCGACATCGTGACCTGCGAGCTGTCGGCGTACTGGTGGGATTATCCGGGCCAGGTGCTGCGCACGTTTACGGTGGATGCCGACCCGACGCCGCGTTACCGTGAACTGCACGCAACCGCGGAGGCGACCTTTGATGCCGTGACCGCGGTGCTGCGCCACGGCACGGCGATGGAGGAAATCCTCGAGGCGACCGCGGAAATCGAGCGCCGCGGCTGCACCGTCTGCGATGACCTGGTGCACGGCTTCGGCGGCGGTTATTTCCAGCCGATCATCGGCACCAAAAGCCGCATGGCCGGACGCGCGCTGCCGCAGATGATGCTGGAGGAGAACATGACCGTCGTCGTGCAGCCCAATCCGGTGACCACGGAGGCCGATGAATCAAAACGCTCCGGCGTTCAGGTCGGCGAGCTGCTGCGCATCACCCGCGACGG
>JALHND010000039.1:0-7639 GCA_022843705.1 Burkholderiales bacterium
AGCATGGGCCCGCTGGGCTCCCACATCGCGCATATCGGCGTCGAACTCACCGATTCGCCTTACGTGGTGGTCAGCATGCGCATCATGACCCGCATCGGCCGCAAGGTGCTGGACATCCTAGGGGCGGATGGCGATTTTGTGCCCTGCCTGCACTCGGTGGGCATGCCGCTCGCCGCCGGCCAGAAGGACATTCCGTGGCCGAGCAACAAGGAGCACAAGTTCATCACCCACTTCCCGGAAGAGAAACTGATCTGGTCTTTCGGCAGCGGCTACGGCGGCAACGCGCTGCTCGGCAAGAAGTGTTTTGCGCTGCGCATCGCCTCGATCATGGCGAGGGAGCAGGGCTGGCTGGCGGAGCACATGCTGATCCTGGGCATCCAGCCGCCGGGGGGCAAAAAACATTACATCGCGGCGGCCTTCCCCAGCGCCTGCGGCAAGACCAACCTGGCGATGCTGGTGCCGCCGAAGGCGCTTGAGGGCTGGAAGGTCACGACCATCGGCGAGGACATTGCCTGGATCAAGCCGGGCCCGGACGGACGGCTTTATGCGATCAATCCGGAATACGGCGCCTTCGGTGTCGCGCCCGGCACTTCGGAAGAAACCAATCCCAACTGCCTCGCGGCACTGCGCAAAAACACCATTTTCACCAATGTCGCGATGACCGATGACGGCGACGTGTGGTGGGAAGGGCTGACCAAGGAGCCTCCCCGGCATCTGATCGACTGGACCGGCAAATCCTGGACCCCGGACAGCGGCCGTGTCGCGGCACATCCCAACTCGCGTTTCACGGTCCATGCCTCGCAGATTCCCTCGATGGATGCCGACTGGGAAAATCCCGCCGGCGTGCCGATCAGTGCGTTCCTGTTCGGCGGACGGCGCACCACCACGGTACCGCTGGTGACCGAGGCGAAGGACTGGAAACACGGCGTTTACCTGGCGGCGACGATGGCCTCGGAAACCACTGCGGCGATCATCGGCAAGGTCGGCGTGGTGCGCCGCGATCCCTTCGCGATGCTGCCGTTCTGCGGTTACCATTTCGGCGATTATTTCAGGCACTGGCTCGAGGTCGGCGCGAAGATCAAGCAGGCGCCGAAAATTTTCGCAGTGAACTGGTTCCGCCGCGATTCCAACGGCAAGTTCATGTGGCCCGGCTTCGGCGACAACATGCGCGTGCTGAAATGGGTGGTCGAACGCTGCGAAGGGAAATCCGGAGCAACCGAGACGCCGATCGGCAACATGCCGCGTTACGAAGACATCGAATGGGGCGGACTGGCCGGTTTCAGCCGCGAGACCTTCGATACGCTGACCCATGTTGATCGCGATGCCTGGCGCGCGGAGATCAAGGATCACGACGAGCTGTTCGGCAGGCTTGAGTCCCGCCTGCCCGCGGAAATGGCAGCGCAGCGCAAGGCACTGGAGCAGACGTTATAAGCCCGCGCGCGATTCATGCGGCTGCAGCATCAACGGCGACCGCGCTGACGCGCGGTCGCCGTTTCATTTGATAACAGGAGAAACGCCCATGGCACAACCGAATTACGGATTTGCGAAACGGCAGCGGGAACTGGCCAAGAAGCAGAAAAAAGAGGAGAAGCGTTTGCGCAAGCTGGCGGAGCAGGGCACACCGCCGGCCGATGGCGATACCGGTCATCAGGATGGCGAAACCGTGAAGGACGTGCCGCCGCAAGCCTGACGGGAATGAGCGGGGGCGGGCCGGGGTTGATGCCGGCAAGGGCGCTGATGGCGCCCTTTGTTTTTAAAAATATAAATAAAAACAAATACTTAACCAATTCATGGTCGGGCGTGCTGCATTTCCGGCACGGACATATGACGCAGCCAGGGACTTGGGATAACTTCAGGCAGTCGGCAAATCCCCTCCGGCATGTTTCCATGAGAACACGATCAGCACTGAAACGATGGCAGGTGTTCCTGCGCCGGCTGCTTGCCGGCCTGGCTGTGGCCGCGATCCCTTCTGTTGCCGCCGCTGCAGGCGATGCGGATCATCGACAGACGCTGATGCACGACGGACTTGTCCGCAGTTATCTCCTGCGGGTGCCGCCGGCGACGGGCAGCGGTCCGCAAAAAATGCCGCTGGTGATTGTCCTCCACGGCGGTGGCGGCAACGCCGCCAATGCCGAATCGATGAGCGGGTTCACGGCGCTGGCTGCACGTGAGGGATTCATCGTCGTCTACCCCGAGGGCAGCGGCCGGATGCGGGACCGGTTGTTGACCTGGAATGCCGGCCATTGCTGCGGTTATGCCATGCAGAACCGGATTGACGATGTCGGTTTCATCGGCATGCTGCTTGACCGCCTGATCCGCGATTACCCCGTGGATCCGCAGCGGATTTACGTGACCGGAATTTCCAATGGCGGCATGATGGCGCATCGACTGGGCAGCGAACTGGCGCAGCGCATTGCCGCGATTGCGCCGGTGGTCGCTGCAGTATTCGGTGATGAAAAGCTGCCGGTGTCACCGGTTTCCGCGCTGATGATCAATGGCATGCAGGACCGGTCGGTGCCGTACCAGGGCGGGCCTCCCGGCGGACGTTTTTCCGATGCCTGGGATGGCACGCCGGTAAAACCGGCCATGGCGCAGGCGGAGTTCTGGAGGCGTGCCAATCGCTGCGGCGAGCAGCCGTTCAGGGATGAACGCGGAGCCGTACAACACTGGCGATATCACTGCCCGGCGGGTCAGGCGGTGGAGTTGTATCTGCTGACCGACACGGGCCACACCTGGCCCGGCGGACGCAGCGGGCGGCGTGGTGCCGACAATCCGGGCTCGACACTGGATGCGACGGCCGTCATCTGGGCGTTTTTCAGGACACACCGGCGGACGGCGATTCCGGCACCTTGATGCAATAAAAAACGGCGCATGTTGCATGCGCCGTTTTTGTGATGACCGGCATCCTCGCCGGTCAGGCATCAGCTCCGTGTTTCCACCTGCTGCAGTGGTTCGTTGCTGACCTGTTCAACCGGCGGACGGACCCGCTTGACGCGGCGGGGGGCACCGTCATCCGCGTTCTGGAGGACGGCCTGAAGGCGGTCGCGGCTGGTTTCGACCTGTTGCAGGTCCGAAGGCCAATCGAGTTTAACCGGTGCGGGTGCCGGCGCAGGCGCAGGTGCCGCAGCGGCTGCGGGCTGTATCTGCTGCACTTCAACGGCAGGCACTGGCAAAACAGCGGGTTCTGCCCGTGGTGCTGGCGGCACATCGGCGAGCACCACTTCACGCACTGCCGGTTCATCAGCCGTTGGCGCTGCGGTCACGGGTTCCGGTGCCGGAACAAAAGGCGCGGCAGGCATTGCGGCCAGTGGAGCCGTGGTCTGCAGCGTTTCCTTCACAGTCTCTTCGACAGGGGTGAACGATGCATTGGGCACCGCAGTTGCAACATCCGGTCCCGGGACAAAAGGCGTGCGGGGATACCAGACGCGGTCACCGCGCTGCTGTTGCGGCTGGCCGCCTTCGGCACGTGCCTCGCCATTGCGATCGGCACCACCGCGGCGCCCGCGACGACGGCGACCGCCGCTGCGTTCTTCGCCACCTTGTTCACTGACCGGCGTTGCCGATGGAGCTTCGTTGACTGTGCCTGCCGCGTCAGCCGGCAAGGGAATTTGCAGCGCCTGGAGTTCAGCCTGTTGCGGTTGAGCAGACGGATCGCGTTCCGGACGGGAGTCGCGACGCTGCTCCCCCCGGCCTTCGCCGCGGCCGCGCCTCTGATTGTTTTCAGCGCGTGCTTCACCGGCTTCGCGTTCCGGACGTTCTCCGCGTTCCCCGCGCTGACCCCGCTGGCCACGTCCGCGCTCGCCGCGTTCATGGCGTTCGCCGCGACCGCCGGATCCGGCACTGCGTTCACCGCGCTGCGGGCGTCCGCCACGGCCGCGGTCATTTCCGCCACTGCTGCCGTTGCGTCCCGACGGGCGGGGCGTGGTACGTGCCGGTTCGGCGGCGGCAGCCGAGCTTTCCGTCGCCGGTTTGCGGCGGAACCAGCCCATGATCTTGCCGATGATGCCTTCCTCCCCGGCGACAGGCAGCGCCGGTGCGGCTGTCGCTGCCGGAGCTGCTGCAGGTACTGTCGGGATCGGTGCCGGCTGCATCGGGGTGATGCCCTTGACGGCGGCCTCCGGACGCGGCGCCACGGGTTCGGTGCCGGGCGTGCCTTTTTCCTCTTCCGACGGCAACTGCACCATTTCGTAACTCGGTGCCAGCGGTTCACTCTGGTTCAGGTCGTCATGGCGCAGGCGGGCAACGGTGTAGTTCGGTGTCTGCAGATGCACGTTGGGAATCAGCAGCACGTTGACGCGATGGCGGGCTTCGAGCAGCTGCAGGTCGACGCGTTTTTCGTTGAGCAGGAAAGTCGCCACGTCCACCGGCACCTGAGCATGCACGGCGGCGGTGTTGTCCTTCATCGACTCCTCCTGGATGATGCGGAGGATGTGCAGCGCGGTCGATTCGGTTCCGCGGATATGGCCGGTGCCATGGCAGCGCGGGCAGGCGCTGTGGTTGGACTCGCCGAGCGAAGGCCGCAGCCGCTGGCGCGACAGTTCCATCAGGCCGAAACGCGAGATCTTGCCGGTCTGCACGCGGGCGCGGTCGTATTTCAGCGCGTCGCGCAGGCGGTTCTCGACTTCGCGCTGGTTGCGCTGCGATTCCATGTCAATGAAGTCGATCACCACCAGGCCGCCGAGGTCGCGCAGCCGCAGCTGGCGCGCCGCTTCATCAGCGGCTTCGAGATTGGTGCGGAAGGCGGTTTCCTCGATGTCGGCGCCGCGGGTCGAGCGTGCCGAGTTGACGTCGATCGACACCAGCGCTTCGGTATGGTCGATGACAATGGCGCCGCCGGAGGGCAGGTTGACCGCACGCGAGAACGCGGATTCGATCTGGTGCTCGATCTGGAAACGGGAGAACAGCGGCACATCGTCGTGATAGAGCTTGGCCCGATTGACGTAATTGGGCATCACGTGGCTCATGAACTGCACGGCCTGCTCGTGGATCGACTCGGTGTCGATCAGGATTTCGCCGATATCCTCGTGGAAATAGTCGCGTATGGCGCGAATGACCAGGCTCGATTCCTGGAAAATCAGGAATGCGCCGTCCTGCTGCTGGGCGGCGCCTTCGATGGCGGTCCACAGCTGCAGCAGGTACTTCAGGTCCCAGTTGAGTTCCTCGGCACTGCGGCCGATGCCTGCGGTGCGGGCGATCACGCTCATGCCGTTGGGAACGTCGAGCTGGGCGACGGTTTCCTTCAGTTCCGCCCGTTCCTCGCCCTCGATGCGGCGCGACACGCCGCCGCCGCGCGGGTTGTTGGGCATCAGCACCAGGTAACGCCCGGCGAGGCTGATGAAGGTGGTGAGGGCGGCGCCCTTGTTGCCGCGTTCGTCCTTGTCGACCTGGACAATGATCTCCTGGCGCTCCTTCAGGGCGTCCTGGATGCGGGCGGTGCTGACGTTGATGCCGGGCTTGAAGTAGGCGCGGGCAACTTCCTTGAAGGGGAGGAAGCCATGGCGGTCATGGCCGTAATCGACGAAGGCGGCCTCGAGACTGGGCTCGATGCGGGTGATGACGCCCTTGTAGATATTGCTCTTGCGCTGTTCCTTGCCGGCGGATTCGATGTCGAGGTCGATCAGTTTCTGACCGTCGACGATGGCGACGCGCAGCTCTTCGGCTTGCGTCGCATTGAACAACATGCGTTTCATTTCTTCTTCTCCCGCGCTCAAGGATTTGCACGGGATGCACACCACGGCAGCCGCCCGCAGGCGGCGGACTCAGAATATTTCAGTCGATTGAAAGCCGCATGAATCGATCGTGATCAGTGTCCTGGTTATGCGGTGTGTCTTGCGGGGATCCGCGACATGCGCAGATCCGGGAATTCAAACAGTGCCTTGAGCGCGTAATTCATCTAATATCGCTACTTCCATCGGTGAGCGACTTTAACCCTGTATTCATTGCAGTCACGGCCGTAGTCGTGACCTCAGCAACAGCGCCTTTGCCGCATTCGCGTATCGGGGGCAGCCATCGCAGGGCACACCAGTTCCGGAATTCCTTCGCGTCGGGCTCGGGCCCAGGTGCCGGTTTCGGCATCCGCGTTGTCCGCCAAGAGTGTGACCGGAAGAAGTATAAGTAAATGAACAAGTTAAGTAAAGATTCCACATTGCGGCAACCCATCGGCGAGGACGCTGCCGGCCAGCGCATCGACAACTATCTGATGCGAAGGCTTAAAGGGGTCCCGAAGAGCCATATTTACCGGATCCTGCGCAGCGGTGAGGTCCGGGTCAACAGCCGCCGGATCGGTCCGGATTACCGGCTGCAGCCGGGCGACGAGCTGCGGATACCGCCGATTCGGGTGGCGCAGCCCGTGGAACGGCCATCCGTGGCGGCGGCAGCCGGATTCAGGCCGGCGGTGCTGTTCGAGGACGAGGCGCTGCTGGTGATCGACAAACCGGCCGGCCTGGCGGTGCATGGTGGCAGCGGGGTCAGTTTTGGCGTGATCGAGGCGCTGCGCCAGACCCGTCCCGGACATTCCTTCCTGGAACTGGTGCATCGCATTGACCGCGAAACCTCAGGTGTACTGATGCTGGCGAAAAAAAGATCGGCGCTGGTCGAACTGCACCGCCAGATGCAGGCCGGCGAAGTGTCGAAGCACTATTTCACGCTGGTCAAGGGTTTGTGGAAGGAGCGCAAGCGCGTGGTTGATTTGCCGCTGGAAAAGAAGGTGCGGGCTTCGGGGGAGCGGAAAGTCAACGTTGGCCCGGCAGGTGACTCCGCGGTCACGATATTCCGCCTGGAGCGCCGTGTCGGCCCTTACAGCCTGCTCGATGCCGAGCTGAAAACCGGACGCACCCACCAGATCCGCGTCCATCTGTCCCATCTCGGTTTTCCGATCCTCGGTGATGACAAATACGGCGATTTCACGTTGAACAAGGCCTTGGCCAAGCAGGGGCTCAAAAGGATGTTCCTGCACTCCGCAAAAATCGGCATCCGCCATCCGCTGGGCGGCGGGAAACTGCTGTTCGAGGCGCCGCTGCCTCCCGAACTGCGCGGATTCATCGAGGCTTCACTCAAGCCGGAGCGACATGACTCACAGGTTTGAACTGCTGGTTTTCGACTGGGACGGGACATTGATGGATTCGGCGGCAGCCATCGCCGAGTCGCTGCAGGCGGCCTGTGCCGAACTCGGGGTTGCGGTGCCCGGGGAGCGGCAGGCGCGTTACGTGATCGGCCTCGGCCTGACGGATGCGCTGGCCTACGCCGTGCCCGACCTGTTGCCGGAGCAGTATCCGCGGCTGCTTGAACTCTATCGCCGCCATTTTCTGCTGCGTGACCGCGGCACGACCCTGTTTCCGGGAGCGGCGGAGATGATTCGCGAACTGCGTGACCGCGGCTTCCTGCTGGCGGTGGCTACCGGCAAGAGCCGGCGCGGTCTGGATCGCGCGCTGGTGGAGACCGGGCTCGCGGGCTGTTTCGATACCACGCGCTGCGCCGACGAGGGGTTTTCGAAGCCGCATCCCGGCATGTTGCAGACGGTGATGGATGCGCTGGCTGCGGCGCCTGAGGCGACATTGATGATCGGTGATACGACCCATGATCTTGAAATGGCTGCCGCTGCCGGCGTGGCCGCGGTTGCCGTAACCTATGGCGCCCATGA
>JALHND010000039.1:7739-22636 GCA_022843705.1 Burkholderiales bacterium
GTCGAACGCCGCCTGCTGGCTGCCGGCAAGAACAAGGGGTTCCTCGATCCGTTTTCACCGATCCAGCCGGAGCAGACGGTGCATGCCGAAACCATGCTTGACGACATTCACCAGCAATTCATTACCGTGGTGCGCCAGGGGCGCGGCAAACGCCTCAAGGAAACGCCGGAGATGTTCTCGGGTCTGCTGTGGGTCGGGCAGAAGAGCATCGACCTCGGTCTTGCCGATGCGCTGGGCAGTCTGGATTACGTTGCGCGCGAGGTCATCAAGGCCGAGGACATCGTCGATTACACGCAGCAGGAGAACATTGCCGAGCGTTTTGCGCGGCGTTTCGGTGCTGCGGCAGTGGAAACGCTGGTCAAGCTCGGCGGTATCGGCAGCCTCAACATCCGCTAGCGGGATGCACGGGATTCATTTCCCGGCGTAGACCAGGAATACCGAGGGCCGCCTGTCGATTGAACAGGCGTTCCTTTTCCAGTCGGCAATGCGCTGCGTGCGCACCTGCGCGGAGGGCTGTGTCAGATCGGTTGCCACACAGAGGAGCGTGTCCGGCGCACAGCTGCCGAGCAGGGCCTGCAGCATGACATCGTTGCGGTACGGCGTTTCGATGAAAATCTGCGTGGCATCATCCTGTCGCGAGCGCCGCTCCAGTTCGCGCAAGCGCTGGGCGCGCGCCGCGTTTTCGACGGGCAGGTAACCGTGGAATGCGAAACGCTGGCCATTGAGGCCCGATGCCATCAGTGCCAGCAGGAGGGATGAGGGGCCGACCAGCGGTTTCACGGCAATCCCGGCCCGGTGTGCCGCACGCACCAGCAGGGCGCCGGGATCGGCGACGGCCGGGCATCCCGCTTCCGAGAGCAATCCGGCATCGAAGCCCTGCAGCAGCGGCTCGAGCAGTCCGGGAACGGCATCAGCCGGCGTGTTCTTGTCGAGTGTTGTGATGGTGGCTTCCGTCAGGGGGCGCGGGTAACCGGCCTGCTTCAGAAAGGCGCGCGCCGACTTCGGATTTTCGGCAATGAAGTGGACAAGCCGGCCGGCAGTCGCAAGCACCTGCCCAGGCAGCACATCCGCGAGCGCCGATTCCCCCAGACCGGTGGGCAGCAGGTACAAGGTGCCGGTAACGGGAGGCGCGCTCAAGGGATGCTGACGCCTTCCTGCAGCAACATGCCGACCAGCGCAATCAGCGGCAGGCCGATCAACGCGGTAGGGTCTTCGCTTTCAACGCGTTCGACCAGCGCGATGCCCAGGGATTCGATCTTTGCACTGCCGGCGCAGTCGTAGGGCCGGTCCTGTTGCAGGTAACGCTCGATCTGCGCCCCCTCCAGTTTCCGGAAACGCACCGTGGTCGGCACATTCGCAGTCTGCATTGACCCGGTGGCGGTGTTGAGCAGGCAGAGCGCGGTATGGAATGTCACCGTGTTGCCGCTCATGATGCGGAGCTGGTCGGTTGCGGCAGCGTGGGTGCCCGGTTTGCCGATGACCCGGGTGCCGAGAACGGCAACCTGGTCGGAACCGATGATGAGTGACGCGGATTCGCGCTCGCCGATTTTTCGGGCCTTGGCTCCGGCAAGCCGGAGCGCAGTTGCGGCGGCTGCCTCGCCAGGCAGGGGGCTCTCGTCAATATCGGGCGCGCAGGCACTGCAGGCGATGCCGATGCGGGCCAGCAAGGCTTTGCGATAGGCGGAAGACGAGGCCAGTACGATCCGGGCGTGCACGGTCATTGACGGCCGTCCTAAGTGCCTGAAACGGCAGGTGTTAGGCAAACGGGACAGATCTGCGGCAACGCCGGCCTGCCGGATAAAAGGGCGGGGCTAAGTGCTTGGCTTAACAGGGAATTTGGCATGATTATTTTTGACAGCAGAGGCCGAAAATACTATCATGCGCCGCTTATGTCCGGACCCGATGCAGTGCAGCGCCTTGAGGATCCGTTTGCGTTCGCGCGTGCCGGGGGTTCGCGCAGCGGCCGGATCGCGATTGCGGCCATGCCGCGGCTGCAGGACCGGATTGCCGGCAGCGAGGGAGTGGTGTCCTTCCAGTTGCGCGGCGGGCTGGACCAGCGCCAGCGGCCATTGCTGGAACTGGAGGTCGCCGGAGCGGCGCAAATGCGCTGCGATCGCTGCCTGGCTCAGATGGATTTTCCGCTGAAACTGGCTTCCAGGGTACTGCTCGCGGAGCCCGGTGCGGCGCAGCCGGAGGATGCAGATGATCCGGAAGCGCCGGAATGGATCGAAGCCGGGCAGGAACTGGATGTGCTGGAACTGGTTGAAGACGAGATTCTGCTGGGCCTGCCGTATTCGGTCAGGCATGGCGATGGAAAATGCGGTGATTGGCGCAGTGAGGGGGGACGCGGAGCGAAGGTTTCGCCGTTTTCGACCCTGGCTTCCCTGCTTGATCCGGAACAGACAAACAAAGGTTGAATTTTCAGGAGATTGACATGGCTGTCCAGCAAAACAAGAAGTCCCCGTCCAAGCGGGGAATGCACCGCTCCCACGATGCGCTCGGCAAACCCGCGCTCGCCGTGGAACCGACCTCCGGTGAGGCGCACCTGCGCCATCACATCAGCCCCAACGGCTACTACCGCGGCAAGAAGGTGATCAAGGCCAAAGGCGAGTAATACGCCACGGCGCTTGCGGGATGACCGGCTCGGCCGAAGTCGGCGGAGCCTGAAGAGGAGGATCCCCTGATGGATGTGACCGTTGCCATCGATTGCATGGGTGGCGACCACGGCGTGCGCGTAACGGTGCCCGCCGCGGTCGAATGGTCACGCCGTGATGCCGGCTGCAGCTTCGTGCTGGTCGGATTGCAGGAGCAGATCCTCGCCGAACTGCAGCGTGCCGGCACTGTGCCCGGAGGCCGCCTGCGCGTGCATCATGCCAGCGAGGTGGTCGGCATGGACGAGCCGCCGGCCAATGCACTGCGCGGCAAGAAGGATTCCTCGATGCGTGTCGCGATCGACCTCGTCAAGAGCGGCGAGGCTCAGGCCTGCGTCAGCGCGGGCAATACCGGCGCGCTGATGGCCATTTCCCGTTTTGTGCTCAAAACCCTTCCCGGCATTGACCGGCCGGCGATCGCGACCATGCTGCCGACGCTGAAAGGCCATACCCACATCCTCGATCTCGGCGCCAACGTCGACTGCACGGCTGAACACCTGCTGCAGTTCGGCATCATGGGTGCCGAACTGGTGGCCTCTGTCGAGCACAAGCCGCGGCCCACGGTGGGGCTGCTGAACATCGGCGAGGAAGACATCAAGGGCAACGAGGTCGTCAAGGAGGCCGCGCTGCTGTTGCGCGCCAGCGGGCTCAATTTTCACGGCAATGTCGAGGGCGACGACATCTACAAGGGCACCACCGATGTTGTGGTCTGCGACGGTTTTGTCGGCAATGTCGCGCTGAAGACCTCGGAGGGCCTGGCGCAGATGCTGGCGACCTACCTGCGCGAGGAATTCAGGAAAAACCTGTTCACCAAAATGCTGGGCCTGGTGGCGATGCCCGTGATCAAGGCCTTCAAGGATCGTGTCGATCACCGTCGTTACAACGGAGCCAGCCTTCTTGGCCTGCGTGGCGTGGTCATCAAGAGCCATGGCTCCGCGGATGCCTTCGCCTTCGGGTTTGCAATCGAACACGCAGTCAATGAAGTGCGCACCGGCGTGCTCGCGCATATCAGCGAGAGAATGGCTGCGCTGGAACGGAAAACACAATCCGCATGACGATCACCCATTCACGCATTGTCGGCACCGGCAGTTACCTGCCTGAAAAAACCGTCACCAACGCCGATCTCGCGGCGATCATGGATACTTCCGATGAATGGATAAGGCAGCGTACCGGCATCCGCGAGCGGCACGTCGCCGCGGAACACGAAAATGCCAGCGACCTTGCGCTGAAAGCCTCGCAGCGTGCACTCGAGGCGGCCGGCATTTCCGCCGGAGAGCTCGACCTGATCATCGTCGCCACCTCGACGCCGGACATGGTGTTCCCGAGCACCGCCTGCCTGTTGCAGGCCAAACTCGGAGCCAAAGGCATGCCGGCATTCGATGTGCAGGCGGTATGCAGCGGTTTTGTCTACGCGCTGGCGACCGCCGACCAGTTCATGCGATCCGGCCGTTACGAGCACATCCTCGTGGTCGGCGCCGAAGTGTTCTCGCGCATCCTCGACTGGGAGGACCGCGGCACCTGCGTGCTGTTTGGCGACGGTGCCGGCGCAGTGGTGCTGAAGCGCAGCGACACGCCAGGCATACTCTCGGCGCCGCTGCATGCCGACGGCAGCCATGCCGGCATCCTGTCGGTGCCGGGCAGCGTCTGCGGCGGCAAGGTCAGCGGCCGGCCTCTGCTGCAGATGGATGGCACGGCGGTGTTCAAGTTTGCAGTCAAGGTGCTGGAGGATGTCGCGCTCGAGGCGCTGGCCGAGGCCGGCCTGCAGAAATCCGACATCGACTGGCTGATTCCGCACCAGGCCAACATCCGCATCCTGCAGGCCACCGCAAAAAAACTCGATCTGCCGATGGAGCGCGTGATCACGACGGTGGACAGGCACGCCAACACTTCCGCGGCCTCGGTGCCGCTGGCGCTCGACGAGGCGGTGCGCGACGGCCGCATCAAGACCGGACAGCATGTGATGCTGGAAGGGGTCGGCGGCGGATTCACCTGGGGTGCCGTCTTAATCAAGTGGTGAGGATCAATCAACGATGAAGCTGGCTTTGGTATTTCCGGGACAGGGTTCGCAGTCGGTGGGCATGATGCAGGGTTTTGCCGACAGCAAGGTCGTGCGTGACACCTTCGCGGAGGCTTCCGCCGCATTGCGCCAGGATCTGTGGCAACTGGTGGCCGGGGGCCCTGCCGACGAACTGAATGCGACAGTCAATACGCAGCCGGTGATGCTGACCGCGGCCTACGCGATGTACCGCGCCTGGCAGGAGGCCGGTGGCCCGCCGCCGGTGATGTTGGCCGGGCACAGCCTCGGCGAATACACGGCGCTGGTGGCGGCCGGCGTGTTGTCCTTTGCGGATGCGGTGCCGCTGGTGCGTTTCCGCGCCCAGGCCATGCAGGAAGCCGTGCCGATGGGCAGTGGCGCGATGGCGGCAATCCTTGGCCTTGACGATGACGCGGTGCGTGCGGCCTGCGCCGAAGCTGCCCAGGGCGAGGTTGTCGAGGCTGTCAATTTTAATGCGCCGAGCCAGGTGGTCATTGCCGGTCACAAGGCCGCGGTAGAGCGCGGCGCAGCGGCAGCGAAGGCGCGCGGCGCCAAGCGCGCGGTGATGCTGCCGGTCAGTGCGCCTTTCCATTCATCACTGCTGAAGCCGGCCGCGGACCGCCTGCGCGAACGGATGCAGGCCATTCAGTTCAAGGCGCCGGCGATCAGCGTGGTCAACAACGTCGATGTCGCCGTGGGCAGTGATCCGGAGCAGATCAAGGATGCGCTGGCGCGCCAGGCCTGCAGCCCCGTGCGCTGGGTGGAGACCGTGCGCGCGTTTGCGGCACAGGGGGTCACCCATGTTGTCGAGTGCGGCCCGGGCAAGGTGCTGGCCGGCCTGACCCGGCGCATCGAGGACGGACTTCAGGGATTCGCAGTGACCGATCCGGCATCGCTGCAGCAGACGATGGAGGCATTGCGATGAGCATGCTCAAAGGCAAGGTGGCGCTGGTCACCGGTGCATCACGCGGCATCGGCCAGGGCATTGCGCTCGCGCTGGGGGCGGCAGGAGCCACGGTCGCAGGCACTGCAACGACGGCGGCGGGCGCGGAGGCCATTTCCCGGGAACTCGCCGCAGCCGGCATCGGCGGCGCGGGTTATGCCATGGATGTCACTGATGCCGCTCAGGTCGATGCCGCGCTGGCGGCGATACAGCAGCAGTGGGGCGACGTGGCGATACTGGTCAACAATGCCGGCATTACCCGCGACAACCTGCTGATGCGGATGAAGGACGAGGAGTGGGACGCGATCATGTCGACCAACCTCAAGTCGGTCTATCGCCTGTCGAAGGCCGTGATCCGCGGCATGATGAAGGCAAGGTCGGGGCGCATCATCAACGTGACCTCGGTGATCGGCACCATGGGCAATGCCGGGCAGAGCAACTATGCGGCTGCCAAGGCCGGCGTCGAAGGCTTTTCGAGGGCCCTGGCGCGGGAAGTGGGCAGCCGCAACATCACGGTCAACTGCGTTGCCCCCGGGTTCATCGACACCGACATGACGCGGGGGCTGGGCGATGCCCAGCGCGAGGGATTGATCGGCCAGATTCCCCTCGCCAGACTCGGCAAGGTCGAGGACGTCGCCGCCGCCGTGACCTACCTGGCGTCCGATGCCGCCTCCTATGTGACCGGCTGCACACTGCACGTCAACGGCGGCATGCACATGGGCTAGAATGCGCGGCGCCTGCAGTTCGTGCGGGCAATGCGGTAATCGTAATAACTTGTTGTTTTTAAAGTATTTTTTAAATTCACTTTGTGGTAAAATTCACACTTTTACGGGGTTGCCGGAATCCGGTCACGGATCCGGACACTGCCAGACATCATCAAGCAACGCGAAAGGGGACAGCAGATGGACAATATTGAGCAACGCGTCAAAAAGATTGTTGCCGAGCAGCTCGGGGTCAACGAGGCTGACGTCAAGAACGAGTCATCCTTTGTCAATGATCTTGGCGCAGACTCTCTGGACACCGTCGAGCTGGTGATGGCACTGGAAGAGGAATTCGAGACCGAGATTCCGGACGAGGAAGCCGAGAAGATCACGACAGTCCAGCAGGCCACGGACTACATCAAGGCCCACCAGAAAGCCTGAGTTCGCGGGGAGGGCCGGTGCCTTCCCCCATTTCCCACGGATCATGGGGCGTTCGACGCTCCTTCCTATCTGCATCATGCCGCGTCCAACCACCCGCAGAGTAGTCGTGACCGGACTGGGGATCATTTCCCCGGTCGGCATCGGCATTGATCAGTCCTGGTCGAGCATTACCGCCGGGAAATCCGGGATCACGAAAGTGACCCGTTTTGATGCTTCGGGATACACCTCGCAGATAGCCGGGGAGGTCAAGGGTTTCGAGGCCGGCAACTACCTTCCGGTCAAGGAAGCACGGCGCTTCGATACCTTCATTCATTACGGCCTGGCTGCGGGCATTGACGCCATCAAGGATGCCGGACTCGATCTGGAGAAGCTGGACCGCCAGATGATCGGCGTATGCATCGGCTCCGGCATCGGCGGCTTGCCGCTGATCGAGGAAACGCACAACGCGGTGCTCGCTGGCGGCCCGCGCAAGATTTCCCCGTTTTTCGTGCCCGGCTCGATCATCAACATGATCTCGGGCCAGCTGTCGATCATGTACGGTTTGCAGGGCCCGAACATCTCGGTCGTGACCGCCTGCACCACGGCCAACCACAGCATCGGCGAAGCCGGTCGGCTGATCGAGTACGGCGATGCCGACGTCATGATCGCCGGCGGCGCCGAATCCACGGTGTCCCCGCTCGGCATCGGCGGTTTCTGTGCGGCCCGCGCATTGTCTTCCCGCAACGACGATCCCGCGGCGGCGAGCCGCCCCTGGGACAAGGACCGCGACGGTTTCGTGATGGGCGAGGGCGCCGGCGTGCTGGTGCTCGAGGAATACGAGCACGCGAAAAAACGCGGTGCGCGCATTTACTGCGAACTGGCCGGTTACGGCCTGAGCGCGGACGCCCACCACATCACCGCGCCCTGCGAGGACGGTGCAGGCGCCGTGCGCTGCATGAACAATGCGCTGCGCAACGCCGGCCTCAACCACGACCAGGTCGACTACATCAACGCCCACGGCACCTCGACGCCACTGGGCGACATCGCCGAAACCATTGCCGTCAAGAACTGCTTCGGCGCGCATGCGAAAAAACTGGCCGTCAGCTCGACCAAGTCGATGACCGGGCATCTGCTCGGTGCCGCAGGCGGCATCGAGGCGGTGTTTTCGGTGCTGGCGATCCGCGACCAGGTCGCGCCGCCGACCATCAACCTGGTCAACCAGGATCCGCAGTGCGACCTGGATTACGTGCCGAATACCGCACGTCCGATGAAAATCGACGTCGCACTGTCCAACTCCTTCGGGTTCGGCGGCACCAACGGCAGTCTGGTGTTCCGCAGGATCTGATTTCCGCCGGCACCGACCGGCGGCCGCAGCGCCATGTTGATGACACTGGTTGACGGGGTGCCGGATGCCGGTGTTCCTGCCGATGATCGCGGCCTGACCTATGGCGATGGCGTGTTCCGCACGATGGCGATGCACGGGGGGCGGGTGTCGCGCTGGTCGCTTCAGTATGCGAAGCTGGCGTCCGATTGTGTGGTGCTCGGTATCCAGCCGCCCGCAGGCGAAGCGCTACTCCAGGACATCCGTGCTATTGCCGCGCGCGCACAGGACTGCAGCCTGCGGATCACGGTAACCCGGGGCAGCGGCGGCCGCGGATATGCCGGCCCGGAAAATCCCCGGCCCCGGCGCATTGTTTCCGCCAGTCCACTGCCGGCCCACCCCGTGGAGTGGGCAAGCGCAGGGGTCACCGTCCGGCTGTGCGCGCTGCGATTGTCCGAACAGCCGGCGCTTGCCGGTATCAAGCACCTCAACCGGCTGGAAAACGTGCTGGCGCGCGCCGAGTGGGATGATCCGGCAATCGCCGAAGGACTGCTCCAGGACACTGCCGGAAACATCATCGAGGGCACGCGCTGCAATGTTTTCATCGTCGAGAACGGCATGCTGGTGACGCCTGATCTTTCCCGCTGCGGCGTCTCCGGAGTCACCCGGGAACTGGTGATGGCATCCGCCGCGCGCCACGGCCTGCGCTGCAGCGTGGAAACCGTCAGCCGCCGGCGCCTGGAGTCCGCTGCGGAAGTCATGCTGGTCAACAGCCTGATCGGCGTCTGGCCGGTGGCCGCATTCGGGGCATTGCGGTGGCGGGAGTTTCCCGTCGCGACACTCGTGAGAAAATGGCTTGATGCCTTCGATCATCCGGCTGTTTAAATTCCTGCTGTGGTCTGCGGTGCTGGTTACGCTGGCCGCCGCCGCGGGGCTGTATTACTACGCACACCGCGACCTCGCGCTCGGTTCGTCGCCGCTGACCTTTGAGTTGCGTCCGGGCAGTTCGCTGCGCGGTGTGTCGGCACAACTGGCGGCAACCGGGATCATCGGCCGTCCTGAACCCTTCGAATTGCTGGCCCGCCTGCGCGGCGAATCGGCGAAACTGAAGGCCGGCAACTACGAGTTCTCCGGCGCGCTGACCCCGCTGACATTGCTGGACCGGATCACCCGGGGCGATGTCACCCTGGTCTCGGTGACGTTTGTCGAAGGTTGGACGTTCCGTCAGATGCGCAAGGCCCTGCAGGAGCATCCGAAGGTGCGTGCCGAAGGCGCGAGCCTCAGCGAGGCGGAACTGCTGCAGAAACTGGGCATAACCCGGCCGGCTGCCGAAGGCTGGTTTTTCCCCGATACCTATCATTTCAGCGAAGGCACGACCGACCTGGCGATACTGCGCCGCGCGCATCAATTGATGCTGCGTCATCTTGACCAGGAATGGGGACGGCGTGCGCAGGGGCTGCCGCTGAAATCACCCGAGGAAGCCCTGATCCTGGCGTCGATTGTCGAAAAGGAAACGGGGCGCCCTGAAGAGCGGGCCATGGTGGCCGCGGTATTCATCAACCGGCTGCGCATCGGCATGCGCCTGCAGACCGATCCCACGGTGATCTACGGAATGGGAGAGGCATTCGACGGCAACATCCGCAAAAGCGATCTGACCACCGATACGCCCTACAACACCTACACCCGGGCAGGCCTGCCGCCGACACCGATAGCCCTGCCGGGACTGGATGCACTGCGCGCCACGCTGAATCCGGCTGCCAGCGATGCCATGTATTTTGTCGCCCGCGGCGACGGCACATCCAAGTTTTCACGCACGCTTGCCGAACACGAGCGGGCGGTGGACCTTTATCAGCGCCGGGGACGTCCGCGCCAATGAGCCGCGGCAAATTCATCACCCTGGAAGGCATGGATGGCGCCGGCAAGACCACGCATCTGGAGTGGCTGCGCGGGCAGCTTGCCGGGCGCGGACTGCCGCTGACGGTCACGCGGGAGCCGGGGGGGACGCCGCTGGGGGAAGCACTGCGCCGGCTTTTGCTCGACAGCCATGACTCGCGGACGCCGGACACCGAGGCGCTGCTGATGTTTGCGGCGCGCCGGGAACATATCGCAACCGTCATCGAGCCTGCGCTGGCCGCCGGCCGCTGGGTGCTGTGTGATCGTTTTACCGATGCCACCTATGCCTACCAGGCCGGCGGCAGCGGCATGGCCTGGGACCGGGTTGCTGCCCTTGAACACTGGGTGCAGGGCCAGTTGCAGCCCGATCTGACCCTTTATTTCGACCTCAGCCCCGAAGTCGGGCGGGCCCGGACCCGACAGGTTCGTGAGCCGGACCGTTTCGAGCGGGAGCAGGCGGCATTTTTTGAGCGGGTGCGTGCCGCCTATCTGCGGAGGGCCACAGAACACCCGCAAAGAATCCGGATCATCGATGCCGCCCGCAGTATCGCCGAAGTGCAGGCAGAGCTTCAGAATATACTTTCAACATATTGATTTTAAACACATATTAAAAATTCGATTCGTTAATGAATGTGAATTGAATAAATCTTAATAAGTTATTGATTATTAATGACTATCTGGTTTAAAGCGGAGCTGGAACACGCGCTGGGGCAGGGTAGCCAACTGGCCCATGCCCTGCTGATAAGAGGGCCGCGAGGCATCGGCAAGCTGGATTTCGGCATGGCGCTGGCCAGGGGACTGCTGTGTGAACAGCCTGCCTCCGGGGGAGCTGCCTGCGGTCACTGCAGCGCCTGTGCCTGGCTTGATTCCGGCTCACACCCGGATTTCCGCATCCTCGCGCCGGCGACCGAAGGCGAGACCGATGCTGATGCCGATGAAGGCACCAAAAAGACCAAGGCCAGTCCGTGGATCAGCATCGAACAGGTCCGGGAACTGCATGATTTCATCCATGTATCCAGCCATCGCGGGGGACGCAAGGTCGTCCTGGTCAGCCCGGCCGAAGCGCTTAATGTCAATGCGGCCAATGCCCTGCTGAAAAGCCTCGAGGAGCCGCCGGCACTGACCCACTTCATCCTGATCAGCCATCGTCCGCAGCGCCTGCCGCGTACCATCATCAGCCGCTGCCGCCAGCTCAGCCTGGGGCAGCCAGATCCGGCAACCGCACTGGCCTGGCTGCGGGAGCAGGGGGTGGCCGAGCCCGAAGTGGCCCTGGCCCAGTGTTCGGGCGCGCCGCTGCTGGCGCTGGCGGCGAGTGAAAACAAGGAACTTTCAGGACGGAGGGATTTTCTCGCCCACATCACCGATCCGGCTTTTGATCCGCTGGCGGCGGCCGAAGCACTGCGCGACCTCCCGCTGGAGCGGTTCATCGGCTGGATGCAGAAATGGACCCATGACATCGTCAGTCAGCGGATGCTGGGCAGCATCCGCTACAACCCCGACATGGCGCGCGAACTGGCCGCTGTGGCCCGCCGCATCGAGCCGCTGGCGGCGCTGCGTTTGCAGCGCAAGCTGGTGCGCGAGCAGCGCAACATCCATCATCCGCTGAACACGCGCCTGTACATTGAAAGCGTGCTGCTTGCCTATGCCGCTGTCGTGAACCCCGCGCGCAAGGCCGCCTGACATGCTGGTCGACTCGCACTGTCATCTGGATTTTCCCGAATTGGCCGGCAACTTGCCGGAGGTTCTTGAAGTCATGCGCGAAAACGGGGTCGCGAAAGCGCTGTGCGTCAGTGTCACGCTGGAGGATTTTCCAAAAGTGCTGGCGCTGGCCGAACGGCACGAACAACTTTATGCGTCGGTTGGTGTTCATCCGGATTATCCTGATCTGCGCGAACCGTCCGTGGCGGAGCTGGTCGAACTGGCGCAGCATCCCAAAGTGATCGCCATCGGTGAAACGGGACTCGATTACTACCGCCTGAACGGCGATCTCGAATGGCAAAGGGAGCGCTTCCGGGTGCATATCCGTGCCGCGCGCAAGGCTGCCAAACCCCTGATCATCCATACGCGTTCGGCGGCTGCGGATACGCTGCGGCTGATGCAGGAAGAGGGGGCCGGCGAGGCTGGTGGCGTGATGCACTGTTTCACCGAAAGCTGGGAAGTGGCCCGTGGTGCGCTGGACATGGGGTTTTACATCTCCTTTTCAGGCATCGTGACCTTCAAAAATGCCCGGGATCTGAAGGAGGTTGCGCGGCAGGTGCCGCTGGAACGCTTGCTGGTGGAGACGGATTCGCCCTATCTGGCACCGGTGCCGTACCGGGGCAAGACCAATCAACCGGGATGGGTCAGGCATGTGGCGGAAGAAATTGCCCGGCTTCAGGGCCGTGAATTCTCTGAAGTGGCTGCCGGAACGACAAGTAATTTCTTTAAATTATTCAATATAAACAAATAGATAAATGAAAATTAGAAACTATTTTCTGAGGTTTGTGCTGGTTGGATTGCTGGGAAGCAGTGCGTCAGTCCAGGCCGGTGCCTATGAAGACATGCTGCAGGCCATCCATCTGGATGACGAAAAAGCCATTGTCGAGTTGTTCCGGCGCGGGATGGATGTCGACACGGTCAGCCCCAAGGGGGAATCCCTGCTGATGCTGGCGGTCCGCGAAGGCAAGCCCAGTGTGGTCAAAACCATACTGGCGGCCCGTCCGCGCCTGCATGTCCGCAACCCCCTGGGGGAATCGGCCTTGATGCTGGCTGCCATCCTGGGGCATACGGAAATTGCCAAAATGCTGCTGGACGCCGGAGCGCCGGTCAACCAGTCCGGCTGGACGCCGCTGATTTACGCCGCCGCCCGCAACCGGGTGGATATCGGCCGCATGCTGATCGCCAGGGGGGCGGATATCAATGCGGCGGCCGAGAACGGGACCACGCCGCTGATGATGGCGGCGCGCGAGGGCCATCTGCCCATGTTGCTGATGCTGCTCGAACATGGCGCCGATGCTAAGTATGTGTCTCCGTTCGGGCATTCCGCGCTGGGCAATGCCGTTGACCGGGGACATGCGGATATTGAGGCTGTGCTGCGCAGGGCCGGTGCCGAGGAATAAGAGTCTGGAACAGGCCTGAAAAGAAGACTTTTAAATCAAGGTATTGCACCTTGATGTACGTATAATGTGTAGATACGCCTGTTCTGAATTTGGTCACTTTCTGCGGGTGAATCACAGTAACAACTGATTGATTTCACACGCATTGGTCAGACGCCTTTTTTCTCCCTCTTACGCTGTTCACGCTCCCAACGCCGCCGCTGCTGGCGCGACAGGGTAGACCCGGACTCTGGCGGTAAAACCACCTGCTCATCGCCCTCCGGCATCGGTTCAGCTTGGCGGGCTACCGTTGCGCGGATCCGGGTTAAATCGTCTTGCCAATGACCCGCGAACGAGGCCACAGCATCCAGGACGAACGACGCCTTGCTGCGACCGCTGACCTCGGCGAGATCGGCGAGCAAGTCATCGAAGTGCGCTGGGAGACTCAGATTCAACCTTCGGGCTGCCATGTCCAACATACTACCCCCTTTTTTGGGTGACGTGCATTTACGTGCTAAATGGTGCCACTTGTTTGGATTCCAGCTTAAGTATCTGATTTCATTGGGTTATTGCGTAAAAACGTGCTTCTCGCAAGCCCTTGATTTCATTGGGTAATGGCTTAAGTGTCCTCTACACAAGTTAAGGGGCACGGAGGCGGGCGCTTCGCGCCCGCCTCCGGCCCGGCACCGCCTTTGGAATCGACACAGAACAACCCCGCACAGCCCTCACGATCGATCCTCTGACCACCCCCCGCCGGTCGACGGCGGGGGGCATCACCGGCAGCGGCCTGATCGACCACGCTTCGCGGTCTACAGGAGGAAGGGACCACCGGTGGGGGGCTGAGAGGGGAACCACGGAATTACCCCTGTGGTTGGCCAGCAGGGCGAAGCCGCCGCCGCTGTTCCAGGAACGTGTTTGCCATAGCCACCGTCAGCCCCCACCACGCCAGATCGGCGGAACGGAAGGCTTTCCCTTCAGGTGACCACAGGGTATCGCCGCGGACATAGAAGCCGCGCCACGCTTGACCCGGGAGCGCGTAGCCGCCCAGAATGCGCAGGAGTTTGAAGGCGCTATAGGGCACACGTGAACGGCCGGCTTCCCAATTCCTGACCGTTTGCGGCGTGACTCCGAGCACCTCAGCGGCGGCCTTGATGGTCAATGCTGATTTCAGGCGTTCCATGCGGAATTTCTCTGCATCGATGTATCGCCTGCGTCTCAAAGGAACCGGGCCGGGGAGGGAATCAACCACCCTCCCTGGACCCGACTGAAACGCGCCCCGAGGATGAGCCCTTGCCGGCACAATCGCCGGACAAATTGCAGTGACCAACCCCGGGTTTTGGCGAAGCGCACATCCAAGACCATGCGGCGCTTAGGCACCCGCGCCTCCCATCTGCCGCAACTGATCGGCAAGGCTGGGCGCCTGGACAACGACGATGCGACGATCACGAGCACAGACCACGGCACCGTCAGCGCGCATCGCATAGTCGGGCTCTGGCGCGCGCACACACGCGCCGAGCCGACGATGCAGGCGCGTCAACTGCCGAAGCTGGAGGCCGGTATACGGCTGACGCTGTTCCTCAAGGGTTTCGGCCAGTGCACCGAGAATCAGGCAAATCTCGTTATGCCGCAGGCTGACCCGATAGTGCGAGGCGGGTGAAACACGATCATTTTTCATGCGGTAATCCTTTTGTCAGGAATCCGCAGAAAGTGAATCGAATCAGCAGCTTGACTACACGTTACTTCGTATAATGTGTATTATGTAAAATTATGGCCGTGGCAGGAAACCGGGGTTCAGGTAAACCCCGCAATCAGCTTCTGGAGGTTTTGCGGCCATAGTCCCCTATCGCCTCGACCATCCG
>JALHND010000040.1 GCA_022843705.1 Burkholderiales bacterium
ACGCGCGAGGCATGCATTTGCGCATCGAACCGGACGGAAAGCGGCGTACCTGCCTGACGCTCCAGGGCCAGGTCCTCGCAATCCGTCTCGTAGAGAGCATCTCGCGCACCGAGCGTGAGCACACCGAGAAGGAACGCCGGGATATAAAGAAGTACGGTTATGCCTATCTTCCGAACCGCTACTCCTACGAACCCACGGGCATGTTGAAGCTCGGAATCATCGGCACCTATCACAGCGATTTTCACAAGACCGTGGCCGACGGCAAGCGTCAGCGCATCGAGCAGCGCCTCAACGAATTCGTAGTCAAGCTTGAGGCGGAAGCCGTTCGCCGAAAGCGGCGTGAAGAACATCTCGAACGGCAGCGTCGGATTTGGGAGAAGCAGGAACGCCGGCGACGCGAACGCGAAGAGCAGAGGCGAAAGGAAATCGAACGGCTAAAAGCCCTCGAGGAGGAGGCGCGTGACTGGAAGAGAGCGGAAGATATTCGCGCCTACGTTGCTGCCGTCGAAACACGGGCGACGCACGAGCACGGCCACGTCGGACCGGACAGCGAGCTCGGGCAGTGGATAGCATGGGCGCGGCACAAAGCAGACTGGATCGATCCGCTCGTCAATGCCAAGTGCCTAGTGCTCGATGACGAATAAGGAGGCGTAGCCGGTCAGGCGGCGCGCAGCGGCACTACATGGCTCACGGCCATCCGCTGAGCGCCCTGCTTCGCCTAACGGCAGAAACATCTGACTGCCTTTTGGCGACTTGATCGCCGGCAGGCCATGGCAACGCCCCTCATCCCTGTGCCAGCCCACGAGCGAATGTGATCAGGTGAAGCGGTTCGAATTGGTGCGCGCGAGATGCACTCTCTCGGCGATCCAGTTGCTCACGTCGGATTCGAGCCATCCGACCGCGCGGGGACCGAGGGGTATCGGTCGTGGGAATGTGCCGGCCTGGATGTGGTGGTAAATGGTGCTTCGGGCAAGCCCGGTTCGTGCCTCGACCTGTTTGCGCCGAAGAATGGATAGCCTTTGCTGGTTCTGATCAGACATGTCTGTCACCTCTGCTCTCGTAATGGAATACGCAGTCATGCTTCCATGGCGAAGCCGCGTTGTCGCGCCGATTCGTGGCCTCATCGAGGCCACAAATCGGCTTGACAACTGTTCAGTGGGATTCAGGCGTGGACTGGACGGGCCTGCGGCAGACATCACATTGGTGGCGGACGTTTGCATGGTCGGGGCCGCGCCGCCGCAACCAATGAACGACCACGCCCATCACGATCCAATCACGCTGGGGGGTATTTTTGGGGGTATTTCCAAAAAATCGGACTGGTCAGTTTGTATACTATATTCAGCACTGACAAGGTGTTACGGGTTGTGGGTTCGATTCCCGCCGCCACCATTTGACAGAACGCCGCCCGGGAAAGGCGGCGTTTCTTTTTTCCGTCGTGCCTGATCAGGCGGTCGCAGCCTGCCCCGCCGTCACCACGATTTCTATTCTCCATTCCGGATCCGACAGCGCAGCCTGCACGGTCGCGCGCGGCGGTGCCGTGCCCGGCGTCACCCAGGCATCCCAGACTTCGTTCATCGCGCCGATATCCTTGATGTCGGCCAGGTAAATCTGCGCACGCAGGATCAATCCCTTGTTGCTGCCCGCCTCGGCCAGCCTCCGGTCAACCTGCGCCAGCACATCGGCGGTCTGGCTGCGGATGTCATTTGCTTCGCACTCCGGCACCATGCCTGCAAGATAAACCACGCCGTTGAAAATTGCGGCTTCGCTGTAACGCGCCGCGACATGCAGTCTCTGCAAACCCATCTTCATTCTCCGCAGGTTGAACAAACAGTCGAAAGGATTTCATGCTGCCGGCTCCTGCCGGCTGTTGCGGCTTCCCGGCAGGGTTTCGCCCCGCAGCAGCCGGATCAGCGCCGCCATCATCAGGATCAGCAACAGCGTGAACGGGAGGGCCGCCACCAGCGAAGCCGTCTGCAGGGATGCCAGACCGCCGGCTGCGAGCAGCACCGCCGCGATCAGCGACATCATCGCCCCCCAGAACAGCTTCAGCGACTGACCGGGGTCGGGATGGCCTCCTGACGCCATGCCGGCAAGGATGTAGGTCGCAGAGTCGGCCGAGGTCACGAGAAAGGTGAATATCAGCAGGATCGACAGCACGGACAGCAACTCGCCCAGCGGCAGCTGCCGGTAGAGCGTGAACAGCGCCAGCGCGACGTCCTTGTCGACTACTGCCGCAATGCCCGCCGCATGGTTCAGGTCCTCGTACAGCGCCATGCCGCCGAAGGTCGCAATCCAGACGCAGGCGATGACCGGCGGCACCACCAGCACGCCGACGATGAATTCGCGGATGGTGCGGCCTCGCGACACCCTTGCCACGAACGCGCCGACAAAGGGCGACCAGGCAATGGCCCAGGCCCAGTAGAAAATCGTCCAGTCGCGCACCCAGGTGCCGCCGCGGTACGGTGTCAGCCGCAGGCTGTATTCGACGAAGTGGTTCAGGTAGTCGCCCAGGCCCAGCGTGAATGCGTTGAGCACGAACACCGTGGGCCCGGCCACAAACACGAACAGCAGCAGCGCCAGGCACAGGCCGAGGTTGACATTGCTCAGCCAGCGGATGCCGCGGTGCAGTCCGGTCGTGGATGACAGCATGTAGGCTGCAAACATCACCGCAATGACCAGCAGCTGCAGTTTCAGCGAGCCCGCCCATCCCGTCACCGACTGCAGGCCACCGCTGATCTGCAGCACGCCCAGGCCGAGCGAAGTCGCGATGCCCATCACCGTCGCCACCACCGCCAGCACATCCACCGCGGTCCGGATGCTCCTGCGATTTCCGATTACCGGCTCGAGTGCCGTCGACACCAGGCCGTCACGCCCCTTGCGGAACTGCATGAAGCCGATGCCAAGCCCTGCCAGTGCAAACACCGACCACTGGCTGACACCCCAGTGAAAGAAGGCATATCCCATCGCCACCCGCGCCGCCGGCGCCGACTGTGGCGCCATGTTCTGGAATGGCGGCGTGAAAAAATGACTCATCGGTTCCGCCACACCCCAGAACACCAGCCCGGCACCGAATCCGGCGGAGAACAGCATCGCAATCCAGGTGAACAGCGGGAATTCCGGGCGGCTGCCTTCCGGCCCGAGACGGATGCTGCCGTAACGGCTGAGCGCCAGGCCGAGCAGGAAAATCACGATCACAAACACCGTCAGCAGGTAGAACCAGCCGAAATTGGTGGTGGTCGACAGCAGCAGCCGTTTCGCCACGGCGCCGAATTCATCGGGCCACAGGGCGCCGGCCGCCGCCAGCGCCAGCACCATCGATGCCGACAGCAGCATGACAACGCCGGCCTTCGGCGCATTGTTCTGTTTTTGCATGTGCAGCACGGGCCCTCTGCTGCCCGCCTCCTCGTTTGCCCATGTATACGCAGGCCCGCATGCACAGGTCAAGTAGTCATCGGGGCCTCCGGAGGGGAATATTGTGTCCTAACCTGCTAACATGCGCCCGCTCCGACCCGTCCGCCAGAACCAGGATCGAGATCATGCTGTCCTACCGCCACCAGTTCCACGCCGGCAACGTCTCCGACGTCTTCAAACATGCAGTACTGACCCGTCTGCTGGTTGCACTGGCCAAAAAGGACAAACCCTTCTGCGTGTTCGACACGCACGCCGGGCTCGGCCGCTACGATCTGAATCACGCATGGTCACAGAAAACCGGGGAATGGCGGCTGGGTGTCGCCCGCGTCTGGGCGCGCAGCGATGCGCCGGAAACCCTGCAGCCCTACCTCGAAGCGGTGCGCGCCGACAATCCCGACGGTCACCTGCGTTATTACCCCGGGTCGCCGCGCATTGCCCGCCGCCTGATGCGCAGCAGCGACCGCCTGGTGCTCTGCGAACTGAACAAGGATGACTGTGCGGAACTGAAGACGGTGTTCGCCGGCGTGCGCCACACCGCGATCCACAACCAGGACGGCTTCCGGTCGCTG
Source organism: Burkholderiales bacterium (assembly GCA_022843705.1). Taxonomy (GTDB): domain Bacteria; phylum Pseudomonadota; class Gammaproteobacteria; order Burkholderiales; family SG8-41. The sequence continues at coordinate 3,981 of JALHND010000040.1, forward strand.
CGCGCCTTCCTGCCGCCGCAGGAACGCCGCGGCCTGACCTTCATCGATGCCGCCTTCGACCAGGCCGACGAGTTCGGACGGGTCGTACGCGCAGTCCGCGAGGCGCACACGCGCTTCGCCACCGGCATGATCGCCGTCTGGTATCCGCTGATGGCACAGTCCGCAATGGAGGCCTTTGCCCGCAGCCTGCAGGCCGCCGGCCTGCCCGAAACGCTGCAGCTGGAACTGAGCGTGCATCCGGAAAACTGGACCGAGCACATCCGCGGCAGTGGCATGATCATCGTCAATCCGCCGTTCGGGCTGGAACGGGAGGCGCCGCCCCTGCTCGACTGGTTGTGGCGGGCGCTGTCCCCGGAGCGTGAAGGCCGCACACGCTGCGAATGGCTGGTGCGGGAATAACCGCCCCGATAAAAAACGCCGCGGAAACCGCGGCGTTTTTTAATGACCGGACGTACCGGAATCAGCCCTTGGTGCGGCTGCGGTATTCGCCGGTGCGGGTATCGATCTCGATCTTGTCGCCGGTGGCGCAGAACAGCGGCACCGGAATTTCAAAACCGGTGGACAGTTTTGCCGGCTTCAGCACCTTGCCCGAGGTGTCGCCGCGCACCGCCGGTTCGGTGTAGATGATCTCGCGCACCAGCGTCTGCGGGATTTCCACCGAGATCGGGCGGCCTTCATACAGCGTCACTTCGCAGGCCATGCCGTCCTCGAGGTAATTCAGCGCGTCCCCCATGTTTTCCTTGTCCACCTCGTACTGGTTGAACTCGGCATCCATGAACACGTAGGACGGCTCGGAGAAATAGGAATAAGTCACTTCCTTGCGCTCCAGCTGCACCACATCGAATTTTTCGTCGGCGCGGTACACCGTTTCCGTGCCGCCATTGGACAACAGGTTCTTCAGCTTCATTTTCACCACCGACGCGTTGCGGCCGGACTTGCTGAATTCGGCCTTGAGCACGACCATCGGGTCCTTGCCGACCATGATCACGTTGCCCGCGCGGATTTCCTGAGCGATTTTCATATCCCTGCACCCTCGATTAACCGGAGTAAAAAGGCGCTATTTTACCTTGCGGCGCGAGAATTCCACCAGTTGAGCCGCCAGTTCACCGGAATCGGCCAGTTTTGCTGACCAGCGCAGGGCGTGCCGCGCAAGATCATCCGCCACATCCCGCAGGGCCGGCCAGGAACCGGCAGGATCGGCCGCGGCATTCCAGTCCCGCCAGAAGGCCTGCAGTGCAGTGGCCGCAGGTGCGGCCAGATCCGCGCAATAACGTGCAAGGAAAGCCGCCATCTTGCGCTGATGTGCGTCGTCCTCCTGCCGGTAAGGTTGCCAGACCAGCGGCCGGCCGGCCCATTGCGCACGCACGAAGGAATCCTCGCCCCGGACAAAATTGAAGTTGCAGGCCCATAAAAGTTCGTCGTACCGCGCCTGGGGCAAAAAAGGCAGCGCGCGCACTTCGAGCGTCCCCCGCCGCCAGGGACCCCGCCCCGCAACGGCTTCACTGCCCAGCCAGCCCCGTACCGCAGAAAGCAGGGCACCTTCGGGCACAGCCAGCACCAGCGGCCGGGTATCCGCCGCCATCGCCGACAGCAGGCCGGCAAGCGGCGCATCCGCATAAGCGAACAGCGATACCGCCGGCGCCTGCGGCGGAGCAAACCCGAGTTCGCTCCAGAACGCCTGGCGCGCCGCCGTGCCGAAACCGTCGCGCCGCGACAGCAGGCCGGACTCGCGCGGCAGACCACCGGTGGCGGTGGTGAATCCGGGAAAGAAAAAATAACGCTGCAGCGACAACTGCGGGTGCGGCGAGGACAGGCCGTGATGGCTGTCCACCCAGTCCTCGGCGCTGAGGTATTCGAGAATGATCCACAGCGGCGGCTTCGCGGCCTGCGCCATGCCTGCAATCCACTCCTCCGGCAATCCGCAGCCGAAAGCCTCGATCACCACCGCCGCATCAGCATCGGGCAGGCCGGCCTGCGGCCAGCGGCAGACGGTGATGCCTTCGCAGGACTGCCGCGGCAATCCGGGATCGAGCGCGGGATACAGTGCCTGCAGCGTCTGCAGATCGTCGATCCACAAGCGCACCGGCACATCGTGCTCGTGCCGCAGGATGCGCGCCAGGCGCCAGCACACTCCGGCATCGCCGAAATTGTCGACGACGCGGCAGAAAATATCCCAAGCCCCTGAAGCAGAGTGTCCCGCAACCATGATCGGCGGAATTATGCAGTGCAGTGGATACCGGCGGCAGGCGAAAAAAAACCGGGCTTGCGCCCGGTCTTTCTGCAGCTCGATCCGGCTTAGGCAGCCTGGATGTTGCTCGCTTGTTGCTTGCCCTTGTTGCCGGCGGTGATGTCAAACGTCACCTTCTGGCCTTCTTTCAGGGTTTTGAAGCCGTTCATGTTGATGCCCGAGAAATGGGCAAACAGGTCTTCGCCACCGCCGTCCGGGGTGATGAAGCCGAAACCTTTTGCGTCGTTGAACCACTTAACAGTACCGGTTGCCATGATATGTATTTCCTTTTGAGGATTGGTAATTTCCGGCTTGCGCCGGGCATCGTATTTAAATCTCACAGCCCCAAAAGTACGTACACCACAACTGCACACGCGGGAACCGCTAACTTTCAAGTACTTAGAAACCAAACACGCGTCGCCGTTATACGTAATGCCTGCTGCAGCGTCAAGCAGAGTTTGCGCGGCAACCCAAGATGAATAAAATATCAAATAAAATCAATTACTTACAAACCTCTTTGCAAACTCGCGCGCCGCCTGTCCGTTGATCTTTTCGATCCGTGCATGCACTTCACGCACCCGCGCACGCTGGTTCTGGCTGAAATAAGATGCCCCCAGTTGCAGCAGTGCATCAAGATCATCAGCCTTCAGCCGCAGCGCCTCCTGTGAAGCCTCCACCGCGCGGTCATACTGGTTCAGCGCCAGGTAGGTGCTGCCCGCCCCCAGCCAGGCCTCGTAGCTGTCGCCATCGAGTTTCAGGGCCTGGTTATAGGCGGTGATGGCCCTGCGCGGCCGGTTGACCAGCCGGTAGGCCTCGCCCAGCGCGACCCAGGCCTGCACCGAGGCCGGCACTGCGCGCACCCACTGCTGCGTCGTTGCCAGCAGGCCCACCCAGTCACGCTTCGCGCGCAGGGCATTGCTGCGGGCCTGCCATTGCTCGTTGGCTGCATCGCGATTGGCCAGCGTCGGCGCGGTACCGCCACGCCCGGTCAGTTCGGCGATCCAGGCGGCAGGCAGCGCGAAATTGAGGTTCTGGCCTTCGGTGATGATGAAAGCCGTGAGTCCGACCAGCCGCCCTTCGGTATCAAAAAGTCCGCCGCCACTGGAGCCCGAGGAAATCGGCGCCGAGGTCTGGATGTATTGCGCGCCGTCGATCTCGCGGATGCTGGACACCAGACCCTCGCTGATGGTCAGCTCGAGTCCTTCCGGAGCGCCGATCGCATACACCCGCTGACCGACGCGCAGCCGGTTGGTGTACAGCGGCACCCGCGGCGCGTTCAGCGTGGAGACCTGCAATTCGCAGAGGTCGCGGTTCTGGTCGGCTGCGCGCAGTTCACCCTTGTGCATGGTCTTGCCGCTGATCACCGAAAACTGCGCGCCGCCCTCCAGCACATGGCAGTTGGTGACCACCGCACCCTGCGCCGTGACCACGCCGCTGCCGAGGCTGGTGATGTTGCCGGCATTGTCCAGTGCCTGGATGGTGACGATGCTGCGTGACACTTCCTGGAACAGCAGTTCCGGATTCTTGCCCTGGGCTGCAGCAAGGGCCGGCACGAGACACAGCAGCGCTGCACTGAAACAGGTTCTCAACGGGTTCTCCTGACGGGGTGCGGCACGCGATCGCGTGCCGGAGCCCGATTATAAGCAAGCCCCCGGCCCCCTGCTCCCCCGTCGGGCCGGCCCGCTTACAGCCGCTGCAGCGCTGGTGCGTTTTCCCGCGCGGCAATGAACTCCGGCCGCGGCTGCAGGCCGCCGCGGGGATTGCCGAGCCGGTTGTCGACGCTGTTGTAGACAAAGAACAGGTTGGATCGCGGGAAAGGCGAGATGTTGCCGTTCGAACCGTGCATCGTGTTGCAGTCGAAAAACACCACGGAGCCCGCCGGCCCCTTGGTCGACTGCAGGCCGCCGCGCTGGACCAGGAAACCGAGGCTGGTTTCGTCGGGCACGCCGTACTCCTGCTTGCGCAAAGACTGCCTGTAATGATCCTGCGGCGTCTGCCCGATGCAGGAGATGTAATGCATGTGCGATCCCGGCACCAGCATCAACGGACCGTTGAATTCGCTGTTCTCGGTCAGCAGCACCACGCAGCTCAGCGCGCGCATGCGCGGCATGCCGTCCTCGATGTGCCAGGTCTCGAAATCGGAATGCCAGTAGAACTCCCTGCCGGAGAATCCGGGCTTCAGGTTCACCCGCGACTGGTGGATGTAGACCTCGCTGCCGAGGATCTGGCGCGCCACGTCGAGCAGGCGGCCGTCGCGCATCAGCCGCTCGAACACCGCGCTCAGGCCATGCACCCTGAACACCGAGCGCACCACGTCGCTGCCCGGCTCGAGCACCGCCTCCGGCAGCCCGCGTTCACCGCTCGTTGCCGCGAGATTGCGCGCCTCGCACAGCAGCCCTGCCGCCTCCTCCCGGGACAGCAGCCCGCGCAGCTGGATGAAGCCGTTCTTGCGATAGTTGCGCAACTGGTGTTCGGACAGTGCGAACTCGCCCTTCGCATGTGGACCGGGATAAACCACCGGATCCTGGCGCAGGATGATCGCCGCCTCGTTGTCGCTGCGGGATTGATAGATGTCGGATACCAGTACCATGGATTCGTTTTCTCCTCTGTTCGGGATCAGGCCGTCTCCGCCACCAGCGGATAAACCCCCTCGTCGTCGTGCACCTCGCGCCCGGTCAGCGGCGGATTGAAGACGCAGACCAGTTTCAGCTCGCTGCGCGCGCGCAGGTAATGTTCGTCATGCCGGTCGAGCGCGTACATCACGCCCGGCCGGATCGCGTATTTCCGCCCGTCGGCGACGGTCTCGATCTCGCCCTCGCCGGCCACGCAGAACACCGCCTCCAGGTGGTTGCGGTAATGGATGTGGGTTTCGGTGCCGGCAAAGATCGTGGTCTCGTGGAAGGAAAATCCCATGCCGTCGCGCGCCAGCAGCAGGCGGCGGCTGACCCAGTTGGGCGCAGCCACCTCCTGCGGCGTGCCGCGGATGTCGTCGATGCTGCGGACGATCATCGTGCGGCCCGGAAGTTGATGTACTTGATCTTGCGGTCCTGCCCCTGCACCCGCGGCACCTCGAGCACCTGCGCCACGCTGTCCTCGACGATGTCGAGCCCCTGGCACAGCAGCTTCTCGTCGATGGTCAGTGCCGGCATCAGCTTCAGCACGTCGTCGGCTCCGGAAGTCTCGATCACCAGGCCGTTCCCGAAACAGCGCTTGGCGATGCGGTCCGCAAGCGTTGCATCGGTCGACGCCAGGCCCTGGATCATGCCGCGGCCGCGCACCTCGAATTCGCCCGAGGGATAGTCCGCGGCGATGTGCTCCAGCCAGTTGCGCATGATCACGCCCTTGCGCCGCACCCCTTCCTGGAAGGCGTCGTCGCTCCAGTAATGCATCAGCGCCGCGCGCGCGGTGACGAAGGCGAGGTTGTTGCCGCGGAAAGTGCCGTTGTGCGCACCCGGCTTCCAGACATCGATTTCGGGCTTCAGCAGCACCATCGCCATCGGCAGTCCGTAGGCGCTGATCGATTTCGACAGCGTGACGATGTCCGGCGAAATGCCGGCCTCCTCGAAACTGAAGAACCTTCCGGTGCGGCCGCAGCCCATCTGGATGTCATCGACGATCAGCAGCATGTCGTGGCGGCGGCAGACCTGCTCCAGCGCGCGCAGCCAGGCAAAGCTGGCGACATTGACACCGCCCTCGCCCTGCACGGTTTCAACGATCACCGCCGCGGGATGGTCCATACCGCTGCTGCGGTCCGCGACCATGCGTTCCAGGTAGTCGATGGTGTCTACACCCTTGCCGAGATAACCGTCATAGGGCATGAAAGTGGTGTTGTCGAGCGGCGCGCCCGCGGCATCGCGGTACTTGGCATTGGCGGTCGCCGCCAGCGAGGCGCCGCTGACGCCGTGGAAGCCGTGGGTGAAGGACACGATGTTGCTGCGCCCCTTGACCAGCCGCGCCAGCTTCAGCGAGGCCTCCACGGCATTGGTGCCGGTGGGGCCCGGAAACTGCAGCTTGTAGCTCATGCCGCGCGGCTTGAGGATCAGGCGCTCGAAGGCCTCCAGCAGTTCCTTTTTCGCGACGGTGGCCATGTCGAGGCCGTGGATCACGCCGTCGGACTCGAGGTAATTCAGCAGTTCCTGCTTGATCACCGGGTTGTTGTGCCCGTAATTGAGCGTGCCGGCGCCGGCGAAAAAATCGATGTAGCTGTTGTTGGCCTCATCGATCAGCTTCGATCCCCGCGCCTTGTCGAACAGCGTCGGAAAGGAACGGATGTAGCCGCGCACCTCCGATTCCATGCGGTCGAATATTTTAAGGTTCATGTTATGGCTCTCCTCTGCCCGGTTGGTCCAGTCCGGCTCATGTTGTCCATGGGCCGATGCGTATCAGCATCTCGGGCTCGTGATGCGGATCCTGGAAGTCCTCCTTGGAAAAAAAGCTGCGTTCGGCGCAGCGCGCGTTCAGACGTGTTGCCAGTGTTTCAAATACCCGCCGCGAGGCGGCATTCGAAGGGGTTACCGTGGTTTCCAGCCAGCGGCAGCCGGCCAGCGCCGGCCGTGCCAGCAGGTGTTCGAGCATCCGCAGCGCCAGGCCCTGTCCGCGCGCGGCGGCGGCAACGGCGACCTGCCAGATGAATACGGTGTCCGCCTGATCCGGAATGCGGTAGGCGGAAACAAAACCGGTGATTTCGCCATCCTGTTCGGCCAGCACACAGCTGCCGGCATGGTGGGCGCACAGCAGCAGGTAGGCGTACGGGGAGTTCAGGTCCAGCGGCGGACAGGCGCGAACCAGCCTGTGGATGGCCGCGCCGTCGATAATGCGGGGTTCTCGTAAAAGAGAGTTTGACGACGCTGGAGCCACCCGGGATACAGTGGACAGCGTTTTCACGTATATGTCTTTTAAAACAACAAGTTAGTTTGAATTCAGGACTTTTTGCAAGGCGTCTATTATAATAGACTATGACTTTCGGGTCAAGCCACATTTCTGTTTATATTCAATAAGTTATATATTAATTCCCCGTTACCGGAACCCTTTTCCCGCGATGCTGAACGACCAGGTCCTGCTGCAATCCTTCACCCTCTTCTTCGCCCTCCTCAATCCCTTCCTGCTGAGCATCTATCTTCTTGATTTGATTACGGATCTGAAGACTCCGGTATTTACCGGTGTGCTGGCACGCGCCTCGCTGATCAGCGGGGTGGTGTTCTGGCTCTTTGCCTGGGGCGGCGAAGCCATTTTCACCAACTACCTGCAGGTCAGCTTCGCCTCCTTCCAGCTGTTCGGCGGCATCATTTTCCTGATGATCGGCATCCGATTCGTGTTCACCGGGGTGGACGCCATCCGCGCCACCCGCGGCCCCCCGGAACACCTCGCCGGGTCGGTGGCAATGCCCTTCCTGATCGGACCCGGCACGGTCAGCGCCGCGGTGGTGATCGGGTCCCGCCACGACGCCGCCATTTCCGGACTGGTCATTTTCGGCACGCTGGCGCTGACCATGACCCTGGTGGTCGCACTGAAGCTCGCACACGACTACGTCAAGGAACGCAACGCGCGGCTGATCGACCGCTACATGGAAGTGGTCGGCCGCATCTCGGCGCTGCTGATCGGCACCATCGCCGTCGAGATGATCATGGTCGGCGGCGGCAGCTGGTGGCGCGAAATCAGTTCGAAGCTCTGAAGGTAAAAAACCTCAGCTGCCCAGCACGCAGGCACGGATGTCCCGGCGTGCCGGCAGCGCGCCGCGGACCAGGCGCACATGGCGGATCCCTGCCCGGTGCAGGCACTGCGATTTGAAATCGGGTGCCGTGGTCAGCGCTGCCGGCGCTTCCGCCGCCAGCAGGTCCACCGCCACCACCGGCTGCATCGCCTTGCTGCAGACCACGAAATCGACACGATGCTGTGCCGGCAGCCGCTGCGGCTGTCCCGATCCGGCACCGCCGTTGCCGGCCGGTGAATCAAGCAGGTCGGCAAGCGCGACATTGACCAGGATTTCGTGATCCGGCATGCCCTGCTTCAGCAGCAGGTAAACCAGGGTCTGTCCGGCATCGAGCAGGCGTTCGCGCCGCCGGTATTCCGGCGTTGCTGCGGGTGCCGCCGGTGCCGGTGCCTCATCAACCCCGGCGGTGTTCACCAGCCGCTCCCAGCGCATGCCCGACAATTCCTCCTTCTGCGCCAGCTTGCGGCGGTAATTCCACCACAGCACGGGAATCGCGATGAAGGGTGCGAGGATCAGCAGGTACCAGAAGGCAATCACGAGAGGGCTGTCACACGTTTGAAAATGCCGACCGCATGGCCGGATACCGCAGCAGCAATCCCGTGCACAGAATCAGGATCATCGCGACCCAACCCAACCAGTAAAGCCGCCAGTAGCGCAGGCCACGCGAACCGAGGCCCCGGCGCCGGGGCATGCTCAACACAACGGCCAAGCCTGCAGCCGGTGTGGCCGGTTGCGCCTGGTGTACATGGATCATCAGCCGGCAGAACACGATGAAATATATGCTGGCAAGCAGCAAGGCCACAAACAGCATGCGATCCCCCTCCAGATTTCAATGCGGCCCTGCAATTACCGCAAGCAGTTCCTCGCTCTCGATGCGTATGCGGTGATTGTCGATGGAAAGTACGCCTTGACGCTTCAGCGCCGACAGTGCGCTGGTCACAGTCTGGCGCGTCGTTCCGACCATGTCTGCTATTTCCTGGTGGGTGAGCGGAACGTTGAGCAGTATCTCCTGCCCGGAACGCTGGCCGTAACGCGCTGACAACCTCAGGATCAGCTTGGCGATGCGCGTATTTACGTCGTCGGACACCAGGTTGACGAACATTTCTCCGAGTATCCTGAGGCGTGATGACAGCACTTGCATGCTGAGCAAGGCGGCCTCCGGATGCAGTTTCAGAAACAGCTTGAATTGCTCCTGCGATACCGCCAGCACTTCCGACGGCACGCAGGCGACCGCGCTGACCACCCTGCCACCGCCGCGCGCGACTTCGGCCAGTCCGCAGATCTCGCCTGGCAGGCAGAACCACAGGATCACCTCCCGCCCCAGCGGCGAAACCTGGCCAATGCGCAACTGTCCGCTTTGCAGAAAGTAAACATGACTGCCAGGCCCTCCGGCGCGGAAAATCAGCTCGCCCTTCGCATAATGCTGCAGCCTTCCCAGGGCATTGAGATCCCCGCGCGATTCCGCGTCAAGCTGGTCCAGAAAATTCGACGGCGCTATGGGAGGGTGCGCCGCAGCATCGCCATTTTTTCCGGAATCATCCAACGTAGCAATGGGCTTATGGAACATCATGGCTGCCTGCTGGAAATGTCGGCTGGCTGACTTACCGCGCCGAATGGATTTGTTTCAATCCTACCCGGCCGGCAAGAATCGTGTAAAGCGCCCGCTTAAAACCAAAGCGCCTCCACATCTGCCGAACAGGAGTCTCGCATCCCACAATCTCTGGAGGAGAACACATGGGAGTAATCCAAAGCAGGCGGAGAACAGAGCCGGACAATTCAGGCCGCAGCGGCGCAATCCCCGGGGGCAGCCATGGCTAACCAGAATCCTCAGGCGGAGACAAACAACGGCTTTTTTGAGATTTTCCGCGGCAATATCGTCGCCACCGGATTGAGCCCTCGCAAAGCCTTGCTCGGATTTTTTCTCGGCTGGGCATTGTTCCTCTACATACTGCTGTTGATGCCGCAACCTGAAGGGTTGTCGATGTCCGGCAAGGCCGCTCTGGCCGTGATGGTCTGGGCCTGCACGATGTGGATATTTGAGGCCATGCCGGTGGGCATCTCGGGCCTCCTGATCCCGATGCTCCTTGTCATGACGGGAGCAGTGAAAGGTTTTCCCGTCGCAGCCAGCGGATTCACCACGCCAGTCGTGTTTCTGTGCCTTGCCGCCTTTCTGTTCGCCGCCATCATGCAGGCCGCGGGGCTCGACCGGCGCATCGCGCTGTCCCTTCTGAAATGGATGAAGGTGAAGACGGTCAACGGCGTCATCTGGGCGATGTTCATCGTGAACATCGCCCTCTCGTTCATCATCCCTGCCGCCAACGCCCGTGCGGCGACATTGCTGCCCGTCATCAACGGCATCACCAATTTTTTTGGTGACACCGAAGCCGAACGCAATGGCAAGAAAGCGATCGTCATCCAGACACTGGTCTACGGCTCGATGATCAGCGGCATGTGCATATTGACCGCACATTTGCCAAACCTGGTTATCGTCGGGCTCTTCGAAAAGCAGCTGGGACTGAAACTTTCATACGTCGACTGGTTCATCATGCAGTGGCCTTACCTCGGAATGTTCGTGCTGACGCAGTGGTGGGTGCAGTACTACTTCAGAACCCGCAAGGTTGGCGTCTCGGGCGGCTACCAGGCGATCGAGAAACTGCACTCCGAAATACCCCGCACTTCGCAGTCGGAATGGCTGATTCTCGCCGCTTTTGTGCTGGTTGCCCTGGCATGGATGACCGAAAGCGTGCACAAGGTGGCTGCGCACAACGTCGCGCTGATCGGCCTCGCGGTGCTGTTCATACCGGGACTGTTCGGCTTCAAGTGGAAGGAAGTCCAGGACCGCACCATCTGGGGCACGCTGCTGCTGCTCGCTGGCGCGCTGTCGCTGTCCTCCGCGATGTCATCCTCCGGCCTTGCCAAATGGCTGGCCGAGGTCCTGCATCCGGTCGGCGCCGGCCAGTCCTGGTGGATGATCTTGCTGGTGTTCATGGTCGGCACGCACATCATGCGCCTGGGCATGCTGTCCAACGTCGCGGCAATCACCATGATCGCGCCGATCCTGCTCGCGCTGGCACCCACGCTGGGGCTGCACCCGGTGGCCTTCACGATGCTCGTTGCCGACACCGACACCTTCGCCTACCTGCTGCCGACGCAAATCACCGCCGCCGTCATCGCCTACTCCAGCGGCACCTTCACCATGACCGATTACTTCAAGGTCGGATGGGTGTCGGTGCTGATCGCGATCGCCTACGGGATTCTGATCATGGCGCCTTGGTACGCCTTCCTCGGCGTTCCGGTGTGGGATCCGGCGGCGCCCTGGCCTTTCGGAAAAGTTTAATTTATCAATAAAATCAAGGATTTGAAGCATGAACAAGATGACCGACCCTGTCCGGCAACAACAACCTGTATTTGACGAAAAAACTCTGCGCAAAAAGCTCGGACATTACGTGGCCCCAGTGGGGCTCTACGACCGCAACAAGGCGCGCCCCTTCGTCGGAAAAGTCAGCTGCAACGTGGACCGTCTGGTTGCCGGAAGCTGGACCGAGATCGTGCTCGACTACGAAATCGGCGCCTCAGGCGTCGCCGACGGGGCCTGGTTCAAAGCCACCTTCAAATTCTATTCCGACTGGGCGTTGTTCCAGACCACCAATCCGCAAGGCGCGAACTACGTTTCAGCGGAATACCAGGCCACGGAGTTGATGCCCGGCCAAAGCCCGGCGGCCGTGCAGTCCCTGAAAGTACGCTTCGACCAGAAAGGCCACGAGCGGCCGTTTCAGAAGGCCATTATCGTGGACACGGTGGATGGATACCTCAATGCGGGTGACCACATCATCATCCGGCTGGGGGACCGCCGCAGCGGCGGTCCGGGCACCCGGGTACAGACCTTCGTCGAGGACAAATTCCGTTTCCGTTGTTATGTCGATCCCCTGGGCACTTCGCGTTTCGTGGCGGTTCCCGGAGATGTCATCATAGACATCGTTCCCGACGAGCCGCGTTCGCTGTCGCTGGTCGGTCCGCGCATCGCCCGGCCGGGTGCAACACTGCCGGTTCGGGTCAACGCCCACGACCAGTGGGGCAACGCCTGCGTCGATATCGGCAGCAAGGTCGAGATCGTTGCCGAGAACGGCGGGAAGGAAGTGTACAGGAAGGCTGTTGCCCTGCCCGACAGTGGATGGGCCAGCGCGGCCGTGGAAGGCCTGCCTGCGCAGTCCGGCGAACTGAAGATTTCGGCGCGTCTCGCGGGCGCCCGTGGCTGCGAGGATGCCGTGCATTACGTCACCCTGGACAAGAACCTCCCCTGCGAACGGGCGTTCTACGGCGACCTGCATGTGCATTCGCACGACACCGTCGGCACGAACAGCCCCGATTACAACACCCGCTACGCGCGCGACATTGCGGGTCTCGACGTCATGACCTACACCGCCAACGATTTCCAGATCACCGACCAGAACTGGGAGCTGGGCGTGAAGGTCATGCACGAACTGCACAAGAACGGCCGGTTCGTATGTTTTCCGGTGCAGGAATGGTGCGGCAGTTCCACCGCCGGCGGCGACCACAATGTCGTGTTCCTGTCGGACAAAAAGCCGGATTTTCCATTCAACGACAAAGGCGAACACAACAGGACTTTTGTCTGGAACGAGGACATGAAAGGCACTGGCGTCGAACTCGGGCGATGGCCCATCGAGGAACTGTGGGCAGCTTACATCGACGACGCCGAAAACCACCTGATCATGCCGCATGTCGGCGGCCGGCGTTACATCCCCGACTGGCACCATCCCGAGCTGGAGCGCCTGATCGAAATCACTTCGGCCTGGGGGCATTTCGGGTGGTTGTACCAGGACGTGATATCCCGCGGATACAAGCTCGGCGCGTCCGCTTCCGGCGACGAACATCGCGGACGCCCCGGCGGCGGCCTGCCGGGGACCCAGGTGTTCGGCACCAAGGGCGGCATTACCGGCATCATCGCCGACAAGCTGGACCGCGCAACCATAGGCCGCGCGTTGCGCGCGCGCCACACCTGGGCATCCAGCGGCGAACGTTCGGCCGGACTGCTGTCCTGCGGCAAGCACATTCAGGGAGACGAGTTTCCACACAAGGGCGCGGCGCGCATCGACTACCGCTTTCTGGGCAATACCGGCTGGGATGAAATCGCCGCCTTCGACCATACCGGCCGAATTTTTCATCGCGATCTGCAAAAAGAAGCCGGTTATTCGAAGCGGCGCATCCGCATCCGCTGGGGCGGCGCCCGTATTCCCGACCGCTACCGCTGGGCGGAATGGCGCGGCACCGTCAGCATCATCAACGGCACCATCAGCCGCTTTGCCGGCGGCGGTTTTGAACATCCTGAAGAATCAGTCTGGCGCGCCGGACCGACCGACATCGGCTTCCGCACGGACACCTACGGCGACTCCGACTGCATCGTCGTCGACATCGACAGGCTGGAGAACTGCCGCATACGGGTACACGGCAGGATCGACAGTTATGTCAAGGTTGGCGACCCCCTGGCCGGCAATCCCTTTGTCCACTGTCCGACCTTCGACTGGGAAATCACCGGCGCCGAACTGCTGGCCAGCGACGGCCGCCTGCGCAGGGAACTCGGCGGATGTGAGCTGTTCCTCGCGGTGGAGAGGATGAGCGAAGAACCGATGCCGCGCGATGTTTCCGGCGTTCTGGAGGTCAATCCGAAGAATGGACCCCACGGATTCCGGCCGGTGTACATGTACGGGCGCCAGACCGACGACGCCAAGGTCTGGACCTCGGCGATGTTCATCAACTTCAAGTAGACGGAAGAGTCAGGCCGGCACCAGCCCGTGGTGCCGGTAGATATCGGCAACCCTGGGGCCGCGCAGGAACTCGACCAGGCGCGCACCCCACTCCCCGCCGTCCCCGACGAGGCCGGCGTGCACCCGGGAACGCTCCTGCCCCGGGTCATGTTCACCCTCCGCCGTCAGCGGCTGCAGGGTGAAGATGTCGGGGAAGATCCGGGTGTAACGCAGCGCGAGGTGATAAAACACCACGGCGGCATCGGCCTCTCCCGCCGCCACTGCATGCGGCGCCTCGCGATGGTGGATGGACTCGCCGTAAACCACGCGCGGATGCGGCCGGCCATCGAGAAAGTCCAGCACAAGACCCAGCCGCGCCGCGATCGCGCCCAGGGTGTTGACATAGGTCGTGTAGCTGACTGTTTCGGTTTTCGGATTGGACAGGAACACGCGCACATCGTCGCGGGCGAGGTCGGCAATGCCCGTGATGCCCTTGGGATTCGTTTTGTGCAGAAGCAGCACGTTGCCGCGGCTGCCCGCAAGGGGAAAGTGCGCGTCCATGGCGCCTGCAGCGACCAGCGCATCAAGCACTTTCGGCGGGCTGATGAATACCTGCGGCCTCACCGAAATCGTCAGGTTTCCCAGTGCGATGCCGCCCGATGCCAGCGCCTCCATCACCACTCTCGGTGGCGTGGTCGCGTAAAAAATGTCCACCACCTGCGGGTGATCCGCGAGGAAGGCCTGCAGTGCCTGCTCCAGTGCCATGTGATGGTTGCCGTCTGAAAAAACCGCCAGCTTCGCCAACCGCGGGTCGCCGTGCAGATCGAGGCAGATGTTGGAATGCCATTGCCGGAAAAACGTCCCGTTATGGGGCCGTGCGCGCTCACCGGGCCAGTCCAGGTGCTTCGTCACGGGCAGCGCCTCCAGGTAATAGTCAGTCCTGTGGCGATTGCCGCTGTCGCAGGCGCCGCCGGTCCAGCCACCAGGCAAACACCGGCAGCATCAGGAAACCGCCGGGCATCACCACCAACACGAGGTAAGGGCTTAAACGCGACAGGCGCCCGAAGTGGCCGCGCAGTTCGGCGCGCTCCTCCGGGGTCCAGCGCTGGCCGTTGCGCTGCTTCATCAGGATCGGCATCAGGCCGCGGGCCTGCTGCAGTTCGCCGATCAGGAAATCCTTCTCGCGCTGGGTCAGGCTGCGGACTGAATGGTAGGTGCGACGGACACGGTAGCTGATGATCTGGAGCGGCGGCATCGCACGGCACTGAAGGCGGAATGGATTGAGGTCAGGAGACCGCCTGATAATAAAGGTTTTGCGGATGGTTTGCCTGCGCAAAAAAGAACCATCTTTCGGCCGTTAAACCGCCGAACTGCAGCAGCACCGCCAGCCACAGCAGCAGCGGCGAGGACACCGCCAGGCCGCCGGCCAGCAGCAGCAGCGGCAGAACGAAGCCGGCAACGATGAACAGCCACTTCACCGCCCGCAGCGTGCCCGGCCCCCGGCCGTGGAAAAACTCCCGGGTGTTGAAGGATCCGCCCATGAAACCCTGGGCTTTCTGCACGATACGCGGATGTTTGACGCCGATCGCCGTCTGCAGCGTGGAACGCGGCTTCAGCCGGGCATTGCGCCACAGCGCGGCAGTGCGTCCGATCAGGGCGGCGGCGGTCAGCAGCATGGCCCAGGTGCCGACGGCCTCCACCAGCGGCTCGTCCAGCGCGGCGGCCAGCGCGGTCAGCAGCAGCACCCCCGAAGCACAGCCGATCAGCGTGAAATTCACCAGCGTCAGCGGCGTCGCCCATTCCTGCAGGAAACGGATGCAGGCATAGATCATGGCCGTGCACAGGAACAGCGCGAGGCACAACGCCGCCGCAAGGCCGCCGATCCACAGCGTGCCCGGCACTCCCTGCCAGTGCGCCCAGCCGTACACCGCGGCCGCCGCCATGAACGCCGGCAGCACGATCACCTCGCGCGACAGCCAGGACGTGCGCCACATCGCCGCCGCGCGCCAGGCACGTTCGGGATGCCCGAGGTGGAAAAACGAGGCCAGCAGCCCCGCTGCCAGCAGCAGCAGCGCGACCCCGCAGCCCGCGACATAAAGCATCGCCGAAGGCGCGGCGAGCAGTTCCGCCGCCACGCGCGCTTCGACCACGAACAGGCCGAGGACCAGTCCCTGCCCCGCGCCAATCAGCGTGGTCAGGAAAATCACTGAAAAGGCGGGATTCATGACGGATAACGAGGAGCGATGGGTGATGAACGATGAACGCAGGCAATGCAGCAGCCAGAGTTTGCCCCCGAACCCTTGCCCGTCATTCCTTGCACCGCGGCTACCATGAAGTCACGTCGTCCAGCGAGGGATCGCGCAGGCCCGGCTTCGGCTTGCGGCCGTCGATCTTCAGCGGATTGTCGGCGCGCTCCAGTTCGTCCTCGTGGATGCGCATCTCGGTCTTGCGCCGCGGCAGGTAGTGGTTGGCCGGCTGGGTGCCCCACTCCGGCATCAGCGTGTAACCCGCGGCTTCGCGGATCGCCTTCGACACCACCGACTCCTCGTCGTGGATGTCGCCATAAAGCCGCGCGCTGGTCGGACAGGCCAGCACGCAGGCCGGCTTGCGCTCGGCCTCCGGCAGCTTCGTGTCGGTGATGCGGTCGACGCAGAGCGTGCATTTCTTCATCACCTTCTGGTGCTCGTCGAGTTCGCGCACGCCATAGGGACAGGCCCAGGAACAGTATTTGCAGCCGATGCACTTGTCGTAATCGACCAGCACGATGCCGTCCTCGGGCCTCTTGTAGCTGGCGCCGGTCGGACACACCGGCACGCAGGGCGGATCCTCGCAGTGCAGGCAGGATTTCGGAAAATGCACGGTCTGCGTGTTCGGAAACTCGCCGACCTCGAAAGTCTGCACGCGGTTGAAGAAAGTGCCGGTCGGATCGCGGTCGTAAGGCTTGTCGTCGGACATGAACCCTGCTTCGCCCGAGGTATTCCATTCCTTGCAACTGGTCACGCAGGCATGGCAGCCGACGCAGACATTGAGGTCGATGACCAACGCTAACTGCGTCATTTGAATTCCCCCTTCCCGGCAACAAAGGCCTGCCACAGTTTTCTCACTGTGCCGGTTCCGGGCGCAGCCGGCACCGGCGCAAACTGCGGCGAAGTCTCCGCCGGCTCATCGGCAGCAGCCTTGCGGATGCGTACACGCACGTCGTACCAGCCCGCCTGCCCGGTCACCGGATCGGAATTGGACATGCGCCGGCCTTCGCCGTCCGGCAATTCCTCGGCAATCACATGATTCAGCAGAAAACCGCGCTGCGCCTCGTTGGCATCCGGCGCCAGGCCCCAGGCGCCCTGCGCCTTGCCGATCGCATTCCAGGTCCAGACCGTGCCCGGTTCCACCGCCTCGCTGACCCGGCACATGCAGCGCACCTTGCCGTGCGTCGACTCGACCCAGATCCAGTCATCGTCGGCGATACCCTGCGCATTTGCCGTTTTTTCGTTTATAAACAAATAGTTATGAGTATGTATCTGGCGCAGCCAGGCATTCTGCGAATCCCAGGAGTGATACATCGCCATCGGGCGCTGGGTGATCGCGGCCAGCGGGTACTGCGTGGTGTCGGTGGCCTGCACTTCCAGCGGCGCGTAATAAAAAGGCAGCGGATCGCAGTAGGTCATCAGGCGCTGGCGCAGGTTTTCCGGCGGCCGCCGCTGCGAAGGCCCGCGGCCTTCGGCGGCCATGCGGAATTTCTGCAGCACCTCGGAATAGAGCTGGATCACGATCGGGTCGGTGTAACGCCGCAGCCGCGTGCGCTGCGCCCACTCGTGGTAACCCTGGTTCCAGTTGCGCATGTACTGGTACGAA
The DNA here is from genome assembly GCA_022843705.1 of Burkholderiales bacterium. Classification (GTDB taxonomy): domain Bacteria; phylum Pseudomonadota; class Gammaproteobacteria; order Burkholderiales; family SG8-41. The sequence continues at coordinate 21,532 of JALHND010000040.1, forward strand.
CGCGGCAGCACGTGATGGAACACGCAGTTGTTCTTTTCATACATCGCCCACTGCCGCGGGTTGGGCTCGCCGACCATGGCCTTCTCGCCGCTGCGGCCGCGCCAGCCGGCGAGAAAACCGATGCCCGAACCCGGCTCGGTTTCGAAGCGGGTGATGAAATCCGGGTAATCGCGGTACTTGCGCGCGCCGTCCTTGTCGACAAAGGCCGGAAACTTCAGCCGCGTGCCGAGTTCGATCAGCACTTCCTGGAAGGGTTTGCATTCGCCCTTCGGCGGCAACACCGGGATGCGCACCGAATCCACCGGCCCGTCGAACTCCGAAATCGGCCGGTCGAGCATCGACATCACGTCATGGCGTTCGAGATAGGTGGTGTCCGGCAGCACAAGATCGGCAAAAGCCGTCATCTCGGACTGGAAGGCGTCGCAGACGATCAGGAAGGGGATTTTGTATTCGCCCTGCTCGTCGCGGTCATTGAGCATCTTGCGCACCTCGACCGTGTTCATCGTCGAGTTCCAGGCCATGTTGGCCATGAAAATCAGCAGCGTGTCGATGCGGTACGGATCGCCGCGCCAGGCATTGGTGATGACGTTGTGCATCATGCCGTGCACCGCCAGCGGGTATTCCCAGGAAAAAGCCTTGTCGATGCGCAGCGGGCCGCCGTCGGCATCAAGGCTGAG